>JAICGZ010000057.1 GCA_025922875.1 Pyrinomonadaceae bacterium
ATCTCGAGGAACTGTCGAGCATCAAGGGACGCCACGCTCTCGTTGTTAATGCCAGCCAGGCGGCAGGCGCATTCGAGATCGATGTGAAGCGTATGAAGATCGACGCCTTATGCGCGACGGGACACAAGTGGATGTTGTCGGGATATGGCTCGGGTTTTGTTTACATCAGTAAGGATTTGCAGGACGTTTCACATCCGCGTTCAATTGGGTGGCTGAGTGTTCAGGATCCTGATGGAGATAGAAACAACGAGGTGCATTTGCGTCATGACGTATCGGCCCGCGCCGAGCTCGGATCTCCTCACTTCGCCGGCATCTTTGCGCTGGGCGCCTCGGTTGAGATGATGCAATCGCTTGGTATGGCGAACATTGAGGCTCGCGCACTCGACTTGAACCGCAAGTTAACAGCGAGATTGAACGAGATCGGTTGGAGAGTTTTGTCGCCGCTTGGAGACGAGAAGTTTCGTTCTGCTGAGACACTCGTTGCCGCGGAGAATCCCGCGCAGGTCGTGGCTCAACTCGAGGAACAAAAGATATTTGTGACGAAGAAGCCGCAAGGCTTTCGCGTGTCCACCGACTTCTTCAACAACGAAGAGGATATTGAGCAACTAGTCAACGTCCTCTCGAAACATTGAGCACCTCCAAAGAGGAGTTCTATTTCTTGGTTTTCGGTTTACTTTTCGCGACTGATACAGGCTTTGGCTTCTTTACACTGCCCGAAGGTGTCGAATTCGTGAAGTTCTTACGCGCAAGGGCCACGAACTTCTGCATGATCGGCGAATCGTAACCGTTGCTCAACTGCGCGATTCCCAATTCCCAATTAATTTGCGCGCCTTCAATCCACCAGCGTATTAACTTTCCCTTTTCGACTTCTTCTTTTACCGATTGCAGCGGCACGATCCCCACACCCATGTCCTCTTCGACCATCCGGCGGATCGCCTGCTGCCGGCTGAGTTCCATCGCCACTCGCAGCGTCACGCCAGCCTGTGCAAAAAACTGATCGATCAATCTGCGTGTGTTACCACCGCGTTCACCGAGAATAAGTCGCTCGCCCGCAAGAGTGTAGGCGCTTATGGTCCTTAGTTTTGCGAGCTTATGACGGGGCGAAGCTATCGCCACCAGTTGATCCTCGCTCAACCTTTCGGTCTTGATGCCACGCACGTCCACGGGCAGCGAAACAAAAGCAATGTCGACCTCTCCCGCAAGAATCTGATCGACCAGCACTTCGCTCGTTCCGGACGTGACCGCGATTTCCGCGGCGGGATGCTGTTTGCGCAGTTCTTTCAAAATAGTAGGCAGTTGTTCGGTCAGGACCATGGCCGAGGCGCTTCCGATTCGCAGCCGGCCGCGCTCGGCCCCGGCGAGCTCTGCTATTTCATCCAGTGCCGCATCATGCTCGCGCAAAATGTGCCTGGCCCGCCGGAGAAGTTGTTCACCTGCCTCTGTCAAAATTACATGACGTGGGGCACGCACAAAAACCTTCGCTCCGATCTCTGTCTCTAACTGCCGTATCTGCATGCTGATCGCCGCCTGCGTAACATGCACTCGCAACGCACCGGCAGTGAACGTTCCTGACTCCGCGATGGCCACAAAGGCCCTCAATTGTCGAATTTCCACTAGAGACTCCCGTTATCAAGATGGATTATCGTAATAATAAAATCTTTTAGTTTCCATTATAAATCAGCGGCACCTAGAATAATCAAGAATGTTCACGCATAACGCGGTTGTAGGTGTCGATGGTGGCGGGACCAAGACTGAAGCCGTCGTCATGGACGCCAATCAACAGGTGATTGGCGATGGTCTGGCTGGACCATCCAACCCACTGCGAGTAGGGATCGCGGGCGCCGCGGCGGCGGTGCGCGAAGCGATCGATAGTGCGTGTGCGTCTGCGAAGCTCCGCCGCGGAGATCTGGTTGCCGCGGAGATTGGGCTGGCCGGCGCGCGCCGCAGAGAACTGCGTGAACGCATGCGTGAAACACTCACTCCACTCGGTATCGGCGAGATCGAAGTTGTCACGGACGCTACCATCGCCTTGTACGGAGCGACTGACGGCGCTCCGGGACTGGTTGTTATCGCAGGGACGGGATCGATCTGCTGCGGCATCAACGCTCGCCAGAAACGCTTTTGCGCGGGAGGCTGGGGGCCGATTTCCGGAGATGAGGGTGGTGGGGCGTGGCTCGCGCGGCGCGCCTTGCGCGCTGTCGCTTATGCCTTTGACGGGCGTGGTCCAAAAACCGAGCTTACCGAGCTAGCCTGCGCGTATTTTCATGTGACCAGTCCGGACGATCTGACCACCGCGATCTACGCGCCCACGATTACGAATGAACGTTTGGCTGGCTTCGGCAGAGACGTTGTTAACGCGGCGAAGGCGAAAGATGAGGTGGCCGTTGAGATCGTTGCGGATGGCGGCACAGAGCTCGGCCGCGCCGCTGTCGCGGTCATTCGTCACTTGCAGATGGATCGCGAACGTTTTCAAATAGCTTACGTTGGCGGCGTTTTTAGAGCGGCTGGAGATTTAATGCTCAATACTTTGCGCGCCGAGGTCAGGAAGGTTGCGCCGCGAGCATTCTTCGAGCCACCTCGCTTCGCTCCGGCGGTCGCTGCCGCTAGAATGGCTCGTGAACGTATCAACCAGGTCGCACTCGCAGTTTAATCAGCCGCCAGATGACTGAAACCGCGCTTCCAATCACCGAACAAGAGAATCCGCGTTCACAAAATCTCAGTTCATTGTCGACAGCAGAAATAGTCGCACTTATGAACGAAGAGGACGCGACTGTCGCGAGCGCCGTGAAACTCGTTCTTGGTGATGTTGTGAAAGCCGTTGACGCAACGGTCGACAGGCTCGCGAAAGGTGGAAGACTCTTTTACACAGGCACGGGAACTTCCGGGCGATTGGGTGTGCTCGACGCTTCGGAATGTCCGCCGACTTTTGGTGTCTCGCCAGAGCTGGTCCAGGGTGTAATCGCGGGCGGTTACGATGCGTGTCATCGCGCAGTTGAAGCTTCGGAGGACGATGCAGATGCCGGTGGCGCTGATCTAAGACAGCGAGGCTTCGCGGCGGGCGATGTGCTGGTCGGAATCGCAGCTTCAGGTCGCACTCCTTATACTGTCGGCGCCGTCGCCTTCGCGCGTTCGCTTGGCGCCTTTACTGTTGCCCTAACGTGTGTTCCGGGATCGCCGATTACAGAGGCGGCGGAGTTGAGCATCGTTCCCGTAGTTGGACCAGAGGTGCTCACGGGATCGAGCAGGCTCAAAGCGGGCACGGCGCAAAAAATGGTTCTGAACATGATCTCGACAGCGACGATGGTGCGGCTTGGCTACGTGAGCGGCAACCGCATGTCGAACCTGCAAGCGCGGAACGTGAAGCTGCGCGAGCGCGCCGTGCGGATAATAGTTGCGGAAACGGGTGTGGACCGTGAGACAGCAACTGCCGCGCTCGAAGGAACGGGATTTAATTTGAAAGTCGCGCTCGAAACGATCAGGGGTCGCGGCAGGAACATGTAGTTTCCTCGCAAAGGCGCAAAGGCGCAAAGGTAAGTCAAGGAGTTCTTCTTTGCGCCTTTGCGAGGAAACATTCCGAATAAATGAAGCTTCTCGATCTCATAATTATCTTCGGCTACCTGATTGGGATCGTCCTGTTTGGCGCCTGGTTTGGTCGGAAACAGAAGACGACGAGCGACTATTTTCTCGGCGATCGTGCAGTGCCCTGGTGGGCAGTGGCGTTTTCGATCGTCGCCACCGAAACCTCCACTATCACGTTCATCTCCGTGCCGGGCATAGCGTTCGCGCGCGGCGGGAACTTCCAGTTCCTCCAGTTGGTTTTTGGCTACCTGCTCGGTCGAATCGTCATCTCGCTTCTTTTTATCCCGTCTTACTTTCGCGGCGAGTTGCTCACGGTCTATCAACTGCTCGATCAGCGCTTCGGCGGCAAGATAAAGATGGTCGCCGCGTCACTCTTCGTCGTGATGCGAAACATCGCCGACGGCATTCGACTACTGCTGACTGCCATCGTTCTCGCGGCCGTGTACGCTTCTTTTCAACCCGCGGCGAACTCGGGGACCATCATCGCCGGCTCAATAATCCTGATTGGCCTCGCGATGGTCATCTTCACGTATTTCGGAGGCATGGAGGCAGTGATCTGGGTCGAGGTGGTCCAGTTAGGAATCTACATCGCCGGCGCTATTGCCGCCGCGATAGTGCTCATTAGTTCAATTGACGGTGGCCTGGCCACTGTGAACTCATTCGCAGCTCAGGTTGGCAAGTATTCTCTCTTCGACTTTACGTTCGATCACACGCGAACTTTCACTTTCTGGTCAGGACTGATCGGCGGCTGCTTTTTGACGATGAGCACGCACGGCACAGACCAGTATCTCGTGCAGCGTTATCTCTGCACGGATCGCCCGCGCAAGGCGATCGTTGCGCTGTTGACGAGCGGCGGCATCGTACTGGCCCAATTTATCGGGTTTCTCTTTATCGGAGTTTTGCTGTTCGCGTTCTATCAACCGTTTACCGATCCGGCTTACGCGACTGCTACATCCACAGCTTTCCCTTTCACCGGCGGCGACCGTGTCTTTCCCGACTTCATCACGAAATACATGCCGACCGGACTTTCCGGGTTGGTTGTAGCAGCAATCTTTGCGGCGGCGATGTCGTCGTCACTCAATTCAATAGCTGCAACAGCGGTGAACGATCTCTACAAACCATTTCGACCGGCGCGAGACGACAAGCACTACCTGAGAGTCTCGCACCTGCTGACATTGATTTGGGGAATCGTGCAGATCGGCGTTGCGCTGGCTATCCGCAATCAGCCGGGATCTGCAATAAATCAGGCGCTCTCGATCACTTCGCTGATCAATGGTCCGATCCTGGGTGTGTTTTTAGTTGGCGCTTTTCTGCGTCGAGTCAGTCAGACTCCGGCGTTGATCGGCATGCTGGTAAGCATGTGCTCGATGCTTTACGTTTTTCTGGGGACGAAGACTGCGTGGACGTGGTACGTGTTTCTGGGCAGCTTAATAACTTTTGTGGTCGCCTGGTTAGCTAGCTTTGCGTTCTCGCCAGCCGTCAAGACTTTAGATCCAATCGGTCCTTTAGGACCTATACCAGACAAGGACTGATAATGAGGAACTTCAATCGATATCTTTCCGCCATCTTAATCATGGTCCTGCTCGGTTTGGCTGCCCTGCCGGTCCAGCCGCAGGCGCCTGTAAAGGTCAATGCCTTCAAACGAGATCCGTCACCACAGGCATTGAAGTGGGCCAACGATGTGCTTCGTAAGATGTCGCTGGAAGAAAAGATCGGTCAACTGATCTCCGTCGGCTTAAATGCTACTTTTCTTAACCAGGAGTCCGAGGCGTTTCGTACGCTCAAACATCACATCGAAGACAACAAGGTCGGCGGACTCATTCTCTTCCGAGGACCGGTTTACGAGTCGGTGATTCTCTCGAATCGAATGCAACAGTTGGCCCGTTATCCATTGCTCGTCTCGGCGGATCTCGAAGCCGGAGCGGGAATGCGCTTCGACGATACAGTCAACTTTCCCTGGAACATGGCGGTTGCTGCCACCGGTAACCCGGAGTATGCGCGACGCCAGGGTGAGATAACTGCAAGAGAAGCGCGTGCGCTCGGTGTGCATCAGATCTTCGCGCCAGTCGTCGACGTAAACAACAATGCGGCCAATCCTGTAATCAATGTTCGTTCGTACGGAGAAGACCCGGTTGAGGTATCTCGTTTTGCCGCAGCCTTCACCGAAGGCGCGCAGGCAGCGGGTGTGATCGCAACGGCCAAACATTTCCCCGGACATGGCGATACGGCAGTCGATTCACATCGTGGCTTGCCCGAGATCAATGTCGGACGTGAGCGCTTGAACACGGTTGAGTTTGTTCCTTTTCAAGCGACGGTGAAGGCGGGAGTGGGCGCAGTGATGGTGGGCCACATCGGTTTGCCGCAGATCGATGCGACTACGGTGAAACCTCTGCCGCGATCTATCAAAGTTAAACCCACTGACACTAACGAGGCCGGCGAGATCATTGAAGAGAAGGTGGCGATGCCCGCGACGTTGTCTCCGGTCCTGGGCAAGATACTGCGGAATGATCTGAAGTTCTCAGGAATGATCGTGACCGATGCGTTGAGCATGAGCGGTTTGACGATCTATTTCACACAGGAAGAGGCGGCTGTTCGTGCTTTGGAAGCGGGCGCCGACATGTTGCTGAAGCCGACTGACGTTGATGCTTCATTTCGCGGTGTGCACGATGCGGTGAAGAGTGGACGCATCACGGAACAGCGCGTCGAGGAATCGGCGCGAAGGATATTGGCTGCAAAGTACGACCTGGGATTGGTGGACCAGCGGATTACGCCCGTCGACACGATAGATCGCGTCGTCGGCAGCCCGGACGTCCTCGCCCTGGCGACGGAGATTGCCGAACACGCGGTCACGCTTGTTCGCGACGAAGACAAACGTCTGCCGCTGAAAAATCTCAAGCCTGAGTCGCGCGTGTTCAATCTTGCAGTGACTAACGGCGAGGATCGCAACTGGGTCACCAACGCTTTTGTCACAAGGTTCAACCGCAGTGGTGTAAAACTGGAAACAGT
Source organism: Pyrinomonadaceae bacterium (assembly GCA_025922875.1). Lineage (GTDB taxonomy): Bacteria > Acidobacteriota > Blastocatellia > Pyrinomonadales > Pyrinomonadaceae > PSRF01. Next base: position 6,586 of record JAICGZ010000057.1, read on the forward strand.
TGTGCTCGACGAACGATCGACAGAGCAGGACGTGCAGAAAGCTATCGAACGTGCGAAGTCCGCGGATCTTGTGTTTGCTTCGCTGTACGGCCGCGTGCGGTCAGGGCAGGTGTTGAGCGTGGGGTTACCGGAGTCGGGAACGCGTGCGTTATCGGCGTTGATCGATGCTAAGGCGCCGATCGTGGGGATTAGTTTTGGGAATCCTTATCTGTTGCAGAGCTTCCCCGGACTGGGGACGTACCTGGTGGCGTATGGTGATATGCCGAGCTTGCAGCAGGCAGTCGCGCGCGCGTTGCTGGGCGAGATTGATGTGGTTGGTAAGCTTCCGATATCGCTGCCGGGACTTTACCCGCGCGGCACGGGGATACAACTTAAGAAATAGTTTTCCCGCAAAGGCGCAAAGATGGCAAAGAAGAACTGGATTTACCTTCGCGGCTTTTGCCCTCTTTGCGCCTTTGCGCGAAAAAGTTTCAAACACATGCGTCACACTAAAATTATTTCGCCCCTCGTCCTTATCCTGCTGCTTGTCCACACCGGCCTGGCTCAACTCCCTGTTGCCAGTCCGGAATCAGTCTCGGTTTCCACCGAGCGCCTCGCGCAGATGGACGCCGTCATCAACGAGGAGATCTCCAACAAACGACTGCCGGGTGCAGTGGTCCTCGTCAGTCGCAAAGGACGCCTCGTCTGGCAAAAGTCTTACGGCGCTCGCGTCCTCGAACCATCGCATGAGGCGATGACTCCAGACACGATCTTCGACGTCGCAAGTCTCACGAAAGTCGTCGCCACTGCAACGAGCATCATGATCCTCGTCGAACGTGGAAAGCTGCGTTTGAGCGATCCGGTTTCACTTCACATTCCCGAACTGAAAGGTGAGGGAAGAGATCGAATCACAATTGAACAACTGCTCACTCACATCTCAGGTTACGCCCCGGACTTTGATCTACGTGAACGTTGGACCGGCTACGACGAAGCGATCAAGAGATTGATCGCAGAGCCTATACGCAACCCTCCCGGCAGCCGCTTCACCTATAGCGATATCGGTTTCATTGCGTTAGGCGAAATCGTCGCGCGCGTTGGTGGAATGCCGTTGGACCAGTTTGCACAAAAGAACATCTTCGAACCACTGCGCATGACGAGCACCGGCTTTCGTCCGAGTTCCTCATTGCAAACGAGAATCGCGCCGACTGAAAGGCGTCGCGGCCAGTTGAGGTATCTCGGCGACACTGCTGCAAACGCCGGCGCTGAAGGTGAACGATGGCTGCGTGGCCAGGTCCATGATCCCACTTCATATCGCATGAACGGCGTTGCCGGACACGCCGGACTCTTTTCGACTGCCAATGATCTCGCTATCTACTGCCAGATGATCCTGAACGGAGGATCGTTCGATGGCGTGCGTGTCCTGGCCCCTCTGACCATCGCCGAGATGACGCGCCCGCGACTCATTTCGAATAGCGGCAGCACCCGCGGACTCGGTTGGGACATGAACACCACCTTCTCGACGAATCGAGGCGATTTGTTTCCGCTTGGCTCGTTTGGCCATACGGGCTTCACAGGCACGTCGATGTGGATCGATCCGGCGAGCGAGATGTTTGTAGTGTTTTTGAGTAATCGAGTTCATCCGGATGGAAAGGGTGATGTTGGACCACTGCGCGGGCGCGTTGCTTCAATCGTCGCGGGCGCAGTAACTGACACAGTTGCAGTCGAACGCGCTCGAAAGCAGTCAGCGGATTACTACACCGAAGTTGTCAAAAGTCTCGAGCAGTTTGCCTTTCGTAACGAGGGAGTTTCGGCGAAAGTGTTGAATGGAATCGACGTGCTCGAGCGAGACAACTTCAAGCCACTGGCCGGCATGCGAATCGGTTTGGTTACTAATCACACCGGTCGCGATCGCGAAGGCCGCCCGACGATCGACGTGCTCAGCAAAGCACCGGGCGTGAGACTCGTCGCACTCTTTTCTCCCGAGCACGGTATTCGAGGAGTTGCCGATGAGAACATCTCGGATTCAAAGGACGAAGTCACCGGGTTACCTATTTATTCTTTATACGGCGAAACACGTCGACCAAAGCCCGAGCAACTGAAAGATCTCGACGCTTTGGTTTTTGACATTCAGGACATTGGTGCACGTTTTTACACTTACATCTCGACGCTCGGTAACCTGTTGGAAGAAGCCGCGAAAGCGAAACTGCCGGTCTTTGTTTTGGACCGGCCGAATCCGATCGGCGGCGTTGATGTCGAAGGCCCGATCGCTGACCAGGACAAGCTCTCATTCACTTCGTATCACACGATCCCAACCCGACACGGACTCACGATCGGTGAGTTGGGCCGGCTATTCAATCAACAACGCAACATCGGCGCTGATCTACGAGTGATAAAGATGGAAGGCTGGCGGCGCTCGATGTGGTTTGACGAGACCAATCTCACCTGGATCAATCCGTCGCCAAACATGCGCAGCCTGACTCAGGCCACGCTTTATCCCGGCGTTGGTCTACTCGAGACGACGAATGTTTCCGTTGGTCGTGGGACCGATACGCCGTTTGAAATCGTCGGCGCGCCGTGGATACTGCCCGACAAACTCGCCGACTATCTGAATCAACGCGGCGCACCGGGTGTCAGGTTTGTGCCGGTGCGGTTTACGCCTCGCGCTTCGGTCTTCAAAGATGTCGAATGTGGCGGCGTGAACATCATCATTACCGATCGCGCAGCGTTTCGTCCGTTGCTCACCGGGATTGAAATGGCGCTCGCGCTGCGAAAGTTGTATCCGAATGACTGGCAGGTTGATAAGTATCTGCGGCTGCTGGTGAATGCGGATACGCTGGAGCGCGTGAAGCGTGGTGAGAGCGCGAGAGAAATCGTCGCCTCATGGAACACCGGGTTGCAGGAGTTTCGACGCGCACGCGTCGCCGCCTTGTTGTATCAGTAGAAGCAATCCACACATTACGCAGATTTTTTTCGACAATCGGTGTAATCTGTGGATCCTTTTCTATGATATGGCTAAAACATCGCCGGTTTGGTCCGTCCCTTATCCTCGCAGTTCTTGTCCTCGCGCTCGCTGAAACCGGATTCAGTCAGGCGCCACCTGCGATCCAGATATTTATGCCTGGCGGCACTCTACCGTCTCGTCCCATACGTTTCACCTTAACGCGAGACGATGGACGCATCGAGATCGTGTTCACTGATATCAAGGGTAAATTTCAGGTTACAGGCGATCTGATCCGCGACGCTGATTACATAGTCACAGTCGAAACTGATGGGGCGACGTACGACACAACGGTCGCCAGATTTCGCATCTTGCGGAGTACGCCGGTCTACACGCCAGTATTCCTTCGACCGTTCACGGGGAAATCGAAAACGGCTCCGGGCGTGGTTAGCGCCGCGGACGCCGGTGTCCATAAAGATGCTATTGCTGCTTACGAAGCCGGAATTAAGGCGCTGGCCGACGGTCAAATTGAGACAGCCATAACGCAACTCAAGCGCGCCATCAAACGATCGCCGCGTTACCTTCGCGCGCTGAATGATCTTGGTGTTCTTTATCTTCAGTTGAACCAACTAGCGGAAGCAACCGAGCTCTTTGCGCAGGCAGTAAAAGTCGATGAGAAGTTTTATCTTGCACATCTCAACCTCGGTGTTGTGTTGCAAAGGCAAGGTCAGCATAAAGAAGCAGTTCAGATACTGGCGCCGTTGTATGAGAAAGATCGTTCGATGAAAGGGTTGGCTTTGTCTTATGCTGACGCGCTTTCGGGTGTGGCCGATTTAACCAAAGCAGAGCAGGTATTGCGCGGAGTGTTGAATGAGCCGGTAACTGATAATTCCAACCAGGTCGATCTCCACTTTAAGCTTGGAGTGATTCTCAATCGCCAGGATCGATTTGACGAGGCTGCTGTAGAACTGAAAAAGGCAGTCACGATTAACGACACAGCCGCTAACGCTCATCTATTGCTTGGCGCAACTTTGCTTCAACTCAATCGCCTGGAAGAATCTGAGAAGTCGTTACTTCGCTCATACGAATTAGCCGGGGCAGGCGCCGGCAACGCGCAGATGTTCCTGGGCCAACTCTATCTCATGCAACAGAAGCAAGCCGCGGCGCTGAGGGCCTTCGAACAATATCTAAAGGACGTACCCGGAGCCACCAACGCAATTCAGATCAAAGCCGAAATCGATAAGTTAAAAGCCGCCACGAAGAACTAGCCACGGATAACCCGGATTATTTAAAAGATCAGCGCTGATCCAAAAAACATCCGTGTTATCCGTGGCCTAAATTTACCAGAGCAATCAGAAGTTGAGTCTGAACTGAAACTCGATCAGTCTCCCCCCGGGATCGTTTGTTCCCGAAACCGTGATATCGCGATAGGCAGACCGGGTTTGACCGAAGGCGGTCGACGCGGCACTGATACTGCGAATGGTGGAGTCGGAGTCGCCGAGGAAAAAGTTCGCGCGATTGAAGGCGTTTAAGAACGAGACTCGGCCTTCGAGGTTTACTTTTTCCGTCAGCGGAATTCGTTTGAGAACGTTAAAGTCAAAACGCGCCGTCGATGGTCCATGGAAGACAATGCGTTCGCCGAGAACGCCGGGTGTCAACGGAGGACCGATGTACGGTTTGTTGGGATCTAACGGCGTACCCGTGGGACTCGCGAAAGCCGCGATCGTGTTGTCGATCACATCCTTCGGTAACCAGTAAACGATGCCACTCGGATCCTTTCGAATCTGCACCATCTTTTCGAATTGCTTCAAGGTCATGTTATGAAGGATCACACCGGCATCAAACTGGTTCACCGTCGCGCGACCGCCGCTGGTAAGCAGCGTGGCCGGCCCCGATTGAATTCTGGTAACACCGCCGATCTGCCAGTTGCCAATCATGCGGCGAACGATTGGATTACTCGAGGTGAAGAACCTTCTCCCAGGACCAAAGGGCAGTTCATAGATGTAGTCAAACTTGAACGCATGACGCACATCCCAGGGAGAGAAATCGCGATCCAGTCCCGGATTCCGCATCGTTCGTGGTTGCGAGAACACCGACGACGACGAGACAAAGGCATTGGATAATGCCTTCCCGTATTGATAACTGCCCTGGAACAGCAACCCGTCGGACAACCGTCGTCGCACCTCGATTTGGAGGGCGTTGAATGAAGTATCAGTACCCTGTGTCATCAGGAATGCGCCACCGGTTGTTTGCGGATTGACGATGAAGAAGTTGGAAACCTTGCAGGTTTGCGACGCTATATTTCCTGAGACGCAAGCGGTGCCGGCGGGCAGTGTTGTAAATGGAATCAGGCCCGCGTTAATCAGCCGGTTCATGTTGCTCAGGTTGAAGGCGATCGTGTTCGCGGCGGCGCCCGCTTGTCCTTGTAGCAGGCGTGTCACCATCGTTGAGTTGGTTGATGAATTCAGGCCGACAGTGATCAGCGGAACATTGACCTGTCCCGGCAATCCCTGGTTGCCATAGTTGTCACCTTTGTTGTTTGCTCGACTGATGGCGAGGTTATTGGCGGCGGCTTTGAATTGAGTCAGAAAGCCGTTCTCGAAGATGTTCACTTCGTTCAGATCGAACTGCCGCCAGAGGTGTGTTCCGCGAGTACGTACAAAACGGACTTCAACCGCGGTATTCCTGTTGAGTTCGCGTTGCACGCCGAATGAGAAAGACTGCGTGTAACCGGCTTTCAAATTCGAATCGAAATCGTTTGAACCGCCTGCACTTCCAAAGGCAGGTGTAAACGGATACTTGCTTGTGTCTGCCGGTGGTGCAAGCGCGGGGAAGTTTCCGTTACGAAACAGCACGCTACCAGCCGGGAAAATTCCCGGGGTTAGTGATGGGCTCACATTCAGATTTACCGTTCCGCCTTCGTTTGCGCCGAACATTGCCGTGTATGCATTGAAGCCTTCACGGGTGAAAGCGATCGAATAACCGCCGCGGATCACGGTCTGTCCAGCGTCGCCCGTCAGGTGTTTAAGAAACCCTGATTTGAAGTCCGGCCTGTAGGCGAAACCAAACGACGGTGCAAAATCACCGAGTCGCATCGGGTAACCTTCTTCGCCTTCACCGAGCAGGCGGAATTGAGTCGGCTGCCCGGCAAAAACGCCCGGCGAGAAAAGATTGTCGACTCCGGAAACGCCAAAGATTCCATCGTAGCCCGTTCGAGTGTAGACAAGATTGTCGTTCACCGGAGAGGGTTCGAATTCCCAACGCAGGCCATAATTCACGGTTAGATTCGGCCGAACTTTCCACGAGTCCTGTCCATAAAACGCCCATTCGTTTTGATGGTTGTATTCGGTGAAGCTATCAAACGCATACTTCTTCGTATCACCGTTGAGCGAAGCCGAGCGATTGATTGCACTCACGCGTCCCGTCAGGATTGCGTAGATCGATTGAGCGTTTCCCAGTTGTGTAGCGTTCGCCCCGGGGAAGTTGGGATTCGAACCCGTGTTGGTGAACACGGTGGCGTTCATCGGATCGTCAGAAGTAATTCCGAGTACCAATTGGGGAACCAGTTGTGTACCCGCCGCCTGAGTGAAGGAGTTGATACGTAAGAACGACGCGCCGATATTCAGAGTGTGCGTGCCCTTGATGAAGGTGACATTATCCGTCAAACCTTTCGTCGGAGTATTGCGCCGTGATGTGGTGCGGCGATTATAGAAAGCGCCGGTGCCATTACCCTGCGCACCAAGGAAGGTCCCGGTTGCTACCGCGTACCCGCCCCAGAAGTCGAATAGTCCCGGCCCAAACTCGCGCGTAAACACGGATGTGCCGTTTCCTCCCGAAGTCGCGCGTATTTCGTTGACGACGCGATCATTGATAGTCCAGCGATGGGCCATCACGAAGGAGAACGAGTTGCGATAAATCGATCCGGTTACACCGGGTGTACCAACTACGATCCCCTGACCGGGCGCTACGCTGTTCTGACCGTTTACCGCGTCAGGAGTTGAATAGTAGAACTGGTAATTGTGAATAAATTCGAGATGTTGATTCTTGGTGATGTTCCAGTCGAACCTGGCGGTTGGAAAACGGCGAGTGTTCGTGCCTGGATCCTGGAACTGATAGTCAAGCCGGTTAAAGTCGTTGGCCCCTGCGATGCGGCTCTTTAAGGCGCCTTCGGAGCGAACAGCCGCGTTGACAATATCGAGGCCGGCGCCAATCGTCGGGTCGATGGTTCCCGGAAACCCTTTCGAGGCCGCCAGATTAAGAAGGTTGATGGTCCGGACTGTGCCACCCGAGTCTCTGTAAGTGAATAGACCCTGACGGGCTTCGGGCGTGAGCACAAGAATGTTTCCGACTGCCGAAAGTGATCCGTAAGCTTGCGGCAGTTTGAACTCTTCGTAATTTATGAAGAAGAACGCACGTTCTCGGCTCTTCAATAGCTTCGGAATAATGATCGGTCCGCCGATGTGGCCGCCGTACTGTCGCAGGAACAGACTGTCGCGCGGCAAACCATCGATATTGTTGAAATAGTAATTCGAATTAAATCGCGGCGAGCGGTATTGCCAGAAACCGCCGCCATGGAATTCAGACGTTCCCGACTTAGTTACGAAACGAACCTGAACCGCGCCTTCGCCGCCGCTTTCAGCTCCCGGCACGGCGGTCGAAACGGTGACTTCCTGGACCGCGTCGGCTTTCGGTTGCACCTGTGTGAAGAACCCATCCGAACTGCGCAGGAAGTTGTCCTGAATATTCGCCCCGTCCAGCGTCAGGTTCACGGAGCCTTTTGGCAATCCATTGATCGACGATGTTCGCGGCACGCCGGGCGTTTGCACGCCTGGTAGATTTAGCACGAGTTGGAGAGCGTCGCGGGTGACGAATGGAAGCTCTGTAATCTGCTTGCCGGTTATCGTGGTGGCGACATTCGCAGATTCAGTTTGAAGGATCTCGCCACCGCCAGTTATTACAATCTGCTCATTGGCGCCGCCGGGTTCCAGCGTGGCGTTTGCTGATGCTATCTGGCCGGCGTCTACCTTTACATTCTTGATTACCGTCTTCTTGAAGTTCGGAGCGGAGACAGTGATCGTATACGTGCCGTTTGGTACGGACGGGATCGACCAGCTGCCCTCTTCGTTTGCTGTTGTCGTGAACGAGGTTTTGGTCTCATTTTGTATCGCTTCAACATCGGCTCTAGGCACGAGAGCGCCCAGAGAATCTGTTACCACCCCGGTTAGGCGACCGCTCGTTGTGACCTGAGCTGAGGCAGTTAGGGAGAGAGACAAAGCTAATGCTAGGAGAAGAACGCCAGTCAAAAAGCGAGTCATACGTGCCTCCTAAGGGAAGTGAATTGTAGTTTTCCTGGCCGAGTGGGTATTAATTACAAATGTACAAATGCGAAGAACTGTGTGGAGAAAATTCCTATGCAAGTCGACAGCCAACAAGAGCCCAGCGATTTCGCTGTGAGAAAGCTTTCATTTCGCCGTTAAAAACGAGACTGGAGATCCGAAAATTTATAGGGGCATTCAAAAATTTGGTCAAGCTCAAGCTGAGATGGCCCGGATCCACTTACGAACGGAGTTGATCAGAAACACTTCATTCGCGCGTTCAAATTCCGGAATCGTAATCACGCGCTCCTTGATCTTTCCTTCCGCCAGCAACTGATTTCGAAAGGTACCTGCCAGCAGTCCTGACTCAACCGGCGGCGTGAAGAGTTGACCATCTCTTGAAACGACAACATTCGCAATGCTCGATTCCGTGATCTCGCTCTTCTCGTTCCAGAAGACGATGTCATCGCAATCCGGCCGCGCTTCGAGTTGGGCGGTGTAGAAATCTCTGCGCGTGGTTTTATGAAACAGGAGACGGTCCGACGAGTTGACGGCCTGAGTCGCCAGCGCCACGCGCCAAGGTTCCCGCTTCGCGACCGCGGAAGTTTCAGTTTCGATCTGCCCGTCTTTCCACAACGTAACTGTTACCTTTAATGAGCCCGATGGATTTCCGGCAGCGACGCCAGCCAGGATCGATTCGATCTCTTTCTCACAGAACCTAAACCCGAAAAAGTCAGCAGAGTTTCTGAGCCGATCGAGGTGCTGCGCCAGTAAAAAGTATTGGCCATTTTCCAGCAGGATCGATTCGAACAACTGAAACGCCACCGGCGAGGCATGCAGGAAACGGCTCTTCACCAGGCACTCTTCGTATTCACGCTCGGCTGTTGAATCGATCGTCACTCCACCGCCCACGCCGAAAGTTGCTACGTTCGATTCAGTGTCAATGACGACGGTGCGGATGGCGACGTTGAAGACGCAATCGCCGCCCGGTTTTAAGAACCCGATTGCTCCCGTGTATACACCGCGCGGAAAGCGTTCGAGCTGGCGAATGATCTGCATCGTGCGAATCTTCGGTGCGCCCGTGACCGAACCGCAGGGAAACAACGCAGTCATCAGATCCACTAAACTCGTTCCATCTTTCAGGGTAGACTCGACTGTCGAGGTCATTTGCCAAACGGTTTCGAAACGTTCGAGATCGAACAACGACGACACGCGCACGCTGCCCGGAACTGAAACCTTGCCGAGGTCGTTGCGCAGCAGATCGACAATCATGACATTCTCCGCGCGGTCCTTCGTCGATTGCTGCAGCCACTGAGCCAGTTCTCGATCTTCCGCCAGCCAGCGGCCACGGCGGACCGTGCCTTTCATCGGCCTGGTGATGACATGATTTCCATGGCGCTCAAAGAATAATTCCGGCGACAAGCAAAGCACTTTAAAACGTCCCAGATCGAGATAGGCTGAGTACTGCGCACCCTGAGCCACACACAGATCGTGATACCACGCGTAAGGATCTCCGCTGAAGGTTGAGGTTAATGGAAACGAGTAGTTGACCTGGTAAGTGTCGCCTGCCGCAATCAATTCTCTGATTCGACCTACCGCGCGATCGTATTCATCACGACTCACACTGGGCGCCCACGAGTTTGAAACAGAATTTGAGTTCTGTTCTGTGATGAAGTCTGTTGGTTGCTCACACACTGCAGCCCATGCGAGCGGAAAGTCCGACGGCTTGTGTGTGACCAGTGCCGAATCAAACGCCGGTGCTGCTTCATAGCTGAGCATCACGGCGACATAAGATCCGGCATGTGCTGCAGTCTCCGCGAAGTTCAATACGGACAGCACGTCTTCTATTCGATATGCCGTTCTTGTGTCGATCATCAACTGGACAGGATTCAGGATTTTACAAGATGTAAAGGATAATATCCCACGTAATCTTGCCATCAGCCATTCTTATCAAAATGATAAAAATCTTTAGCTAGATTTATCCCACGAGAAATATATAATCCGTCCGAAATTTCGTATCTCAACCCCGACTTTCAAAGCGAGGACGACATGAGAAGACCAATTCTTGCGTTTTTGCTCTTGGCGTTTTGTCTCATTGCAGTTGCAAGCGGCCAGGGAACAGCATCACGCGTGACCGGCACCGTCGTTGACGAAAAAGGTTCCGTAGTTCCCGGCGCGGTTGTGACGCTCATCAACGAATCCACGCAGGCCTCGCTGACAACTGAGTCGACCAGCAGTGGCAACTACGTGTTCGACTCGGTGCAGGCAGGTAAGTATACGGTTGCAGTTGAGAAACAGGGATTCAAGAAGGCTGTTTCAGTTGGCAATACGGCGAACATCAACCAACCCGTGACTGTAAACTTCACTCTCGAGGTTGGAGGTTTGGCGGAGACGGTCCAGATCGTGAGTTCGGCAGAGGCCGTGCAAACGAGCAGCTCCGGAAATCTCGGCAACACCGTCGAGCAGCGCACCCTTGTCACTCTGCCGATCGTCGGCAATCGCGGCCGCAATCCACTCGAGTTCATTAACTTTCAACCCGGAGTGGTCACCGGCTCAAACACAGGCGGCGGCGTTCACGTTCATGGTGCGCGCGACCGCGCATTCAATTTCACTTTGGACGGCATCGACATCAACGAGACGAGCGCCGGCGGATCAAATTTCACGCCCATTCGCACGAACCCTGATTCGCTGATGGAGTTTCAGGTGGTGACGAGTAATTTCACTGCCGACCTTGGACGAAGCAGCGGCGCGCAAGTTACTCTCGTGACTAAGTCCGGCACTAACGACTTTCACGGGTCGTTATTCGAGTTTTACCAGACGCCGCGATTCCACGCGAACGAATACAACAACATCATTAACCGCGCGCGGCGACCGCAGTTTGTACAACATATCTTTGGCGGGTCGATCGGCGGTCCGGTGTATTTCCCGCGCCCCGGCGAAGGCGGCTCTTCTCTCTATAACGGCAAAAACAAAACTTTCTTTTTCGCAAATCTCCAACTCCTGCGCACGAGCCAGAGCTTTTTTGTTAATCGCACCGTTTACACTCAGCAGGCTCGCAACGGTATCTTTCGTTACGTGCAGGGCGGCGTAAACCGCAATGCTATACAAGACAACCCGTCAGTCGATGCAAACGGTAACCCGCTGCCTGGTCGAACGATTCGTTCTTACAATATCTTTCCGAATCCGTTGGGGCTTGGACCAGATCCCACCACCAGTTTCATAATCGGGTTTACGCCCTTGCCGAATAATTTCAATGTCGGCGATGGCCTGAATACCGCAGGTTTCGGTTTTGTCGCGCCTCAAACTGAGCGGCAGTATGACTTCACCACCAAGATCGATCATTACTTCAACGATCGTCATGCGATCTACGTCCGCTGGGCACACGGCGCGCAGAACACGCTCGGCGATAACGCAAATGGTGGGCTGCAGAAGTTTCCGGGTATTCCAAACTTTGTTGACACCTATCGCACTCCACGCAATCTCGCGGTGAACCATCGCTGGACAGTTACTCCGCGGGTCGTGAATGAGTTTGTAGCCGGTTTCAACCGCTTCACATTTAGTTTCAATAACCCTGATCCGAGAGAGAATCCGCCGGTGATTCTTAACGTGCCGAATGATCCGCTCAATCTTGAGGAGCCGGTGAACAACCTGCGCACGATCACGACCTGGCAGTTTGTCGACAACCTTTCATACATCCGCAACTCGCATGCGTTCAAGTTTGGCACTAACCTGCGTTTTCAAAAACACGTCGACGATCGCAGCGCGGTAGCCGGCGTTCTAACAAGAGCCAGAATCTTTTTGGGTACTGGACAGAACCCTGTGCCCGCTTCGTTCAGAACCCAGAACACTCCAGACACACTTGTGCCGGGCATCAACGGAGCTGATCGCTCTCGTCTCGACAGCGTGATCAACGATCTCTTAGGGCGTGTCGGCCAGATCAACCAGGCATTTGTCGCAATCGACGACAATACCTTTGGACCAGGCCGGACGCGCTTCAACTATGAGGCACACTATCCGGAATACGATTTCTTTGCTCAGGATACCTGGAAGATAGCTCGCAACGTAACACTCGATTTAGGTCTGCGTTGGGAGATGAGGTTATCGCCTCGAGCACCAAACGATATAGTACTCCGGCCGGAGCAACGATTGGGTTTGGGTGAGCCTGCGACCAACAGTTTTCGTTTCGGCGAAGGGAAGTTGTACGACGATTCCTGGTTCCAGTTTGCTCCTTCACTCGGCGTTGCGTGGGACCCGACTGGTGACGGCAAAACCTCGATCCGCGGGAATTATCGTTTGGCGTACGACCGGACCAATACCTTCCTCTTCTCATCATTCATCTTCCAGAGCGCTCCTGGTCTGACACGCGCCGTGATAAACAACAGTTTCGGGCAAAACGGTGGTCTACTGCGGCAAGGTGTACCGGAGTTGAACTCAAACGACGTTACTCCATTGCAATTTCGCCAGCCGGCGGCGTTCGGCGTAGGTACGCTCAATGTGGTTGATCCGGATCTTGTGTACCCGAGAACGCACCAGTATGCGATCAGTTTCCAGCGTGAGATTGGCTGGAAGAATGTTTTGGAGATCAATTACATCGGCCGGCAGGGACGAAACCTCTTCGGTGGTTACGATGTCAACCAGGTGGACTATACGAGGAACGGGTTTCTCGCTGACTTCGAAGAGTTAAGAAAAACGGGGAATAGCGACAGGATCAATCAACTGCTCGCCGGGCACTCGGGTCTCACACAGTTTGTGAACGGCGTCCGTGAAAACGGTTCGCAGTTTCTGCTGCGTCAGACGTTGGCAGGGCCGGTAAGACTGCCCAACGGCACGACCACCACCAGTCTCGTCACGGCCGGGGGAGTGGCGCAAGCGGCATTTATTATTGCGCAGAGCGTTCAGGGAAATTTCAATCCCGTGGTGGCGTTACGTGGTCAACCCACTCTAACCACCAATGGATTCAGCCCGTTCTTCTTCCAGCCTTATCCGCAATTCACCGGCGCGGTAAACGTGATCGACAGCAACGATCGTTCACGTTACAACGCACTCGAGATCCAGGTCAGCCGGCGTGCTTCGAAAGGACTCGCTTTCCAGGCAAGCTATACGCTGGCGAAATCTGAAGACACCCGTTCCTTCGATCCGGCGTTCGCGATCTTGACCAGAGGCGGCGCAACCGGACAGTCGGCGGCGAACACGCCGTTTGATATCAACAATCGCGATCTGAATTACGCACGATCTGACTTCGATCGACGCCACGCGCTGCAAGGCTACGTGCTTTACGAGCTTCCAATCGGGAAGGGAAAACGTTGGGGCGCAGGCTGGGGTCGAACTGCTGATTTCCTGCTCGGTGGCTTTAACGTGGCGGGTGTGGTGCGCAGGTATTCAGGAAGACCTTTCACAGTCTTCTCGGGATCCAACACACTCTCGCAGGTTGTATTCACGCCGGCGAGTTGTGACGGCTGTTCACCCGACATGGGAAGCATGACGCTCGAGAATGGTCAAAACGTTTTCTTCACTGCCGAGCAACGCGCGAAATTCTTCGTGCCTGCGGCGGGTGAGCCGAGCAACATCGGCCGAAACTTCTTCACTGGCCCACCGTTGTTCAACCTTGACCTGACGTTAGGCAAGCGCTTCAGTTTTGACGAGACGCGCAACCTCGAAATTCGCGTTGAAGCTCAGAATGCGACCAATACTCCTTCGTTCGCCGTGCCCGATGCAAACCTGATCCTGACCAGTGGTTCATTCGGCCAGGTTCTGGGAAACACGGTCAGCACATCACGCAAGGTGCAGTTCGTGGCGAAGTTCAATTTCTAAAAAATAGGTCGTATAGGTCCCCGTAGGACTTATACGACCTATTTGTTTTGTGACTAGAACTGTACCTTCAGCGCGAATTGAATCACGCGTGCGGCCTCACCTGTTTGCACGATTGTTTGCGTCGACGGCGGTGCAACAGCCGCGCAGCAAGTTTGCGCAAACACACTGGACTGAATGCTTGGCGAACCAACGGATGCATCGCGTGGATTATCGAAGTTCGCATGATTGAAAGCATTGAACATCTCGGTTCTAAACTGCAGTTTCACCCTTTCGGTGAGTGAAAAAGTTTTGATAAACCCGAGATCTACGTTCCAGTAACTCGGAGCAGTGAAGATATTCCTACCCGCGCCGTCCTGGCCTGGCGCCGGAAGACAGAAGGGCTGGGTAAGATCAACGCCGCACGTGGTCAAAGTGACAGGTTTAAAGAGAACCGGACCGGCGATACCCGGCAGTTCCTGAAGCTCTGGTTTGACGGGGGCCTGCACGCCGGCGCGCGATTCATGGCTTCCGTTTGCGGTGAATGATCCGCTGCGAACGGCAAACGGCTCGCCGCTCATCACATTAAAGATTGTGTTGATGGTCCATCCGCCAATGATTTGATTGACGATCCCGCGCGAGGAACCAAGAAATCTTTGACCACGCCCAAGCGGGACTTCCCAAACTGTCGCACCCGTGAATACCTGAGTGCGATCGAAGTCAGACCGAGCCCGTTCTTGACGAAAGTCGCGAATGTCATTCGGCGTACGCGAATTAGTCGTCGACAAGCCTCCTCCTGAAGCGGCACCCACCGGATCGACAGACTGATTATCGATTGACTTACCAAACGTGTAAGCCAGACTCATACCCAACCCGCTGCTGAACCGCCGCCGCAATGTGAACTGCGCCGCGTGATAGTTCGAGTCGCCGCTGTTGTCCAGATGCGTAATCACACTGAACTGCTGGTTCGGCCGCAGTCTGAACGCCAGGGTCGTGTCTTCAATTCTCCTTGCCAGGTTACCGACGTTATTTACGTTCAACTCTCCCTGTGTGGTGGTGGAGTTAACGAAAGTGGCGTTGATGCCGGCAACGTTGGCTGCGAGCAAAGGTATTTGTGCTGCCGTAAACACGGGAACACATGGAGCTTGAAGGGGGTTTCGAGTGGCGCCACTCGGCAGGCAGTTAGGTGCGCGATTGTTTGCCTGCAGCTTAAGGAACGACTCCAGAA
Source organism: Pyrinomonadaceae bacterium (assembly GCA_025922875.1). Lineage (GTDB taxonomy): Bacteria > Acidobacteriota > Blastocatellia > Pyrinomonadales > Pyrinomonadaceae > PSRF01. Next base: position 21,833 of record JAICGZ010000057.1, read on the forward strand.
TCGGTTCTACCCTAATCTGGTTGATGTCGTATGCCATGAACAGGCGTTGGCCGCGACGTCCGATATAAGCAGCTTGCATTACGAAATCACCCGGCAGTTCTCGTTGAATGCCGAAATTCCATTCGTGAACAGTGGGCAGTTTCATCTCAGGCGCAAACACTGTAATCGGAGGAGCATTGGTCCTGGTTTGCACCGGTGGTGTGAAGAATGTTGAAGGTTTAACTGACGGCGCCGGCAACTCTGTCGGAAACCCGCCCGCCACGGTCTTGCTTACGTCGGGCGAGTTCACACATCCATTCGTAATAGTCGAGAATGGAAAAGTGGTCGTGCAAGACTGGACCAACCCTGGTGTTCTTCCAGCCGCTGCTGTTACCTGAAAAGACGAAATCGTGTCAAAGGCCATTCCATAACCGAGTCGAATCACGCTTTGACCATTCTCGCCGAACAGCGTCCGAAACAAACCGGATTTGAAATCCGGACTGTAAGCCAGGCCAAACCGTGGTCCAATCGCCCATTTGAAGTCGCCCTCGTACCAACGTTTGGCGGGCACGAATGTGACATTGCTGCTCGCGGCAATCGGACTGCTCGCGACGAACACGTTTTCCTGCGGTGATGTATTTGCCGGTGGATTAATCTCCCAGCGCGCACCGTAGTTCAACGTCAGGTTCGGACGGACCTTCCACTCATCCTGGAAATAGAGGTTGTATTGATCGAGGTTATGTTTTTCTGCATACAACGTAACGCTATCACCAGTCTTGAAGGGCAGGAAGACATTGTCCTTTAAATTAGCAATGAACGTTTGGGAAATCCTGGCGGGCAAGCCATAGAGGGTGTTGATTAGGTTTCCCAAAGTGCCTGCATCGTTTGACGTATTAATGCCCTGCGCCGTTGCGAATCCGTCGGCGTTGAACGGATTTCGATTGGCTTGAGAGAACGTCACGGACGGTGTGACGTTGATGCCGCCCGGTTGGCCCCGCTGATCAACGTGCCGGTAAAAGCGAAAGTTAATCCCACCGCGAAATACATGCGCACCGTGGACCACGCTGAGATTGTCGAGAATCTGTGGCGTCGTTACCCAACGCGCAGTGCGCGGAGTATTGATCCATGGTTCGCTGAGACTGGTGAAGTCATACGGCGGCACCTCCGGCCATGCCGGATTAGCCTCCCCTTGAGTGAACAGAAAACCAAAGCGCCCAAATCCGGCGGTCAGTTCATTGACGATGCGTGGTGAAATGACTCGACGCCAACCAATCGCCAGATTCGACGTGCGACGAAACACTTCACCCAGCGGTGGATTCTCCGGATACAGTTGTGGCCGGCCGTTCAGCGGATCGCCTTTCAGCGTGTTGTAGTCAGACCAAAGGTAACGAGCAAAGACGCTGTTATTCTCGTTGAAATTGTGATCGACACGGACGTTGATTGCCGGACCACGAATCGCGGTGGGCGGGTTCCACAGAAATGTAGCCGTGTTTAATCCGTCGCCGGAGGTAAAGTTGTTTGGCAACGGAAAAGAGTTTAGGAGGCTCGCTACGGCTGGGTCGAGTGGTTTGGCTAGAGTGTTATTTCCGGCTGTGCGCGTGTCGTAGACCCGAACGCAGCGAAGGCTCGTAGCAGTAGCACAGATAGGGACAAGTAGTGATCCCGTGCCGGGGTCGACCAGTAACGGTGAGTTACGAAGAATGGTCGTGCCGGCTATGGTCAGAGGGTTACTTGGATCCGGGACAAAGTATCGGAAAATGCCCTGGCGTGCCTGGGCCGTGTAGACGATGGGAATGCCAAACGTCTGATCGATCGGTTGCGTGAAGTCGACGCGGTTGTACTGCCAACTGCCAAAAAAGAAACTCTTGTTTTTCTTAATCGGCCCGCCGACTTCAAAGCCGTACTGGCCCATTCTAATCACTGGCTTGGGCGTGTTCTGAGCATTGGCGAACCATTCGTTGGAGTTCAAGGCGTCGTTCCTGAAGAACCCGAATGCCGTCCCATGATATTCACTGGTGCCACTGCGAGTCGCAATCGAGATCGACGCGCCGCTATTACGACCCTCTTCCGCAGTCGCGTTGTTTGTCGTGACTTTGAATTCCTGTACGTTGTCAGGATTGATGCGATAGAGGTTCGATACCGGATTCGGGACACTCGATTCATTTGCCTCGATGCCGTCGATTGTTACGTTGTACGCGCGATCCCGAGCACCGTTTACGTGAACGCCGGAACCAGCGCCACCGAACGATCGCTGTACGACTCCAGGCTCGAGCAGCAACAGCGTCAAAGGATTGCGACCGTTGAGTGGCAACGTTTCGATGGCTTTTTGCTCAACCACATTGCCCATCGTTGCGTTTGCCGTTTGCAATTGCTCCGGACCACCCTGAACGGTTACGACTTCGGAGACTTGTCCGATTTCGAGCATCACATCGACAGTTAGGGGATTATTGACTTCAAGATGGTTCCCGGTTTTCAGAAACTTCTTGAAGCCGGTGTGCTCGACACTCACTGTGTAATCACCGACGGGAAGCGCCTCAAACGCATAGACGCCGGCCTCCGTGGTGGTCTGTGTTTGCGAAACATTGGTGGCTTCGTTTGTGATGGTGACGGTGGCCCCGGGAATCGATGCGTGCTTCGCATCCAACACGCGGCCGGTGATTCGAGAGGTGCTGGTTTGCGCCACTGCGGTGACGGCAAACAGTGCGACTACGATTACAAGCAGTAACTTGGAAGCTGACATGGAGAGACCTCCTTTTGGTTATCGGCGGGAGGGAAACTGAATGCGGCGATGGCGGCAGTATATCCCTGCGCGAGATTCCGTCAAGGTTTTACCGCCGGAAAGCAAATCAAATAGTCGTATAGGTTCTATAAGACTTAGAGACTTAGACGACTTTTTTTCTCATCAGCCATTCTTATCAAACAGATAAGAACATTTAGCTATTATTATTCCAGCTTATGGGCCTATAATCGGCGTTCTTCTACTCAGAAAGCAGTCCGAACGTACACAGGCACCGGTGAGAATGAGTCTCCTCCTTAAGTCTGCCGCACTAGTGTTAGTTGCGCTGGTGATAGGCAGGTCTCTCTTTGCGGTCCTGCACGTTGACGCACAAGCTCCCGCGCCTCGCTATGATCTCGTAATCACTAACGCTCGGATCGTCGACGGCAGTGGGAATCCATGGTTTCGTTCAGACGTCGCAATCAAAGACGGGCGCATTGCTCGCATCGGCCGCCGTGGTGAGCTTGGCCCAGATACGGCAACCAGGACCATCGATGCCCAGGGACAGATACTTGCCCCCGGATTTATCGACGTCCACACACACGTTGAATCGATCTACAACCTGCCCACGGCTGAGAACTTTGTCCGGATGGGCGTTACCACGCTTGTCACCGGAAATTGCGGATCATCAACAACCGATGTGGCAGAGTTTCTCGGGCGCAACAAGGAAAAGGTGCTCGCACTTAATCTCGCAACCCTCATCGGTCATGGTTCTGTTCGTCGTAAAGTGATGGGTCTCGGAGATCGCGCTCCCACACCCGAAGAGCTCAAGCAGATGGAGAGTGTCGTCGAGCAGGGCATGAAGGACGGCGCGGTCGGGCTTTCCACCGGATTGATCTACGTTCCGGGAACTTATGCAAAGACAGACGAAGTTGTGGCCCTCGCGCGCGTAGCGGCGAAGCATGGTGGTCTATACGCGACGCACATGCGGAACGAAGGCGATAAGGTAGCCGACGCGATTCGGGAGAGTATTCAGATCGGCGAACAAGCAGGACTGCCTGTCGAGATCTCCCACTTCAAGATCAGTAACAAGAAACTGTGGGGCCAGACTCCGATGACGCTGGGCCTCGTGCGTGAAGCTCGTGCGCGCGGTCTGGCTGTGACGGTCGATCAGTATTCGTATACGGC
>JAICGZ010000058.1 GCA_025922875.1 Pyrinomonadaceae bacterium
GACAACTCACTGCCACTGCGCCTTCAAATCTGCTTTTTGAAGCCGCAACGCTGCGACTGACTGAGAGTTTTTTCGAGAGTGGCGATTTCGGGGGCGCGGCAAACAGTGCTAAGCCTTTGATGCTCTCCAAAAATCTCAAACTCGCGCGCAAAGGCGCCGCATTGATTGGCTTAGCCCATCTGCGTGCGGGAAAGCAGGCTGAGGCGCGCGATGTTTTTACAAAGCTCGTGATGCAGATGCCGGATGCCTCGCGTCCGGACGATTTCGCACTCGAAGCTGTGCGGCAGTTGGATCAACTCGAAAAAGGCTCACCGGGCAATTTCTCCGAAGCCGAACACCTGCTGCGTGGTTCCGTCTACCAGTTTAATCGCGACTTCGCCGGCGCGCGCTTCCACTATCAGTCGCTCATCGATCGTTATCCGCAAAGCTCAACTGTTCCGAACGCGACGTTTCAGATCGCTCGCGGCCTGTACCTCGAAGGCAAGTACGAGGATGCAGTCAAACTATTTCAGAAGGTGTTTGACACGTACCCACAGTCATCCAGCGCGCGCGACGCACTCGGTTACGTAGCGTCGAGCTACGGCCGGATGAAACGGATTGATGACGCGGTAACAACTTACAAACTCTATATCGACCGTTTCCCCGACGCGCCAAATCCTGAGCGTCCATACTTAAACATTATCGATCTTTTGCACGAAGCCGGTCGTCACGGGGAAGCGCTGAACTGGGTGCACCAAACACGCACGCGCTTCAAAAACGATCTCGGTGGTGCGCTCGCGTTGTTTGCTCAACTCCGCATTCACCTGGCCCAGGGGAGCTGGTCCACGGTCGTACGCGATGCTGATGAACTGTTGAAGCTTTCTGATCTGGGTGGCACTCGAGTCGGAGGCGGCACGAACCCTGCTGAGATCAACTTCCTCCGAGCCTATGCTCTCGAACAACTCGGACGAACCGAAGAAGCGATCGCGGCTTACTTGTCAATCCCTGACGGGCGTAACGAGTACTACGGCGTTCGCGCCACGCAAAGACTCCTGGGCCTTGCATCAAGTGAAAAGTCTCGTTCACTCGTGCGAATGCGTCTCAACTCGCTGTTGAACGATAGCAGGGTTGCAACCGCAGCAGGCCAGTTTGAACAAGCACGCACCGCGGCGCAGTCGAGCCTGAGACTCACTAACGATCCTCAGCTTCGCGCAGAGGCTTTGAAATATCTGCAGGGTGCATATAACGCACTGGCCGCGTACCGGCTTCCCACGTTCGGCATAGTTTCAGCGATTCAGCGACCGCCTGATCCCAAAACGCACGACGGGCTTGTCGATAATCTTCTATTTCTCGGACTCTACGACGAAGCGCTTCCCGAGTTGCTCGCCGCACGAACCGCGAAAACATCCGCAGTACAGTACGACGACTACACTATCGCTACACTCTCGTTGCAGGCCGGAATTCCGAATGGAGCAGTTCGCTTTGGCGAGCAGATCTGGAGGCCGATGCCGCCGGACTACGCGATCGATCTCGCGCCGCGTGAGTTGATTCAACTTCTCTATCCGGCGCCCTTTCGCGAATCGCTTTTGAAACATGCGGCGACGAGGAACGTCGATCCACGTTTCGTGCTCGCGATTGCGCGGCAGGAGTCGCGCTTCCAGGCTGATGCAAAATCAGTTGCGGCGGCGCGTGGAATGATGCAGTTCATCGCGTCAACCGCGGATGAGATCGCAGCCCAGCTAAACCTGCGCAACTTCAATCAGGACGAACTCTACAATCCGGACACGGCGATTCTCTTCGGCTCGCAATACCTCGCGAATCTCTTTAAACAGTTTCCGGATCAGCCGCAGGCGGTGGCGGGCGCATACAACGGCGGCGCTGATAATCTCGCGCGCTGGATCGCTCGCTCGCGTTCAAACGAAGCGGATCGCTACGTTCCCGAGATTGGTTTCTCACAGACTAAAGACTACGTGTACAAAGTGATGGCAAACTTCTGGACGTATCAACGGCTATACGACGCTCAACTCCAACCCGCCACGAAGCAATGAAGCCACGAAGAAGCACAAAAATGTTTGTGGCATTGGTAGTGGCGTGTCTTTGTCTCGCGGCGTCGTGCGGGCGTAGCGGGAACGAGAAGCGGTACGATCTCAAAGGCAAGGTGGTGGCAGTCGAGCCTGATAAACACCTGGTTACGGTTGCGCACGAAGAGGTGAAGGGTCTCATGCCGGGGATGACGATGCCTTTCACGGTGCCGAACCAGTCAGACCTGCAAATCCTTGCACCGGATGACGAGATCACTGCGACGCTGGTTATTGACGGCTCTCACTCGTGGCTTGAAGGTTTGATCATCACGAGGCAGAGTCCGAATCCTGCGGCGATGCCGGGCGTGGTCGTGGCGAAGGAGGGTGACGAAGTTCCGAATTTCACTTTGCGTAACCAGGATGGCCGTGAGATTCGCATCCAAAACTATCGCGGCAAAGCATTGCTCCTCACGTTTATCTACACGCGTTGTCCTGTGCCGGACTACTGCACTCTGATGAGCAACAACTTTGCCCAGATCGATCGTGCATTGGGCCAGGATCCTGATTTGTACGCAAAGACACACCTGCTCAGCATCAGCATCGATCCCGAGTACGACACGCCCGGAGTGCTGCGCAGCTATGGCGCGGCGCACACCGAGCGCTATCAAAACGAGACGTTTGCCCACTGGGAGTTCGCGACGGGAACGAAGGATCAGGTTAAAGAGATCGCGCAGTTTTTCGGGTTAACGTACTTCCCTGAGAAGGACGAAATCATTCACGCTTTGAGGACGGTGATCGTGAGTCCCGAAGGGAAGGTTGCGAAGATTTACACCGGTAACGAATGGAAACCGGAAGAGATCGTAGCTGAGATAAAAGCAACCACGGATTAGACGGATAAAAAACGGATAAAAAAATCCGTCTTCGTCCGTGTTATCCGTGGCTAAATTCCTTTTATTTTTTTGATCTCTTCGGTAAGTACTGGCACCGCTTCAAACAGATCGCCGACGATACCGTAATCCGCGATGTCGAAGATCGGCGCCTCGGGATCTTTGTTGATCGCCACGATCGTGCCCGAGTTTTTCATACCAACGAGGTGCTGAATCGCGCCGGAGATACCAAGCGCGACGTAAAGCTTCGGCGCGACTGTCTGTCCTGACGATCCGATCTGTCGGTCAATCGGCAACCACTCAGCGTCGCAGATCGGGCGCGACGCAGCGAGGTCTCCTCCCAACACCTCTGCCAGCTTCTCAGCGAGCACGAGATTGTCTTTGCTCTTGATGCCACGCCCGACGGCGATGATCACCTCAGCCTTAGTAAGATCGACAGCCTGCTTTGTTTCCTGAAACGGAGCTTCAGGCTTCATGCGCACTTCACCGATCTCAACCGGTACCTCTTCGACAGGTGCGCCACCACCCTTTGCCGCTTGATCGGGCCGGTAAGCTCCGGTCTGAAAAGTCGCAAACACCGGCGGTTCACCATCCGACACGACGTCCGCATCGAGCTTGCCGAGAAAAATTCTCCTGGTGAATCCGATCTTTCCACCTTCGGCTTTTGCGCGGATGCAGTCGCTGATGAGCGACTTGCCAAAACGCGCCGCAAGCTTCGGAGCAAAGTCGCGCACCTGGTACGTGTGCGTCAGGAAGACAAAGTTCGGATCGACCTGCTTGACGATTTGCTCCATGCCGTCGGCATACGCATCGGGAGTGTAATCAGCTAATTTCGGATTGGTCGCGCAAATAACCTTCGCGACATCGTACGCGGCAATCTCCTGCGCCAACCCACTCACATCAGCACCAAGCACCACCGCAGTCACGGTCTGCTGCAACTGCGACCCCAATGCCTGCGCCGCCGCGATCGCTTCAATCGAGCTCCGATTCGCCGTCCCGCTCTTATGTTCAATGAAAACAAGTAATCCGTTACTCATCCGTGTAATCCGTGGCTAAAAAACTCTTGCTTCAACATGAAGCTTCTGGGCCAACTCCGCGGCGCCCGCCTTCGCGTCACCATTCCCAAGCATCTGCGTCTGTTTAGTCTTTTGCGGCAGATAGATCTTCTCGACGCGTTGATGTGAAGGCCTGCCCGTAAGCTCCGCCGACGGCGTGACTTCCTTAATCTCCTTCTTCTTCGCCGCCATGATTCCCTTCAGCGTCGCATATCGAATCTGGCTAATGCCCGATTGGATCGTAAGCAGCGCGGGCAGCGGCATTTCGTACCACTGATACCAACCGCTCTCCAATTCTCTTTTGACGCGCAACTTGTCCGCCGCGGCGTCCAACTCGATCACGATCGTTGCGTGTGGCAGTCCGAGAAGCTCAGCCATGATCACGCCGGTTTGGCCGTAACCGTGATCGTCTGACTGGAGCCCCGTCATGATCAGATCCGGCTTTTCATCCCGGATCGCATCAGCAAGCACACTCGCCGCGGCGTAGGGAGTCAGGTGCGTGAGGTTATCGCCAAGGACGTGAATCGCCCGATCGGCTCCTCGCGCAAGTGCGTCTTTGATCACGCTCTTCACGCGTTGCGGACCCATCGAGCAAACGACCACTTCGCCGCCCAGTTTCTCGCGCACCCGCAACGCCTCTTCGAGCGCGTACCCGTCTGATTCGCTGACTTCAAAAGAAAGATCGCCCTCTTCAATCCACGTGGCGTCTTTGTTAATTCGCAGGATCGCATCTTTGTTCGCGACCTGTTTCATCATCACGACAATTTTCATTAACCTTCATACCTCTTGAATAACAGCGCCGCATTCGTGCCGCCGAACCCGAAACTGTTTGAAAGCACGTACTCGACTCTTGCCTCGCGTGGTTCGTTGGGCACGTAGTCGAGATCACACTCGGGGTCGGGGTTCACGTAATTAATCGTGGGCGGCAGAACGTTGCGATGCAGCACCAGGACACTAAACACACTTTCAATTCCACCGGCGGCGCCCAACAGGTGACCCGTCATCGACTTCGTCGAGCTGACCGCGAGCTTGTAAGCATGCGCGCCGAACGTGTCTTTGATCGCTAGTGTTTCAAACTTGTCGTTGTAAGGCGTGGACGTTCCGTGAGCGTTGATGTAGCCGACTTGTTCAGGACTTACGCCGGCATCTTTCAACGTTCGTTGCATCACGCGACGTGCGCCCGATCCCGTTTCGTCGGGCATCGTGAGATGGAACGCGTCAGCAGCAGCGCCGTAGCCGACGATCTCCGCGTAGATCTTCGCGCCTCTTCGTTTGGCCGACTCCAACTCCTCGAGGATCATGATGCCGGCGCCTTCGCCGATGACGAAACCGTCTCGATCTCTTTCGAACGGTCGCGACGCGTGCAACGGATCGTCGTTGTTTGTCGAGAGCGCTCGCATAGATGCAAATCCGGCGATGCTCATCGGAGTGATCGCAGACTCCGCGCCGCCGCAGATCATTACATCGGCATCGCCGCGCTGGATGATCTTGAAGCTGTCGCCGATCGCGTGCGCGCCTGCGGCACAGGCAGTCGCGGTAGCTGAGTTTGGCCCCTTTGCACCAAAACGAATCGAGACCTGGCCCGCGGCAAGGTTCACGATCGCCGAAACGATAAAGAACGGCGAGACGCGATCCGGTCCATCGTCGAGCAGCTTCGAGTGCTCTCGCTCGATGGCCCAAAAGTCTCCGATGCCGCTGCTGATGTAGGTGCCGACATTCTCAGCTATATCGCTGGGAAACTTGCCCTCATCAGTCAGCTTGAAGCCACTGTCGGCCATCGCTTCGATCGACGCCACAACCGCGTAATGAATAAAGGCGCCCATCTTGCGCGCCTCTTTCTTAGCGATGAATGTCAGTGGGTCGAAGTTTTTCACTTCGCAGGCGAACTTTACTGAAAACCTCTCGGCGTCGAACTTCTTGATGTAGTCAGCGCCACTGCGCCCGTTCATCAGGGCAGTCCATGTGTCTTCGACAGTGTTGCCAACAGGTGTGACGAGGCCGAGGCCTGTAATCACGACACGACGTGTCAAATTAGAACTCCTTTGGTCATTGCCAAATGCCGATTGTCAATTGGCCCATAGCGATAAGAAATCCGCAATCGGCAATTGGAATCGGCAATGACAGCTACTTCTTGTGCTGGTCGATATAGTTATAAGCGTCCCGCACACTTTGAATCTTCTCAGCGTCTTCGTCGGGAATCTCAATGCCAAACTCCTCTTCAAAACGCATCACGAGTTCGACCGTGTCCAGCGAGTCGGCGCCGAGGTCGTCGATAAACCGCGCGTTCGGCGTGACCTCGTTTTCATCGACACCAAGCTCGTCGACAATAATCTGCTTTACTTTGTTCTCGATCTCTTGATCGGGCATCGTGTTTGCTCCTCTGTGAGTTTTATTTTGACGATCAATTCCCGGCAGCAAGGGCAGTCCGTGTACTTTCCAAACTTGCTGCATCCTCCACATTCAACGTCTTAACTTCACGATTGATTTGCCGCATCAGACCTGACAATACCTTGCCCGGCCCAACTTCAACAAACGTCTCAACGCCCTGCTGCATCAGCAGCTGCATCGACTCCACCCAGCGCACGGGCGCCGACACTTGCCTGACGAGCGCGTCCCGCAACTGATCGGGCGCGGTCGTCGTGCGAGCATCGACGTTGGTTACGACAGGCGTTGCGGGCTCGTTAAACGCAAGCTGCTCGAGATCCGGGGCCAGCCTGTCCTGCGCCGGCTTCATGAGCGCGCAATGAAACGGAGCGCTCACGTTCAACTTGATCACACGCCTGGCGACATCCTTCAACAACTCGATCGCGTGATTCACCGCCTCGGTGTTGCCTGCGATCACGATTTGATTCGGCGAGTTGATATTTGCAACAGAACAAACTTGATCTCTACTCACCGCTTCACAAACGCGTTGAACGTCGCTCAACTCGCCGCCGATCACCGCCGCCATGGCACCGGTTCCAACCGGCACCGCCTCCTGCATGTAGCGGCCTCTTGCGCGTACTGTTCGCACGGCGTCTGACAACTGCAAAGCGCCCGCTGCTACAAGCGCCGAGTATTCACCCAAACTATGTCCGGCGACAAATGCCGGGGCGCTAATCCCCGCTTCCGTCATGGCACGGAACGCGGCTACAGAAACAGTGAGAATCGCTGGTTGCGTATTCTCGGTTAACTGTAAGTCTTCCGCCGGACCCTCAAAGCACAGCCGCGAAATCGGAAACCCTAACGCGTCATCAGCTTCTTCAAAGACCTGCCGTGCTACCGGAAAATTCTCCGCAAGATCTTTACCCATTCCAGGGCTCTGCGAACCCTGCCCGGGAAATATCATTGCCAGTTTCCGATTTCCGATTGCCAATTGGTCAAGTCCCCATAGTCTTCAAATTACCAAAGAACAATCGGCAATTGGCAATTGGAAATCGGCAATGTCTTTACCATCGCATCAACACTGCGCCCCAGGTTGCGCCGCCGCCAAACGAGCTCATCAACACCAAATCGCCTTCCTTGATCCGGCCTGCTTCAACACATTCATCTAGCGCAATCGGTATCGATGCCGACGAAGTGTTTCCATGTACGGCGATGTTTGAATACACCTTCGACATATCGACGTTCAGCCTGTCAGCAACCGCTTCGGTAATGCGCTGATTCGCCTGGTGCGGAATAAACAGATCGATGTCGTCTGACTTCACGCCTGCCTCCTCCAAAACTGCACGGGAGATCTCAGCCATCGAACGAACGGCGACCTTGAACAGCTCGTTACCTCTCATCTTGAAGTAGTGATCGCCGGCAGCAATCGTTTCCGCTGTCGGTTTTTTGCGCGTGCCGCCGCCCGGTGAAAAAAGCTGCTCTTCGTAACGTCCGTCTGATTTGATCTTGCTCGCGAGGATGCCGCGATTGCTGTCAGTTGGTCCTAAAACTGCGGCGCCCGCGCCGTCGCCAAACAACACGCATGTCTGGCGGTCGGTGTAATCAACGTATTGCGTAAGAATCTCAGCACCGACGACGACCGCATGTCGCACCTGGCCCGTGCGGATCATCGAGTCAGCCATCGACACTCCGTAGAGAAACCCGGAGCACGCGGCGACGATGTCCATGGCGGCAGCGTTATTAGTGCCGAGTTCGGCCTGGATGATGCAGCCGGTAGAAGGAAGTATCTGGTCGGGCGTGACGGTGGCACACAGAAGCAGATCGATGTCGGACGGATCCAGACGTGCACGTTCAATCGCCTGGCGCGCGGCGCGCACGGCAAATAGCGACGTATACTCATTCGGCGCGGCCTTGCGACGTTGTTTGATTCCGGTGCGCGTCGTGATCCACTCGTCAGAAGTCTCAACCATCTGAGCGAGGTCGGCATTCGTCAGAATACCTTCAGGGTAGGAATGGCCCGTACCCAGAACTCCAGCGCGTTGATTCAGCATTAGCTCCTCAGAATAGCAAAAATAAAAGCCAAACCACAGATTACACAGATATTCGCAGATTACTGTCTGTGTTCATCTGTCCGATCTGTGAACGATTCTCATTTATTCCCTTTTCTATTCGTTCACTTGTCCTGTGCTCGGAAAACTCTTTCACACTCCGGATTGCATTGCGAATCGCACGTGCATTCGAGCGGCCGTGTCCGATCACAACGATCCGGCTGACCCCCAACAGCGGCGCACCGCCATATTCCGAATAGTCGAGCCGTTTCTTGATGCTGCGAAAAGCAGGCTTCGCGAGAACCGCGCCTGCCTTGGTTACAGCAGTCTGCGTCAACTCGCGTTTCAGCATCGAAAGCATTGCTTCTGTCAGTCCCTCCGACAGCTTCAACATCACGTTTCCGGTAAAGCCATCGGTGACGATTACATCAACCATCCCCGAGAAAACGTCACGGCCTTCGACGTTGCCGACAAAGTTGATATTGCTCAACTGGCGCAACAGCGGAAACGCTTCTTTAGTCAGATCGTTTCCCTTCGCTTCCTCTTCGCCGATGCTCATCAAACCGACGGTAGGTTTGATCGTTCCGAGCACCGAACGCGAGTAAGCGTCACCCATGATCGCAAACTGTGCGAGGTGATGCGGTTTGCACTCCGAGTTCGCGCCCACGTCCAATAGCAGCACCGGTTTCGCGGCCTTCGTCGGAATCATCGCGGCAAGCGCCGGTCTATCGACGCCCGGCAGCGTGCCGATCACCATCTTCGCCGTCGCCATCGCTGCGCCAGTGTTGCCAGCGGACACAAAACCGTCAGCACGCCCTTCCATCACCAGCTTGGTACCAATCCTCAAAGAACTCTTCTTCTTCCGTCTCACGGAAGTCGCGACGGGATCATCCATCGCGATCACTTCAGCCGCTTCGACTAACTCAATGCCGCGATCGCCATCGCCTCGCCAGCCACACTTTCGCAGTTCCGGCTCGACCTTGTGGACCTGGCCCACCAGAATAACGCCCACTCCGAAGTCGCGCGTCGCAGCGAGAGCGCCATCAATCTCCACGTGCGGCGCCTGGTCGCTTCCCATTGCGTCGAGAACGACCTTGCCCGTCAATTGGGCCTGATGCTGCGACTGGCTTCGCACAGACTTGGTTTAGCTTTGTTCGACCTGCACCACTTCGCGACCTTTGTAATGGCCGCACTTGGGGCAAACACGGTGAGGCATGCGGGGCTCACGGCAATTCGGGCACAAGGTGGTTTGCGGCACACGCAAGGCGTCATGCGCGCGACGTTTGTCTCGACGAGCTTTTGAATGTCGTCGCTTAGGATTTGGCATAATTACTCCGCTATTTTAAGTTCTTGAGAGCCGCCCAACGCGGATCGATATTATCTGTAACACAAGTACATTCACCGGAATTTCTGTCGATGCCGCATTCCGGACAAATGCCTTTGCAATCCTCGCGACAGAGCATGCGAGTGGGAACGGCGAGCAAAATCTGCTCTTTCACAATCTCGTCGACGTCGATCACTTCGCCGTCGAACACTGAAACCGACATTTCCGCGTCCGTCAGTTCCGCCGCTTCACTGGCCTCGTAATCACGGCCGGTAATGTATTCCAAGTCGAAAGCGGCAGTGACGGGTAAGGCCACGGGTTGCAAACAACGATCGCAATCGACCTGCGCGCGAGTCTCGATGTGACCGTTAACGAAAACTTCGGTTCCCGCAAGCCTGACATTGCCCTTTACGGACACGGGTTCGGTCAACCTTATGCGTTCATCGACTGGATTGAGATCGTCAGGCTGATAAACGTGGGCGAAACTTCCCTTACCGCCTTCCAGGTTCTCCAGCTCAATCCGCATGACTACCTTGCATTGCAGCGGATAGCGTTTTCGACGCTATGCACGCAAAAGGGCCATTATAGCCACGAAGAACGCCCTGTCAACGCGGCAAGGTTCCCGCAAAGGCGCAAAGATGCAAAGAAAGCGCGTTGACTTTGCCTCTTTGCGCCTTTGCGGGAAATCACCTCCGACACTAGTGCGAACGCTGGTCGCTAACCTTGAATGCTCCGAGCGCGTCTTCCCGCAACGCCTCCGCCAAGCGCTTGTCCGCGCCAGCCATTAAGCGACGGGCTCCCGACTTCGTCGGATGAAAAAGATTTACGTTTTTGGAACCTGCCTTCTCAAGCGCCTGACGCGCTAATTCTTTGCGGCCGGTTCGCTCATAAGCCTGCGACAGCAAATAGAACGCTTCCGCATAACCCCCGTCCATCTTCGTCGCTTTTCGCAGGTGCCGAACCGCAAGATCGTCGCGATTGAGTTCGTAGTAAAGACACCCGAGCACGTAATGCGCCTCCGGCGAAGGCCGCACGGTCAACGCCCGTTTGAATTCACCCAGCGCGCGCCGCCAGTTCTTCTCGGCCACAAATAACCACCCCAAACCATAATGTCCGGCGAACGAAGAACCGCCTTGCTCGGTCGCGCTACTCAACAGATCCTTCGCGAGCTCAACTTCGCCATCGTCAGCGCACGTCAATCCCAACAACAACGATATCCGGAGATCGCCGGGCAAAGCCGCGTGTGCCTTCGCCAGATACGCGCGTGCCTGTTTCGTTTTTCCTCGCCGGAAGAAGTGCTCGCCGATGTAAAGATTCAACGGAGCGTTCTCTTCTGCGACGTCAGCCGCGCGCTGGAGTTTGGTAATACCCTGCGGGATCTGCTTGTCCTCGATGAGTAGAAAACCCTCGTTGACGAGCTCTTCAAAAGCCTGTTTGTCGGCCACTTTTGCACCTGCGAGTATTCGCAAACGCAACTCGTCGCGGTGAACGTTCTCTTCCTGTTCGACGGTGTCTCTCTGGCAGCGCTCGCTCCACATCTGTTCGAGCCGCTCTGTTTCCACAATGCCGTCTTCGGTGAGTAGACCAACCAACGCTCGCATGAGGGAACGATCGAAGTAGGCGTTTTGAGCGTAACGCAAGAGCAGATCGAGACTGCGCTCCAAACGTTCAGCCAGTCGCGAGACTCTGTTTTCAGCAGCGGAGATACGTTCGAGAAGATGTTCGTCAGTGGAAAGACTCGCTGGTCCAGCTTCGAAGCGTGAGGAAGTCGGTTCGACAACGATCATCAGGCGCGTACCGCAACGAGCGCAAAACTCCTGGCCCAGCGGATTAGCTGCAAGGCACTTCTGACAGTAGTGCGAGATAGTGGAGCGCATTTCTCATTGTCGATTGCCAATTTCCGATTGCCGATTTTTCAGTTCCTCAATCGGCAATTGGCAATTGGCAATCGGAAATAATCTAGTACTCGTAGAACCCGCGGCCGCTTTTTCTTCCCAGCCAGCCAGCGTCAACATAACGCTTCAATAGCGGGCAGGGCCTGTATTTCGGGTCTCCGAGCCCCTCATATAACACATTCATGATGGCGAGGCATACATCCAGGCCGATAAAATCTGCGAGTGTGAGCGGTCCCATCGGGTGATTCATGCCGAGCTTCATAATGCCGTCGATGCTTTCACGGCTCGCCACCCCTTCATAAAGCGCGAACACTGCCTCGTTGATCATCGGCATCAAAACGCGATTGGAAACAAAGCCGGGCGAGTCCTGACAATCGAGCGCTGTTTTGCCCAATTGTTCGGACAAGGTGCGCACACGTTCGTAAGTCTCATCAGAAGTCGCCATCCCGCGTATCACTTCAACGAGCTTCATCACCGGAACGGGATTCATGAAATGCATGCCGATGACTTTGTCGGGACGTTTGGTGGCGGCGGCGAGTTTTGTGATCGAGATCGAGGACGTGTTCGAGGCGAGTATCGCGTGCGATGGTGTAACTTCGTCCAGCATCTTGAAGACCTGTGTTTTGACGCCCAGATCTTCTACTACCGCTTCCACGACAAACGATGCTTCTTTCAACACCCCGAAATCAGTCGTGCGGCGGATTCTACCGATGATTGCTTGTTTGGATGCGGCGTCGAGACGTTCTTTATCAACGTCGCGTTGCAGGCTCTTGTCAATCGCACTCAGTCCGCGATCGAGAAACTCGTCGCGGACGTCGTTCATGATTACGTTGTAACCGGCGCGCGCCGCGACCTGGGCGATTCCGTTACCCATCGTCCCCGCGCCCACCACACCAACCACATCATCCATCTTGTTTTTAATCCTGTCTAACGTTCGATCGCCATCGCAACAGCATTACCACCACCGAGACACAACGAAACAATCCCACGTCGCGCATCGCGTCGCTTCAATTCATAAAGAATTGTTGTCAACAAACGCGATCCCGACTGGCCAATGGCATGCCCCAAAGCGACCGCACCACCGTTCACGTTCACCTTCTCCGGATCCAGTCCAAGCTCACGCGTGACGGCGATGGCAGCTACTGAAAACGCTTCATTCAATTCCACCAGATCGACTTCGCTCGGCGACCACCCTGTCTTCTTAAACAGTTTCCGCACGGCTTCGACCGGCGCCATCATCACGAGTCTTGGCTCAACTCCAGCAACTGCCTGAGCAACGATTCGCGCCATCGGCTCAACACCGAGTTCGCGTGCACGCTGCAACGATGTGACCACCACTGCCGATGCTCCATCGTTGACGCCGGGCGCGTTCCCTGCCGTCACCGTGCCGCCTTCTTGTTTGAAAGCCGGCTTGAGTTTTCCGAGCACCTCGACCGTCGTATCTTCACGCACCGTCTCATCAGTATCGAAGACCAGCGCCGATCCTTTCTTCTGCGGTATCTCCACACCGACGATCTCGTCTTTGAACTTGCCCGCTTTGATCGCCGCCGCAGCCTTGCGATGCGAGTTCATCGCAAACTCGTCCTGCTCGCTCCTGCTGATCCGGTGCTCTTCCGAAACGATTTCTCCGGTGCAGCCCATGTGGTAATTCTCAAACGCGCACCACAGACCGTCGTGAATCATCGAGTCGACCAGTTCACCATTTCCGAGTCTGTAACCTTCGCGGGCTTTGGGTATCAGGTAAGGTGCGTTGCTCATCGATTCAATGCCGCCCGCAACGACCATTTGCGAGTCGCCGAGTTGAATACCCTGCGCGGCCAGCATCACCGCCTTCAGACCTGAACCACACACTTTATTAATTGTCACGGCGGAAACGGTCGAAGGGATGCCTCCGTTGAGCGCTGCCTGGCGGGCAGGGTTCTGGCCCAGGCCCGCCTGAATCACGCATCCCATGATTACTTCATCGACGTCTTCAGGCTTGATTCCCGCGCGTTTCACACTCTCGCGCACAACAATCGCGCCGAGTTGAGGCGCCGAGAAACCCTTCAACGAACCGAGAAACTTTCCGACCGGCGTACGCGCCGCACTGATGATTACTGCTTCGTTCAATTCCGGCATTTCAAACTCCCTATGTTAGACTTGGCCCGATATTAGACTTTCTTTCGCTATTCATAAAGCATGCAGGCACTCATTCTCGCGGGTGGCAAAGGCACGCGCCTTCGCCCGTTAACAGTTTACACTCCAAAACCGATTGTACCGATTTGTAATCGACCATTCCTCCTTTATCAAATCGACACGCTGCGACGCGCGGGCATTACTGACATCACCTTATCGCTTTCCTACCAGCCTAACAAAATCGAGCAACTGCTCGGCGATGGCTCCGATTTTGGTGTGAAGCTCAAATACACAGTCGAACCGCAACCGATGGGAACAGCGGGCGCTTACAAGTTTGCCGAAGATCTAATTCGCGAACCGACTGTCGTTTTCAACGGCGACATTCTTACCGATCTCGATCTCAAAGCCGTAATCCGCGAGCACAACGAAAGAAAAGCGACCGCGACAGTCGTGCTCACGCCGGTTGAGAATCCACAGAGCTATGGCCTGGTCGAAACGGAGAAAGACGGAACCATTCGCCGCTTTCTCGAAAAACCGAAAGCCGACGAGATCACGTGCAACACGATAAACGCAGGCACTTACATTCTCGAGCCGAAGGTGCTCGACTATTTGCCTGCTGGTGAGAACTACTCGTTTGAGTATGGACTGTTTCCCGATCTTCTGAAACGCCGCGAGGCGTTCTACGCGCACATTCCCGCGCGCACGTATTGGATCGATATCGGCACGCCGGAACGATATTTACAGGTGCACAGCGATCTGCTCGCCAATCGCGTGGGACGCATTCACATCAAGGACCGGCGTGGGCAGTTTGACGCGGCGACAGTGGCGGAGATCGATGAGTTATCGATGATCGGCGACGACTGCCAGATAAAGCCGGGCGCGCAGATCATCAATTCGGTGTTGGGCCAGGGATGTTTCGTTGAGGAGCGTGCGCGGGTCGAGAACTCGGTTATCTGGCCGCACACGCGAATCGGTACGACGGCACAGTTAACCGGCGCGATCGCCGGCCGTGGTTGTCACATCGGTCGTTCAGCGGTAGTTGGACCAGGAACGGTACTCGGGGATAAAACCTCGCTCACCGATTACACGTTTACGTGAGTTTCCTCGCAAAGGCGCAAAGGCGCAAAGAATGAGCGCTCTTGGCGACCGGCAGGCTTTGCGCCTTTGCGTCTTTGCGAGGAAACCTTTTTTGATATTCGATACGGAGGGCATCGTGAATTGGGACGTTTTTCGAGCTTACGACATTCGTGGAATCTATCCGCAGGACATAGACGAAGAGGCGTATTACAGAATCGCCAAAGCATACGTTTACCTGTTCAAGCCCGCTACGATGGTCGTGGGAATGGACGCCAGGACGTCCTCGCCTCCACTGAAAGCAAGTCTGATTAACGGCTTCCTTGACGCCGGTGTCGACGTTGTGGACATCGGCGAGATTACTACCGACATGCTCTACTACGCCGTCGGCGCGTCTGATTACTCAGGCGGCGTCGTCGTCTCTGCGTCTCACAATCCGAAGGAATATAACGGCATGAAGATGGTCCGGGAGAAAGCCACGGCTATTTCTTCCGAGACCGGACTGTTCGATATACGCGACGCGCTGAAAGCCAACAAAGACGCTGAAGTCACTTCAGACAAAAAAGGCACGTGCACGGAACGCGACATTCTCGACGAATACCTCAATCACGTCTTGAAATCCGTCGATCGGAATGCGATACAGAAGTTTACGTTTGTCGGTAACGCGAACTTCGGCTTCGTTTGCAGGCCAGCAGCAAAGCTCGTCGAAGAACTCGGGTTGAATTTGATCCCGCTGAACTTTGAACCTGACGGCACGTTTCCGAAAGGCCCGCCCGATCCGATGCTGCCGGACAACCGGACCGAAACAGAAGCGCTCATCAAGGAACGAGGCGCCGCATTTGGAATCGCCTGGGACGCTGATGCGGATCGCGCGATGTTCTTCACCGAAAAAGGAGAGTACATTTCGGGCGCATACATCATCGCGCTCCTCGCGGATATCCTGCTCACGAAATATGGTAGTGACAACACGATCATCTTCGATCCGCGAGTGATCTGGCCGACGCTCGACCTGGTGCGACGCAAGGGAGGAAGGCCGATCGTGTCAAAGGGCGGCCACGCTTTCATGAAAGATCGTATGCGGCGTGAGAACGGTCTGTTTGCGGGCGAGTTGAGCGGGCATTATTACTTTCGCGAAAATTTTTATGCTGACAATGGCGTGATTCCTTTCTTACTGGTGCTGGAACACCTTTCAAAGCAGGGCAAACCGTTCTCGGAAATCATGGCGCCGTACATGGCGGGCCACTACATGTCTGGAGAACTCAATTATCGCGTCAAGGACATTAAAGCCGTGATTGAGAAGGTGAAGGAAAAGTTTCGCGGTGAGGGGCAGGAAGACTTTACTGACGGCTACTCGCTCGAGACTGCGGAGTGGCGTTTCAACATCCGCGGTTCCAACACCGAACCACTCTTAAGATTGAACATCGAGACCCGCAAACCGGAGTTAGTGGAGCAGATCAGAAACGAAATCCAAAAGATAATTGATAGCGCCTGATAGGTTTTCTCCTTTGCGCATTTGCGCCTTTGCGGGAAACTGCTTCCTATGCCTGAACTACCTGAAGTAGAACACGTCGTCCGAGCCCTGTCTCCGGTTATCACGGGCCGGCGCATCCTCGCCGCCGAACTAAATCTCAAACGCATCGCCCCAGGCATCTCGCGTCCAGCCTTCGATCGCCAGCTTCGCAATTCACTCATCACCGCCGTCGGACGACGCGGCAAGTACATCCTCTTCGAACTCGAATCAGGACACGTGCTCGCCACACACCTGCGCATGACCGGCAAGTTTGTTTCACTCACGACCGATCAATCATTGCCGCCGTACGCCCACGTCATCTTTTATCTGGACGACGAACGACGGCTCGTGTTCTGCGATATGCGCCAGTTTGGACGCATGCGTATCTTCACCAAGCCGCCAAAAGAGCTCTCAACACTCGCGCCCGAGCCTCTCTCGGATCAATTTACCGAAAGCTATTTCGTGGAGACTCTCTCGCGCTCGCGGCGGCCTTTGAAACACTTGTTATTGGACCAGACTCGCGTGCTCGGACTCGGAAACATCTACGCAGTTGAAGCGCTGTTTCTCGCGGGCGTAAACCCACTGAAGGAATCAAACCGTTTATCGAAACCGCGCGCGCGGAAGTTGTACCAATCGATTCGCGACGTACTGCAAGAAGCGATCGATGCAGGCTCGACTCTGAGAATCGATCTCGCGGATGGTAATGGAAGTTACTTCGGCACGGTGGAGCGATTCTGGCGCGTTTACGAACGTGAAGGTGAACCGTGTGTGCAATGTGGGACGAAGATCAGGCGCGTGGTCCAGGGTGGAAGATCGACCTACTACTGTCCGCAGTGTCAAAAAAGGTAGGCTGAGTAACAATTTATGTTACTCGCACTTAACAGTTTGCGGCACCTTTAGAGTTCTTCTTCGCCTCCGGAATACGGGAAATCATCAGCCAGCACGGCGCGCATCTTCACGTGGCCATACAGCACTTCCAGGTAGCAAAGAAACCGGTGCAATAACGGTTTTGGGTCGAGATTATTCTCGATCGCGGTGATCACTTCGAGCGCCAGGCTCTCGTAACCGCGCCAGTCTTTGTACATCAGATACTGCATGCTGCCGTCTCGAAATTCGAGGATTCTTACCGTGACCGAGCGAAGCACGTCGGGGTCGCCGTTGGCCTGAGCCAGACGCACAAAACGCATGAGCGAGGCGAGGTCCCGGCAAAGTATGAGTGACTGCTGCAGCCGCAATTCCACATCGTTGAAGAGCTTCGACGCATCCAGAGCGGGGTTGAAGACTTGCAAGAGAGTTATGGTTGATTGTTGGAAGCAATTGGTTAAGAGACCATGTGCGTGGAGAATCTTTCCGTAGACGAGGGGAATCGACTGCTCAGTGACTCCTCGAACCAACTCACGCTCGAAAATCCTGCGTAAATCGTGAGTTATTCCGTAGGAAATGCCGTCGAGCACCTCGTGCAATCTCTCGTTTCCGGCGGCCGCTTTAATCGCTTTTGCATCGATATAGTCAGTCAGCGAACGGGCCTCAAATTCGAGCACTTCGAGCAGTGAAAGACTCTCGAGGAGAGTATCGAGTTTATGGAGGTTATTCTCGATGCGAGCGAGCCAGTCAAAGAACCTCAGCATCTCGCCGAGGATAGTTTGCGAGATTTCCCGCAGCTCCGGATCTGCAATCTTCGTTAAGACTAGATTGATTTCATTTTGGAGGTTTGTCTGAACCTCTCGTTGGAGTTGGGTCTGAGGATCGATCTGGACTTCATCACTCAGCAGAGGCAGCTGAGGTTCGGATTCTTGAATAACATAGGCGAGGGACGTGGCCATTGGGGGACCTCCTTCGCCCCAGCGGAGCAAGGCCCGTGCCATCTTGCAAAATCTTGTAAATCCTGTCCTAACTACCTCGTCTACAAATTCTCCACAATGAAGTCCAACATCATCTGCCGCATGTGCTTCAACAGTAACGGATCAGTGACTCCATGCCTCGACTTCGGATACAACATCAACTCAAACTGCTTCCCTGCCTTCTGCAACTCATAAGCGAATTGAATCGTGTTCTGCATGTGCACATTGTCGTCGATCGTGCCGTGGATCAATAACAACTTGCCATGCAGGTTCTTCGCCGCGTGCACGGGGGAACTCTTCTTATAACCTTCAGGATTGTTCTGCGGTGTTCCCATGTAACGCTCGGTGTAGATGGTGTCGTAATCGCGCCAGTCAGAAACCGTGCCGCCCGCGATGCCGATCTTGAACGACTTGCTGTGCGTCAACGCATAACTCGTCATAAAACCGCCGTAGCTCCAGCCCCAAATGCCGATCCGGGAGTCGTCGATGTAGGTCTGACTTTTCAGCCACGTCAAACCATCTTCAATATCGCGCAGCTCGAGTTCGCCGAAATTCTTGTACACGGGCCACGTCGATTCGAGTCCCTTGCCGCTGGCCGTACTGTTATCACAAACCCAGATTATGTAACCCTTCTGCGCCAGCAGTTGATGGAACATGTAGGTCGCCGAACCCCATGCGTTTCGAACCTGAGGCGCGTGTGGTCCACCGTAGGTAAAACTCATTACCGGATACTTCTTCCGCGCATCGAAGTCAGGCGGCTTGATCATCATCGCTTCCATGACAAAGCCGTCGCGCGTCTTAACCTGTAAAAACTCCGCCGTCCCGAGTTTGTACTGCTTCAACGCGTCAACTTTGTTTTCAGCGATCACGCGCACGAGTTTGCCCGCGGCGTCGTGGAGACGAACTTGCGACGGCGTGTTGAGATCGCTCCAAACGTCGATGAAGTAATTATTCGCTGGACTGAAGTCGACACGATGCGTTCCTTCCGCCATCGTGAGACGTGTTAAGCCGGAACCGTCGAGCTTGATCCGGTAACCGTGCGGTGCGATGTGACTGTGCTCCGTTGAGGTGAAGTAGATGAAACCATTCCGCTCATCGACACCCTCGATCGTACGCACTTCCCATTTACCATCAGTTATCTGCCGCAGGAGTTTTCCATCCGCGGAATAGTGATAGAGATGCTCCCAGCCGTTGCGCTCGCTGGCCCAGATAAACGAGCCATCCTTTAACCAGATCGGATTCTCGTTAATCCCGACCCACGCCTTCGAAGTCTCGTGAATGATGTTCGTCGACTTTCCGTCACGAGCGTCGGCGAAGTTCACGTCCAAAAACGTCTGTTCGCGGTTCTGCGCCTGGTAGACCACTTTCTTGCTGTCGGGAGTCCACGCGACGCGTGAGATCAGGAAGTCAGCAGGCTGATATTTGAACGTGTCGACCCAGCGAATGTCGCCGCCCGCAGCGCTGACCGCGCCCAATTTCACGAGCGGATTCGGATCGCCGGCCTTCGGATATGGCGTGACCTCGACATTCTGGCGATACGGAATGTGATCGACGACGGTGAACTCAGGAACCGGAGTCTCATCGAAGCGAAGGAAAGCAATGGTGGTCGAGTCAGGGCTCCACCAGTAAGCGCCAAAGTTACCGCGGCCGTACAGTTCTTCCTGGTAAAGCCAATCCAAACGGCCATTGAGAATCTTTTCGCTGCCGTCGCGAGTCAAGGCACGCTCACGTCGCTGCATGCCGAGATCTTCAACATACAAATTGTTCCCACGCACGAAGCTGATCATGCGCCCGTCAGGACTAAATTCCTCGCTCAGTTCCTCTTCAGGGTTGCTGGTGAGCCGGATGGCCCGGTCGCTGCCAAATTCGTAGTAGAAGAGATCGTTGGACCAGTTGATGAGGACAGCGGTTTCAGCGGGATTCAGATTGTAGTTGCCGCGGTTGGCCAATTGACGCGCATCGTCCGCGCTGACACCGGGCAAAGCAGCGAACGCAGCCTGCATTTTTGCGGCATCAAAGAAGGCCACTGCTTCGCCCGTGGCTGCATTCACTTTCTGCAATCGGGGTACATCTCGCCGCGAGGCTTCGTTCGTAATCAAGTAGTGATTACCGTCCTTGAGCCAGCGAACAGTGGGCGTGGTTCCGTTGAAGTTAACTTTTTTGACCGGATCGAAGATGTCGTCGATCGTGAGGAGTTTCTGTTGCGCATAAACTGCGACGCCAAGCGACAAAAGAACTGCTGTCGCGAGGTAAAGATGTAAACGGTTGAGCAACGCTATTCTCCTGTAAGTTTGTTTTCGTCAGGTATCAACTTTTTAATCAATGGACTCAGGACTGCAAGCAGGATTGCCGCTGCGACAAGTGCGACTGTCGTACCGATAAACAAGGTCGGCATCTGGTCCAACTTTTCCGGATCAACATTGCCGCCGACTAATCCCGCAATCAAGTTCCCCACTGAGGTAGCAAGAAACCAAATTCCCATCATCTGGCCCACATACTTACGCGGCGAGAGCTTAGTCATCGTTGACAGACCAACCGGACTGAGACACAACTCGCCGACGGTCTGGAACAAGTAGCTGAAAACCAACCACCACGGTGAAACTTTCAGCGCACCTCCGCTTCCAACCACCAGATTCGCAGCCGGAATCATCAAGGCGAAACCGAGGCCGGCAAACAGCAGTCCGAGCGAAAACTTCACCGGGCTTGAGGGGTTGGCGTTTCGTCTACCCAACCCCAGCCAAATCCCCGCGAACACTGGCGCCAACAGGACGATGAAAAGTGAATTGACTATCTGGAACCATATAGCCGGGACCTCCCAACCGAAAACGGTGCGGTCGGTGAAGTCACGTGCAAACAGGTTGAGCGACGTAGGCGCCTGTTCGAATGCCGCCCAAAAGATCGAGGCGAAGAAAAACAGTATCGCGATCACCAGGATACGTTTTTTCTCGTGCGAGTTTAGTCCGCCAAACATGAAGATGGCCGCAAAATACAGGACCGCCACGCCAACCAGCACGTAAGTCATGTTCTGGCCGATTGCCTGAGGATTGAGTTGCAAAGCTCCCGTGGCCGCCAAAACAATCACGAGGACAAGCAGTCCAAGGCCGCCGGCGAGCGCGAGTTTCATGATGCGTTCCTGGCGCGCCTGCTTGACGGGATCCGGGTGGCGTGAGATCTCGAGGCCCAGGTTGCCAAGTGTTGGACCGGCGCGTAATGCAAACCACGCGAGACCGATCAACATTCCGACGCCCGCTGCGCCAAAGCCCCAATGCCAACCAAACTTCTCTCCCAGTAAGCCGGTTGCGAACTGACCAAGGATCGCCCCGGTGTTGATGCCCATGTAGAAGATCGAAAAACCGGCATCGCGGCGTGCACCGCCTTCGGGATACAAATCACCAACAATGGCGGAGATGTTTGGTTTCAGGAGACCGGTGCCGAGGACAATTAAGATCAGACCAATAAAGAACGGCAGCGGCGAATGCGCGAAAGATGAGAGACCAATGGAAATGTGGCCCAGTGAGATCAGGACCGCGCCCAGCATGATCGCGCGGCGTAGGCCGAGCAATCGATCGGCAACCCATCCTCCCGGCAGCGATGCAAGGTAAACACTGGCTGCGTAAATGCCGACGATTGCGGAGGCCTGACTTCGTTCAATTCCAAAACCGCCGTCGATCAGGGCAGCTGACATGAAAAGCACGAGCAGCGGGCGAAGACCGTAGTAGGAAAAACGCTCCCACATCTCCGTGAAGAAGAGTGTTGAAAGGCCGCGCGGATGCCCGAAGAAACTACGATCCTGGATCGCGGTTGCATTCGCCGCTCCATCTCGCGATGTGCTCATAGGGCTGGATTCCTTTGTTCAGATGGCGGAGCTTAGGGAAAGACCGTGGTATTCAGCCAAAATGTGAGGAAGGCTGTCAAGGGAAACACAGATTTACACGGATGAATACGGATTGATCCGTAAACATCCGTGTTCATCTGTGGTCTACTCGGCGTGGAGTTGAAACACCTGAGCGGCTTCCGCGGGTGACAACACCGGATGGTACGTCTTCCCGTAACGCTTCGAAATGATCTTCACGTACTTCTGCGTCTCGTTGTACGGCGGAATGCCGTCGTACTTATCAACCGCACCCTCGCCTGCGTTGTAACCCGCGAGCGCGAGCTCAACGTTGCCGGAAAACCGCTTCAACAACCAGCTCAGGTATTTCGTTCCGGCCTTGATATTTGAAACGGGATCGTATGGGTCCTCGCAACCAAAACGCTTCGCAGTCGCGGGCATCAACTGCATCAACCCCTGCGCGCCGGCGTGCGAGCGTGCTTCTAATTTGTACTTCGACTCCTGCCAGATGACAGCATGAATAAACCGCGGGTCGACACCATGATTCGCACCAGCTTCAAAGATGATCCGGTCCAATCGCTGATCTCCGGAAGTAGGAATGTCGGCCGGGATTACAAACACTCGTTCTTTCGCAGCTGCCGCTTGTGGCGCAAGCACGCGACTGAACAGGACTCCAGTTAAATTACTGAAAAGAAAAAAGGCGATGATTACGAAGGGCGCAAACTTCAACGCGCGGAAGTGGGGTAAGCTGCGGGGAAACTTCATTCAGTAAAATCTCCATGGGTTCGTTGATGACCATAAGGGCATCAGGTCTTTTTACTTGCGCAGACTGTCTTGGGGACTGCACTAACCGGCCAAAACTTCGTAATTGAAGGACCGGGACTCAGATGGAAGAAGTACGCGAGTAGTTGCCCTTTTGTTTAGATTTTATGGCTGTAAATCCTTGTATTTACTGTACTTATTCATTTCACAATGATCGGTCAAGTTGAAGGGTGGGGTCATGCTGACAGACAAAACAAGACACTCAGAAGGGTTGATGTCCCACTGTTGGAACTTGACAGTTCCCGCATACGAAGCGTATAAGCACCGATTGAAAAGCGTGGTGAGTTAAGGCGACTTGCGGCCACGTAAAATAACCAGCTAAACAGCTCGGGCAGCCTTAAGACAGACCCGAAAACTTCAAAATCGATTTTTGAAGTCCCGCGTTGTTTAGCGCGGGACTTTTTCATTTCCAATTGCCGATTGCCAATTGCCGATTTAAGTGACGATCTTAAAATTGACAATCGGCAATTGGAAATCGGCAATAACCAACATGCAACCATTCAAAGAACTCCTTGAAACTGATCGCATTCTCGTTGTCGACGGCGCAATGGGTACGCAGCTCTATGCCAAGGGCGTTTACATCAACCGCTGCTACGACGAGTTGAACCTCAGTAATCCTGACCTGGTGCGCGAGATTCATACGGAATACATACGCGCCGGCGCCGACATCATCGAGACCAACACCTTCGGCGCAACAGCTCACAAACTTCAGCAATACGGGCTCGAAGGAAATCTGCGCGAGATCAATCTGATCGCCGCCAAGGTTGCCCGCAAAGCGGCCGGTGACCGCACTTATGTTGCCGGCGCGATCGGTCCACTCGGCGTGCGCATCGAGCCTTACGGTCCGACGTCGTTTGACGAAGCCCGCGAGATGTTCAAGGCACAGGCTGAAGCATTACTGGAAGGTGGCGTCGATCTCTTCTGTCTCGAAACGTTTTCCGACGTTTCCGAGATCCGGCAGGCCATAGCAGCGGTCCGGGAAATTTGCGATCTTCCGATCATCGCGCAGATGACCATCATGACTGACGGCAACACGATGTTCGGCACGACGCCTGAACTCTTTACCGAGCGTCTCGACAATTGGGGAGCAGACGTTATCGGGCTGAACTGCGGTGTTGGACCAGCGATCATTCTCTCTGCGCTCGAGAAGATGCGCGAAGTCACGAAGAAGAAACTGTCGGCGCAGCCAAATGCAGGACTTCCGCGTGACGTGCAGGGACGGCAGTTTTACATGTGCTCGCCTGAGTACATGTCGAAGTTCGCCAAGCGATTCATCCAATCCGGAGCCAAGTTCATCGGCGGCTGCTGCGGTACTACTCCGTCACACATCAAACTCATTTCCGATTCGGTACGCGCAGCTTCACCGCGCGCCCAACGCACCGTTTTCAGCGCGGGCGCAACGGTCACGGTTGACGTTACGCCGCCCGATATTCACGTCGTACCGCCGGAAGAGCGATCTGCGTGGGGTCGAAAAATCGCGCGTGGTGAGTTTGTTACTTCGGTTGAAGTGCTTCCGCCAAAAGGAGTGGAAGCGAAAAAGACCCTCGATTCAATTCGTCTGCTTAAGGACGCCGGCGTGGACGGTGTGAACATACCGGACGGCGCACGCGCGCAGTCGCGTATGAGCGCGCTCGCGACCGCGGTGCTGGTGGAACAGCAGATCGGGATCGAGTCAGTGCTGCATTACTGCTGCCGCGACAGAAACCTTCTCGGCATGATGTCGGATCTGCTGGGCGCGGCCGCGCTCGGCCTCCGCAACATACTCGTGATCACGGGCGATCCGCCGAAGATGGGACCATACCCCGACGCGACGGCCGTATTCGATATTGATTCAATCGGTTTGACGAACATGGTCAACAAATTGAACCATGGTCTCGATCTCGGAAACAATCCAATCGGTGAACCGACGGCTTTTTGTATCGGAGTCGGCGTGAATCCCGGCGCGATCAATCTCGATGAGGAGATCAAGCGGTTCGAATGGAAAGTTGAAGCCGGCGCGCAGTATGCGATCACGCAGCCGGTATTTGATACGGAGCAGTTACGTGATTTTTTGAGACGCATCGAGCACGTGCGTATTCCGATCATCGCCGGTATCTGGCCGCTCGTCTCTTATCGCAACGCGGAGTTTTTGCACAACGAGGTGCCGGGCGTGCGCGTAACGCCGTCGATCATGGACCGCATGCGCGAAGCTTCAAACATAAGCAAGGAAGCCGGGCGCGACGAGGGCCTGAAGATCGCGCGCGAGTCGTTGTTGGAAGTGCGCGACGAGATTCAGGGCGTGCAGGTGTCGGCGCCGTTCGGGAACGTGAAATACGCGCTCGAAGTGTTCCAGGCGCTGCCGGAGTTCGCGAATTAAGAGGGAGTTTTCGCGCAAAGGCGCAAAGGAAGAGTTCGAATTCTTCTTTGCGCCCTTGCTTCCTTTGCGCCTTTGCGCGAAAAAACATTCTTTATTTCGTGTAGACCACTTTCCCGCCGACGATCGTGTAGAGAACATCTGTCGTGAGAAACTCTTTGGGCGCGACTTTCAAGAGATTCTTCGATAGCACTGCCACATCGGCGAGCTTCCCCACTTCAATTGATCCCTTAATCTTCTCTTCGAAATTCGCGTACGCCGTGTTCAGCGTGTAAGCACGGATCGC
>JAICGZ010000059.1 GCA_025922875.1 Pyrinomonadaceae bacterium
ATTCATTGTGCCAGGAATTTGCATGGAGCTTATTTTGGGTTGTGTCGATCTTCAAGAGCGAATTCGGCCGGATCATTGGATACATCGTGAAATCAGCTAAACCGAGGTAACCGAAAATGATGTTCGGCCTGCGGTCTTCGCCACCGGCAAGTTGCCGTGCGCTCATCGGCTGCAATTCCGGCATCAACGTTGTCGATAGCTGAGCAGAGGGAGTAGTAATTGAGGACAGTGCTTTACCATCACCGTTGTTGTTGCCGGACATCAATTGTGTGAGGTACGGATCGGCAACAGGTTCGTATTTTTCTTTGTCGTCTACGTCGACATTGTAAAGACGGAGAAGCTCTAAGAAGTTAGCGTGATAAATCACGCTCAAGCTGAAGAGCTTGCAGATACTCGGCGCCGAGACTCCGTTTTCGAGTTGGGCCAGCCAGCCATTTGAAATAAAGAACCGCTTGTCTCCCTTGACGTCCGCAATGCGACGACTTGCCTGTTCAACTTCACGAACGGTGATGTTGCGCTTGTTGCGAAGAGTTTTGAGGTTTTGACCAGCCCGCACAGTCGTCCTCGCAAATGACCTGCAGAGGTACAAACCGGGCGATGGTTTCCTTCTCAGATCTTCAGAACGCAATAGCTAACAGAAGGGATGGGGCGCCTTGCTAGCCAACGCGCTGTCACGGGCTCAGTTTGATCGGGAGTGGAGTACCGCTTGAAATGAACTCAAAGCTTGGCCTTTCGCTGCTGCCTTTGCAGACAGTTTGATGCTTGAAGCATCAGCGTACCAGACTGTTTGAGTTCTGAGCACAACTGTACCTGGAATGGCAGTGGCTAACTAGAAGAACATTTTTTTTCCGATTTACGAATCTGATCCGAGAGTGAGTTAAAGCATTATGTTTTAGGGACTTGCCTAAGAATGTTGAATAACGTGACCGCCAAAATGGTTGGGTATCGACAAAAGTCTTTACGGCGGGACATCAACTTCTCGCGGAGCCCCACTTTGCCAACTCCTTGAAGGACTGTGAGTTATAGCTAAACAATCACGGAGGTTTGTTCTGGGATCTCGGACAAATAAATCATGCCGGATGAAGTACACCGACTACCTGGCCGATGATAGTTACCTCATCGCGCATGAATTCCTCACGAACGTTCCCCGATGCAGGATGCGGTATGAGCAGAATCTTGTCACCCGGAAGCATCTCCGCATAGACACACGTGAGACCATTCGGCGTCAACACATAAAACAGCTCGCGCTCATGAAAGCTCACGTTAACGGCAGGGTGCACCTTGTTCAAGAGCTTGTTCACAAGCAAGCGGCTACCCGGCGGAGCCAACGGCGAGGCGTTCGTGTCGGCGTCGCCCACAACAACATAACAGAGGTGAGGCGGATAGATTGAACCAACGTATTCAACTTCTATCTGGGCCCATCGCTTGACTGATCCTTCCAGAAACTGCGTCTGATCGAGATTCGCATCGTCACGCATGAACGGTATCCTTACTCTTCGGTGTCTGGTCACAGCATCGAATGGCACCTCGTGAGTACGCGCACGATTCGTTTCGAGTTGCTCAGCAAAACGACGCTCAGGCTGTAAGCCGATGGCCGCATCTACGTCGGATTCAGAAAGGTTCAAAATGATTCGCAGGCTGTCGAGTTTTGCTGTTCCCGGCTGGCGAATGCTTCCACTAATGATATTCCCAAGCGTCGATTTTCCGATGCGCATGTCATCATTGTTATTCACCCTGGCCAGCCGGTCACTTTCCGAAACGATGTCTTTGTAACTAAGCTCGAGCAGCTTCATCGCACTCACTATCAACTTACCAAGCGGCGCTGTTGTTTGACGCTGCGGCCGGCCGCGCTTGGAATTGCTCGAACCAAGTTTTCGTTCACGAACAGCCCTGTCCTTCAACGCCGTATCCAGCATTGAACGGAGCTCGGCCTGATCCACTGGCTTCGTTACATACCCGTACGCGTGCCGCAGGCCAGCCTCGAACGCATCGTTATGCCTGCCATATCCGGTGATGATGACGATCACCAGCTCCGGCGATCTCTTTTTCAGTTGAGGCAATAGAGAGATGCCGGACCCATCAGGGAGCTTAACGTCCAATAGCACCGCGCTTGGTCGTTGGCGATCGACGATAGTCAGTGTTTCAGCAAGAGTCGCCGCTTCGAGTGTACGATAACCCCAGGCATGCACTGCCTCCGCAAGCGTCGCACGAAAGGTCGCATCGTCATCGACCACCAGCACCGTTGATTTTGAAAGGTCCGCCTCGATGGCCCTCATTTTTGATTCTCAGCGGGGCGTTGAGATTGTAAGGGCAAGGCAAGAACAAACTTCGAGCCACGGCCAATCCTGCTTTTGAATGTGACGCGACCATGGTGGGCGGCGACGGTCTGTCGCACAGCCGCAAGACCCAGGCCAGCTCCTTCACGTTTGGTTGTAAATAAAGGCTCAAATACTTTGCGGCGATTGTCGAGAGGGATGCCGCATCCGGTGTCAGTTACTTCAATCATTGCTTCACCATCGCCATTGATTCCACGCTTGCGCAGGCCCACCGTAACTCGACCGTCTTTTTCGATCGAATCAATAGCATTCAGAACCAGATTTAAAACTGCATCTTCAATGCGGGGCGGATCTAAAGACATGACAAGAGGTTCGGTGGTTTCGTCGATGAACTGAATTGAAATCCGATGACCGCGACGATCGTTCAACTGATGCGTGGCGAGCAGAACGGCGTGACTAATCAGATCGTTTAGCGAACATTCCCTGAGGTTACCTGGCGATGGCTTTGAGACATCAAGTATGTCGCGCATACGCGCGTCGATCTTCAGCACCTCATGGCGGACGGCTAACATCCATTCACGTTCCTGTTCGTCGAGTTGACGACGCTCCAGGAACGCATCAGCGACCGACTTAATACTCGCCAGAGAATTTCTGACGTCGTGAGCTAACCCTGCAGTCATTTGGCGATCTTCCGGTGCGAGCTGTTCACAGGTGTCGCCGAACACACGTGGGCTGCGCGCAACTCCTGCCCGAATCGTATCTTCGACAGCTTGGCCCATAGTGCTGACGATAGCGGACGGCAATGGCTCGGATGCATAACTGCATCGAGACAAAGTCCGGGGGGAACCGCACTCTTATGCTCAATTGATCTGGGTCCGGGAGTCGTACTTTTGCGCGGGAGTTTTTTAGGAGGCGTGAATCTTACACTAAGAGTGACCTTTTGAGAATAAAAATACGCGTTACATGCAGTAGCTTAAAGTGCAAAAATTTTGCTCTCCGGAGCAACGGGAAAACTTTCGGGCGAAGCCGGTACAAGTCTGCTTGCCTGCAAGCCAGCCCAAAAGGCTGAAGTCACCTCAAACATGGAGGGTGTATGTCCCGGCCACTCTTTATCTCAAACCTTCCGACCATTGTCCTTCTCGTACTTAGTGTGACGACGGCTGATGGCCAACCTTTAACTCAAGGCGAAGCCGCGACCGTCTCGCTCGAGCCAGGCAAGTCAATTGAACGTTCCATCGCGGCGGACGAAACTCACTCGTACATACTTAATCTCAACGCAGGGCAATACGCACACGTCGTGGTGGACCAGCGTGGTGCGGACGTGGTGGTCGTCGTCTATGGATCTGACAACGCGAAGATCGTACAGGTTGACAGTCCAAACGGTAGCTACGATCTCGAGCCGGTGTTTCTGGTTGCTGACACTGCGGGTTCCCATCGAATCGAAGTGCGGTCGCAGTCATCGATGCCCGGTCGTTACGAAGTTAAGCTGAAAGAACTGCGCGTGGCCGCCGAGCCGGATCGCAATCGCATCGCGGGTCAAAATCTCTTCGCGGAAGCGAAGGCCCTGCGTAATCAGAGAACGCAGGAATCGTATCAACGAGCGATCGAGAAATATGAGACCGCACTCACGATGTGGCGCGACCTTAACGACAAGCTGATGGAAGCGTTCTCGCTACATGAAGTGGGAATGATCTATGGCGACATTGGGCTATATCAACAAGCGATCGATTCGCACCGTAAGGCTGCTGCTCTGTATAAAGAATTGAAGCTTCCGAAGGGCGAAGCAGACGTGCTCACCAACATCGGTTGGGTATTCGGCGAGTTGGGCGACACTCAACAGCGTCTCGCCATGTACGATCGAGCTGAAGAAATTTATCGCACCGCAGGCGATGTCGATCCCGTGCTGATTAGCAATATCGGATCGACGTACGCGAAACTCGGACAGTATCAGCGTGCGCTCGACATACACTTACGAGTACTGGAAATGCGACGCGCCATTAAAGACATCGCCGGCCAGGCCATTACCCTCAGAAACATCGGTGAGTGTTATGAACATCTCGGGAACAAAGCCAAAGCGCTCGACTTCTATAACCAGTCGCTCGAGCTCATGCGACAGGGCACTAATCACTTTTACACGGCCACTGTGTTGATTCGCCTCGGGCTGCTCTACCACCACCTGGGCCAACTTGAAAAGGCGGTGGATTATTTAAATCAAACGCTGAAGCTCCGGACAAGTATCAACGATCGAAGAGGCGTCGCGATCACGTTGTTTAATCTCGCCCGAGTGGAACGCGATCGCGGCAATCTTAACGAGGCACGCAAACGCATCGAGCAGGCGTTAGATCTCGTTGAGGGTTTGCGAACCCAGGTCGCAAGCCAACAACTGCGCGCTTCGTTCTTCGCTTCAGTGCAACAATATCGAGAGTTCTACATCGACCTCTTGATGCGTTTGCACAAACAATACCCTGCGCAACAATTAGATCGTGCGGCTTTTAACGCGAGTGAAGCAGGACGCGCGCGCTCGTTACTGGAATTACTAAGAGAGGCCGGCGCCGAAATCCGCCAGGGTGTTGATCCTGCATTACTTGAGCGTCAGAACAGTTTGCGCCAGTTGATTGCGGAGAAAGCCGAAAATCAAATGCGTTTGCTCGGCGGAAACCATACTGAAGAGCAGGCCGCCGCAGCGCGCAAAGAGATCGCCGCACTTACCACTGAATACGAACAGGTCGAAGCGCAGATTCGCCATACGAGTCCGCAAAATGCAGCGCTCGTTAAACCAGTTCCGCTCAAAATTGAAGAGACTCAACAACAAGTTCTCGACAGCGATACATTGCTGCTCGAGTACTCGCTCGGCGACGAGAAGAGTTTCCTTTGGGCCGTCACCCCTGAGTCATTTAAAACGTATGAACTACCGAAACGCGCGATCATCGAACCTTTAGCACGCCGGGTTTACGAATTCCTGACTGCGCGTAATCAGAACGTTGTGAACGAAACGCTTGAGCAGCGGCGCCACCGGTTGGAACTCGCCGATGCGAAGTATCCAAAGGCAGCCGCAAGTCTGAGCCAGATGTTGTTAGGACCAGTCGCTGGTGAACTAAAGAATAAGCGGTTGCTGATCGTAAGCGATGGTGTGTTGCAGTTTGTTCCGTTTGCAGGTTTGCCCGATCCAACAGGCTCGCATCTCTTGAGTGTCGATCACGAGATCGTTACAGCGCCATCGGCATCAGTCGTCGCTTTATTGCGACAGGAAACGGCTAACCGCAAACCAGCCACAAAGACTCTAGCGGTATTCGCCGATCCCGTTTTTTCAACCAACGATCCTCGTGTTGCTGTCGCGCGACTCGCTCATGCCGCGCCTGATGAAAAAACGGACGTAGCAAGATCAGCTTCTGAATCGGGCTTGGGAGATTTGCGAAGATTGCGCTTCAGTCGCCAGGAGGCCGACGAGATCGCACGCCTTGCGAATGGTGAGCTGAAACTCGAAGCGGTGGACTTCAAAGCCAGCCGCACGCTCGCAACCAGTGGGGAGTTGGGCCAATATCGCATCGTTCACTTTGCTACACATGGCCTCATCAACAACAAGCATCCTGAACTCTCGGGGATTGTTCTGTCGCTGGTGGATGAAAAAGGTCGTCAACAAAACGGGTTTCTACGGCTCTACGATGTCTACAACTTGAAACTATCAGCAGAGCTCGTGGTGTTGAGCGCATGCCAGACCGCACTCGGTAAAGAGATCAGAGGAGAAGGTCTGGTTGGACTAACGCGCGGATTCATGTACGCGGGCGCGCCTCGCGTGGTCGCGAGTCTTTGGCAAATCGACGATCGCGCCTCTGCCGAATTTATGAAACGTTTTTACCAGGGATTGCTGGGCCAGAAGCTTCGTCCCGCCGCTGCACTCAGAGCCGCGCAAGTCTCGATGCAGAACGACAAACGCTGGCACGCCCCTCACTACTGGGCCGCGTTTACCTTGCAGGGCGAATGGAAATGAAATCATTTCGCGCAAAGGCGCAAGGAGGCAAAGGAAATTGCAAATTCTTTGCGTCCTTTGCGCCTTTGCGGGAAAACCTTTTCTGTGGCATCTCACTTGCGCTAGTCCTCGTTGTTAAGACGTTTGTGGCTTGGAACAGAACAGAGGATAGGAGTCTGTGCGATGCTCGATCAGGAAGTTGACGATAAAGGAACCGATCAGGAAGAGGCCAAGAACATACTGATAACGTTACGCGATCAAGGCTTTGACGCCGACAACGAAAAACTGGCGGTCGCGCTCGGCAGGACCATCCAGCAGGTTGAGGCAATGATTAGCGGCGCCGAGACGATTGACGACGATGTGGTTATGAAAGCCAGAGGAATCGCCTTACACCGTGGAATCGAAGTCGACTAAACGAGCGAACTCTTTGAATCGCGGAACGCGAGCCGCGCCCACCGCAGCAACGCAGTGGTGGTGGTACGAAGGCGGCACCGAAGTCTGCTCTACGTGTAACCAGTCGTACGCATATCAAACAGGCTTTTACTGTCTCGATTGTGACAGCAACATCTGTTCATTATGCATACAGGAATCGGAGACTCACGAGGTGCGTTGCTCGGGTTGTTGCGATCAGTAATAGAGGACTTATGGCAGCGCGGGCTATCTGGAAAGGGAACTTAAAACTCGGCACAACCAAGGTGCCTGTCAAACTGTATTCGGCGGTGGAGGATCGCACCGTGCGCTTTCACGTGCTCGACGATCGGGCGAAGAAACGTGTAAAGCAGCACATGATCGATCCTGACTCCGGCGAAGAAGTTCCCAAGGAAGAGATTCAAAAAGGTTACGAGATTGAGCCGGGAAAATATGTGATTCTCACGCAGGAAGATCTGGAAAAAGTGCAACCGCCGCCTTCACGCGACATCGAGATCGTCGAGTTTGTTCCGCAAGCGAAAATTAGCCAGCAATGGTATGAGCGGCCCTACTACGCTGGTCCGGACGGCGATGAAAAAGAATATTTCGCCCTCGTTGAAGCTTTGCAAAACAAAGAGAGCGAAGGAATCGCGCATTGGGTCATGCGCAACAAGTACTACGCCGGCGCACTGCGAGCAGTGGACGACTATCTTTATCTGTTTACGCTCCGCGACGCGAAGGAAGTGATCCTGTCCGACGATCTCACGAAACCTTCAGGCGCCGCCCCCACTCAAAAAGAGTTGGCAATGGCGACGCAGCTCGTTTCGATGTTGGAGGGCGAGTTTGATCCGAAGGAATACAAGGATGAGTATCGCGAGCGTGTGACCGAGTTCATCGAAAAGAAAGCGAAGGGTCGTGCGCCGAAGTTGCGAGCAGTTAAAGCGAAACGACAGACCGCAGCGCTCGACAACGTACTGGCGAAGAGTATCGAGGCACTGAGGAAGAAGGAGAAACGCGCTGCCTAGAACGACACGCAGAAGAGCAGAACCCGAAGAGCAGGACGCGGGCGCGAGACCATTCTGGTCAGGCACGTTGACGTTCGGACTTGTTAGTGTGCCGGTGAGTCTGTTTCCGGCGGCGCGGTCCAATCGTACGTCACTGCGAATGCTTGGACCAGATGGTAAGCCGCTGGCGCGCAAGTATTACGCTGAGAAGACGGGCAAGGACCTGGATGCTGACGAGGTGGTGCGCGGATACGAAGTCTCGAAAGATAAATTCGTGATCGTGACTGACGAGGAGTTGGAGCGGCTGGCGCCCGAGAAGACTCGTGATATCGATCTCAAGCAGTTCGTTCCCGCGGAGTCTATTCCGCCAATCTATTTCGAGCGTGGCTATTTCCTGACGCCTGCCGCGGGTTCGCAAAAAGCTTACAAGCTGCTGGCGGAAACGATGGACAAGAGCGGGCTCGCCGGTA
Organism: Pyrinomonadaceae bacterium; assembly: GCA_025922875.1. Classification (GTDB taxonomy): domain Bacteria; phylum Acidobacteriota; class Blastocatellia; order Pyrinomonadales; family Pyrinomonadaceae; genus PSRF01. The sequence goes on from JAICGZ010000059.1 coordinate 8,126, forward strand.
TCGCAACTTTCGTCATGCGCGGTAAGGAGTATCTGGTTGCCATCTTCTCGGACAAGGGAATTCTGCGAGCGGAGACGATGCGTTTTGCGGACGAACTGCGCTCACCTTCAGACATCGGCTTACCGAAAAAGACTGCTCCTGCGAAAGCGACTGTTCAGAAGTTTGAGAAGCTGATCGCCAGGAAGTCGAGGAAACAGTTTTCACCAGCTAAGCTGACGGACAAGCAGAGCGATTCACTTTTGAAGTTAGTGAAAAAGAAACAGACGAAGCGTGAAAACGTGGTGAAGGTTGAAGAGGAAATGGACACTGATCATAAGGTGGTTGACCTGGTCCAAATTCTCAAGAAGAGCCTCGGCGGCAAGAAATAGTTTCGCGCAAAGACGCAAAGGCGGCAAAGAAAGACGCAAAGGGAATCATTCATTTTCTTCTTTGCGTCTTCCTTTGCCGCCTTTGCGTCTTTGCGGGAAAGATCTATTCGACCGCAATGCTCCGCCACTTCCCTTGCCTGAATCGAATCACACTCAGCACACAACGCGTCGCGTGACCGGCGAGAATCGCGAGCCAGATATCAATCGGATCGAGAGTCCCGGTCTGCTGGATCACAAAACACGTACCCAGCGGCACGACGATCTGCGAGATGATCGAAATGTACAGCGGGCTCCTTGTATCTCCCGTCCCTTGCAATCCGCCGGTATAAGTTAAAGCCACTGCGATCAGTAGACCGGAAACACTCAACACACGAAGTAGCTGAACTCCAATCTCCACCACAGCAGGCTCGTTCATGCCGAAGATGGCGAGCAGTTGTCGCGGAAAGAAGAGAAAGAAGATTCCGACAAACGCTGCACCCGCGAACCCGAACCGCGCCGCCACGTGCACCGCGGCATCTGCGCGATCAGGTTTGCGTGCCCCAAGGTTTTGACCAGCCACGGCTGCCGCCGCGCCCATCAATCCAACTGCCGTCCAGGTGATCAGCGAAAAGAGTTCCGTGTACGCGACCGCGAAGGCCGCCTGTGCCGCCGCGCTTTGAGCGAGAGAACCGATGAACGCGAGCATGAACACACCACCGATGTTCATCGCAATTCCCTGGATGCCGGTCGGCAGGCCAAACTTGAAGATCGATCTGATGATGGACCAGTTCGGACCATAGCCGCCGCCTCGCGGGATCGATATCACCCACGCGCCACTCCAAAGTTTCGACAACGAATAAACCGCTATCAGTCCGGACGCGATACACGTTCCCATTGCCGAACCTTTGGTACCGAATGCTGGAATCGGACCGAGTCCACGAATAAGAATAATGTTCAGCACGAGGTTGAGCACCGTCATCGTGATGCCCAGCATCATCGGTGTGCGCGCATCTCCGGCAGAGCGCAACGCGGTGCTCAGCATGAAGAAGATCATCATGCCGCCACTGAAGACAAACATGATGCGCAAAAACGGTAAAGCTTCGGCCTTGACGTCTGGAGCTGCGTTCACGAGGTTGAGTAACGCAGGTGAAACGAAATAACCGATCGGCGCCATGATTCCGAGTGAGATAAAGATCGCGGTGAGAAATGCTTGATAAACCGTGCGATTAACTTTTTCTTCGTCGCCAGCGCCGGCGAAACGCGCGACCAGCACGCTCATTCCCGTGAACAAAGATGAGATAAAAACGATCACGACGATGAAGATTTGCCAGCTCACGCCGATCGCGGCGTTTGCTTTGAATCCGACGAGATTGCCGACGAGTGCGTGGTCCACAATGCCCTGCAATCCGCCAATAACGTTTGTGAGCATCGTCGGCCACGCGATCTTCCAGACTGCGGGACGCAACGGTCCCTCGATGATCGATCTGTCGTAGCGCGGCTTTGTAGCAACCGGAGGTGCGTCGGTTGCAGGAGCTGGGGCTGTCGCGGCAGCATTCGTCATAGATTGATTAAACGTTTCTCGAGTTGCCGTACTCTCGTCAGCAGCCGTGGGCTGTCGATCTTTTCCGCGACTGCCGCGAATTCAGCCATCGCTCCTTGCCAGCGCAACTCCTCAACATCGTCGAAAAGCGGCGCATCGCTGCGTAACGTCGCAAGGTCTTTGAAAAGCAATGCCAGCGCGCGGTTTTCCTCGTTCAATGCTTCGGGACTAAAATCCTCGAGTGGTCCATAACGGTTGATGAGTTGCGCCGCAGTCTTTGGTCCACAACCTGAAATTCCGGGAAAACCATCGGCCGAATCACCCACTAACGCGAGATAGTCGGGAATGAACTGTGGCGCGACACCAAATTTTGTACGCACACCTTCGGCATTGCGAATGACACCACTGCGGCGATCCACTTGTACCACACGATCATCGACAACGCATTGAGCGAGATCCTTGTCCGGCGTCCAGATACAAACCTTCTCAACGCGATCATCCAGGTTCGCCAGGTGCGCAGCTGACGCGAGGGCATCGTCGGCCTCCAGTTCAACCATGGGCCACACCGTCACGCCCATCGCGACAAGCGCTTCTTCCAGCGGCGTAAACTGCGCCTTCAATACCGGCTCCACGCCGGCGCCCGTTTTGTAGCCGGGCCAAAGCTCGTTGCGAAACGACTCGATGATGTGATCGGTCGCCACGCCGATGTGTGTAGCGCCCTCAGCGATCATCTGCACCACAGTGCTCAACACTCCGGCGACCGCTCCAAAGGGCGGATCGGTCTTCTTGAATCGTCGAACGCCGTAAAAGTGACGAAAGAGTTCGTATGTGCCGTCGAGAAGATGAACGATCATTTTCTGCAATGTTAGCATCGACGTGTCGAATTTGGCTGTTCTCGTTCGACTAGTAAGTAGAAGAGCAAAAATAAAGCTCAATCTGGAAAAATTTAAGGAGATATGAACGATGCGAGTTATGGTCATTATCAAGGCTAACGAGGATTCAGAGGCTGGGATTATGCCGAGCCAAAAACTACTTGCTGAAATGGGTAAGTTTAACGAAGAGTTAGTGAAGGCTGGCGTAATGCTCGACGGCGAGGGACTTCATCCTACGTCGAAAGGCAAGCGAATTAAGTTTTCAGGCGGTAACAGAATTGTTACCGATGGTCCATTCGCGGAAACGAGAGAACTAATTGCCGGGTACTGGATCTGGAAAGTGAACTCGATGGAAGAGGCGGTCGAGTGGGTGAAGCGCATTCCCTTCGATGCAGAAAGCTCTCCGGGCGACACAGAGGTGGAGATTCGTCAGGTCTTCGAAGCGGAGGACTTCGGTGAGGAGTTCACTCCGGAACTGAGGGAACAGGAAGACCGCATCCGCGCACAAGCTGCCAAGCTCAAAAACCAATAAGGGTAGGTTTCGCGCAAAGGCGCAAAGACGCAAAGAAGAGGTTAGATATCTTTGCCATCTTTGCGCTTTGCGCGAAACTCGACGTGTAGCTACTTACCGAAAGCATATAACGCGCTGCGAGTTCGAATGTAGATCCGGCCGTCTGCAATCGCCGGCGTCGCAAAGCACTCGTCATCCAGTTCATTTACTGCCAGCACTTCCCATTCACCCGCGGCTTTCACAACGGAAACCTGACCGCCCTGGCCAATTACAAACACTTTGTCATCAGCCGCAACTGGTGAGGAGAAGTATTTATCGATCGCGCCATGAAGCCTGCCTTGCTTGAGTACCTTGCCGGTTGAGGGATCAAACGAGAGCAAGATCCCGCTGTCGTTAATCATGTAGAGCACGCCCTGGTAAAGCAGCGTCGACGGGACCTGCGGCACAGGCTTTTGATAACGCCAACGGATCGCATTCGCGGTTTGGTCGCCCTCACCGCCCATCTTGATCGCCAGCAGCCCATTCTCTGACGCCATCATCGCGCGAAACACTTCCCAATCTCTTGTATTCAACTTCTCGTCGCGATCGAGATCGAAAGCTTCGAACGCCGCGCTCAACATTTTGTCCATCGGTCCGCCGCCGTCGCGGGAAACCTCCGTCTTCGCGATCAAATTGTCTTTGTTCTTGTCGTACGTTGTCAGTCCCTCTTCAAAAGAGGTCGTCTTCACCTGCTGTCCGGGTTGATTCTGCGGAAATCCCCAGCCGTTGATGTAGAGATATTCAGAGTCGTGACTTGCAATCGATTTCATCTCACACGCAAGTCCGCGAACCCACCAGACTCTTTTGCCGTTTTCACTCGAATATGCCGACAGTTGGAACGACTCGGGAACAATGATCTGCTTCGGACCCTTTGGCGGTTGATAAACGATCGGTGTGGAATAACCGGAGATCACGACCGGCCGATCAACCTTCCATCGTAAACGTCCAGTGTTTTTATCAACCGCGATCATGTAGGAAGTAGGATTGTCCTGGTCCACCGGCAGGATTACTTTGTCGTCGACGAGGATCGGCGATGCACCGAAGCCGAAGAATATGTTGAATGGTCCAAGCGGGTGCTTCCAGCGCTCCTTGCCGGCAGCATCGTAGGAGATCAATCCGAAGCCCTGAAAGAAAACGTAAACATTCGAGCCATCGGTAACAGGACTGGGCGATGCAGGGTTATTCACATTTTGCAGGCGATCGGGGTGCGAACGAGGTACTTCGCGTTGCCAGAGAATCTTTCCGGTCTGGCGATCGAGACAGATCACGAACAGCTTCTCTTTATCATGCGCGGTGACGAAGATGCGATCGCGCGTCAGCACCGGCGAAGAGTGACCCGGAGGAAGAGCTGCTTTCCAAATAACGTTCTTCTGCGGACCAAACTCGGTTGGCAAACCTTTGGTAGCAGAAACACCCGTTCCATTTGGACCACGAAATTGCGACCACTCATCGGTAGCGGCGCTTAGCGTTAACAAAACAAACAGTAGTAGGGTAATCATGCGCGAGATAATAGCGCCTCGTACGGCTGTGGGTAAATCCGTGTAATCGGTGTAATCTGTGGACTCGAAAGGACCCGACGAAAATGAGAATTATTTTCCTTTTACTCGTAGCTTCGGTGCTGGCGGGCGCGCAAAAGCCTGCGTTGCAAAAGGACCGGCAGGTCCTGAAGGACTTCAGAAAGGATACGGTAGTAGCGCCACGCAACATCCCTCTGGCTACTCAGAGGACAGTGTTGTCGAAGGTCTTTCGCCGGTACCTCACTGATGAAAGTAAGTGCAGTTCTGATTTCGACATGACCAACGGTCCCGATCCACTCGCAGCGGCTCGCAAAGCCGGACAGATAGTTCCCAGCATCATCGACTCGGTAACGGGCAGTTTTACTGGAGCTGGAGAGTCGCAAACGGCTTACGTGATCTTCGTTGCTGAATGTCATGCGTCACACGCTGACAATTTCGGTACCAAACGAGTCGCCATCTTCCAGGGCCCGCGATTGATCGCCGATCTCGATGTAGATTTTAAGAGGGACATCGTGCGCAAAACCGATCTTAACAGCGACGGTGTTGATGAGTTATTGATGACGAGCGGCGATATGAATCAAGGTACAGTGATCGAGATGGCCGCGCTGGTAAGTTTTGAGAGCGGTCGCTTCCGAGTGCTGCACGACTTCGGAACTGTGGTTGAAGACAACTGCGCTTCGGGAAGACCGGACAGCACCTCGACCGCGTCAGTGCTTTACATTTCGGACGTAATTCCCGGCAATATGCCGAAGCTCACGATGGAAAACTACGAGTCAGGATGTGGGCAGAGGAAGCGCTGGCGATTGGTTTCAACCGGAAAGAGACAGGACTAAATGCTTAAGCCAACTTTCGAAGACGTCGTTGCGGCGCGCGAGTTTATCTCACCGTATCTTCCAAAGACGCCGTTGGTCCATGTCAAAAAACTTTCAGAGTGGCTCGATTGCGACTACTACGCAAAGTTAGAAAACCTGCAACCTACCGGTGCTTTCAAAGTCCGCGGCGGCGTCAACCTGGTGGGCACCGCGAGCGATGACGAAAGAAAGCAGGGTCTTGTTTCCGCCTCAACGGGTAATCACGGACAATCGATCGCGTACGCCGGGCGGCTCTTCAGCAGCCGCGTCATCATTTATGCTCCACGTGAAAACGTCAACGAAGCAAAGATGCAGGCAATACGCGATCTCGGCGCCGAAGTGCGACATTACGGCCGCGATTTCGATGAAGCGCGCGTGGAATGCGAGCGTGTCGCAAAGGCAGAAGGTTTTCGTTACGTTCACTCAGCGGATGAGCCGAAGTTGATCGCCGGCGTCGGCACGATGGGTCTTGAGATCTTCGAAGATTTGCCGGACGTCGACGTGATTATCGCACCCGCCGGCGGTGGCAGTTGCGCTTCAAGTAATTGCATTGTCGTGAATGAACTCAATCCGAATGCGAGGGTCATTGCAGTGCAGTCTGAAGCTGCGCCGGCGATGTGGCACGCGTGGCGTAATCGCAACCTGGACCCCCATCCGACGATGACAACGGAACACGAAGGCTTGGCCGCGCGCGTGCCTTTCGAACTCACAAACACAATCCTCTGGGAACTGCTCAGCGATTTTGTTTTAGTCACGGACAACGAAATCAATGATGCGATCAAGTTGCTTGCACGTTATGCAAAGCAGGTCGCGGAAGGCGCGGGCGCTGCTTCACTGGCGGCAGCGATCAAGCTGCGAAATGATCTGCGTGGCAAGAAAGTCGTCGGTATAGTGTCTGGCGGAAATCTTCCCCTCGAACGGTTTGCTGCACTGGTGAGTGGTGAGCCGGTCGCTCAACTGGTTTAAGATTTGCTCTTCGATCATTTGGGAGGTGATGCCGATGGCAGAACTATTACAGGAATATGCGACCGCTGTAGTTGGTCCGGATGATACAACTTACATTGTGCGCAGTTATGGGGCAGAGCGCTTGGATGGCACGTGGATCGGTTGGCTCGAATTTCATCCTACTGACCTCAGTAAACCTACTTTGCGAACCGAACAGGAGACGTCGCAACCTAACCGGACAGCCGTTGAATACTGGGCGACCGGTTTGGAGCCAGTCTATTTCGAGGGAGCATTTGAGCGCGCGACGTAACATAGCCACGGATTACACGGATTAACACAGATCACGCTGACATGCGATCGATTTTGTGCTCACTGGTCTTGTTGGTTATTTGCTGCGTTGTGACGCCGGCGCAGAACAAACGGATCGTCATCGCCGCAAGCACTGTTTTGGACGGCAAAGGCGGTGTGCTCCGCGATACTCGCATCGTCGTTGAAGGATCGAAGATCATACGTCTCGATCCAAACGCCTCTCCAGTGGACTACGATCTTAGTGGACTGACAGTCCTGCCCGGATGGATCGACGCACACGTCCACATCACCTGGAGCTTTGGTCCTGATGGTAAAAATGCAGGCGTTAGCGGCGGAACCGCGCCGTACGCATCTTACGCCGCCGCATCCAATGCATGGGCCACATTGATGGCTGGTTTCACAACCGTGCAAAGCGTCGGATCGCTGGCTGACTTACCGCTACGCGATGCGATCGCTAAGGGCATGCTTCCCGGCCCGCGTATTCTGTCTTCTGCTGAACCTTTGGTAGGCCGTGGTGAACAAACCGGCACTCCCGATGACATTCGTGCCGTTGTCCGAAAGCAAAAGGAAGCAGGCGCGGATCTAATTAAAATCTTCGCTGCGATCAGTGTTCGACGACCAGAAACATCGCTGTCGCAGGAGCAACTGAATGCGGCATGTGATGAAGCGAAGAAGCAGGGACTGCGCACGCTCGTGCATGCTTACAAAGATGCGGTTCGTACCGTGGCGCTCGCCGGTTGCACTCAGGTCGAACACGGCACACTCGCGAGTGACGATGATCTGAAGTTGATGGTACAGAAGGGAGTTTGGCTCGATCCGCAAGCGGGTTTAGTAATGGAGAATTATCTTCTCAACAAGGAGAAGTTCACCGGCACGCCGGGCTTTTCGGAAGATGTGTTTCCGGTGATTAAAGAGGTAATCCCGACGTATCACGACTTCTTCAAGCGCGCGTTGAAGATCCCGGGGCTGAAGATCGTTTTTGGCTCCGACGCGCTTGCCGGATCGCACGGGCGAAACGCTGAGGAGTTTATTGATCGTGTGAGGGATGCGGGAGTTGATCCGATGGCGGCTATGGTTTCCGCCAACTCACTCGGAGCGGAAGCGATTGGCATGGGCAGTCAGCTCGGTTCGATAGCGCCAGGTTACGAAGCAGACATCATCGCGCTCGACGGCGATCCGTTAAAGGATATCACTGCTGTGCGCCGCGTCGTGTTTGTAATGAAAGGCGGAGTGGTTTACAAAAACCTCGCGCGCTAAGTCTTCATCGTCCAACCGGCAAAAGGTTTCACTGTCGCGCAGCTTGGACCACCATCTTTGCCTGTGCCCGGAACGCGCGTCTCGAGAACGTGCTTGCCGCGTGTTGCTTGCTTTACAACTTCCCAGGTAAGGCCGCGAAATGGAATCTTCAAGCGCCGGCTCCAGGGCGTGTCAGTCTGCCCGGCGTATGTGCCGATATCCAGGTAAGCAAATCGTTCGTCAGGCGGTCCCTGCACGAACGGCCCGAGCAGCGTTGGCTGTCCATCCTTCCCTTCCTTAACGCGTACATCGAATTCGAAGCGCAAATCTCCAGTTCCGGATCTCTGCTTCTGCACTACCTCGTAATCACGACCACGACCTTTCTGTAAACCAAAATCAACGCCTGGTGGTGGGCTTTGCAGGATGATGCGGAAGGTTAACTCTTGTTCCATTTGTGCTCCATCGTAAGCATGTACGGCGACTATAAGGTGATGAAAGACACTGGGAATTATCTTTACTACACTTGGGCGCCTTTAGCCAACGAAGATAGCCGTTTCTGTCCTTCGTCCGTCAACGCACGCCGTACTGGCGGCTTTATATTCTTGACTGGTGTAATCTTCTTTAATCGATACCACAGCTTCGCACGCTTTAGCAGTTGTCGAGGTACGAAGCCTCACCATTAATGATCTTCGGTGCTTTGCCGGCAATCTTGATTCTGATAACTGTTAATATCACTTGGCGAAATTTCTTCAGCTTTTACTTCTGTTAACCTAAGGGTTGTAGGTTCGAGTCCTAACTGCGGAGACAATTCTGGAGATTAGAGCGCCGCTTGGCGCTGGATTCAAGACTGTTAGCGGTCGGTCGCTGGGTCTTCTGTCAAGCCGCACGACTCAGTGAGCGCCGGATCTGACAGAACGCATTGAACAGATTGGATTAACGTTGATACCGTTCGTAGGCCATAGACGACCCAGTTCCAACTTCTTTCCGAGATCTGAACACTCGCTGTTTCCGTTTCGATCGTCACACAGCCGTCTTCATCTGTGACAACCATCCCGGCTTCTCTAAGCGCCTCAACGACAGCCGTTTCGTTTACAATAACAATTACGTCCAGATCACCAACCAAGAGACTCGCGACAACTTCCGGATCGATGCGGAAAGCAGTAACAGGCATTATGTAACGGACTGCTGCACTCGTTTTCTCCTTCTCTTCAAAGTGTCTACTCAATACGCCCACGCGAAGCTTTGCGTTCACCCACCCCATAGAAGCAACAGCAACCCCGATGATGTCCTGCAGGTTGGCCAGCAAATGCGGACGGTAGGCAACCACCAATGAACTCGCGTCGAGCCGTTTCCAGATGACCCCAAGCTTCCGAGCTTCGTTGCATACACGTTCTACTCGCCCCCAATAGTATGCCGATTGCCACAGAGCCTCGCGGTGCAGGAGTCGTCCTATGTCACCCTCTGCGAGAATGGTGCTATCGCCAGACCGCAAATAGTCATGGATATTACTGGCCCGCTCCTTCTGCCGTTGAGCTCTCGCCAAGCCGACCTTCTGTGAGCCCGACTTCACTTCAACTACCCTGATCGTCTGATTGGGCAACAGTACTGTAACGTCACCGACCCGCAGAATATTGGTAATATCGTTTTGGATGGCGAACACCACTTCTGGAGACTCGTACAGGGTATCGACGACAAAGCGCTCAGCATAGTACCCGCCCTTTCCTGCCATTAGACCGGGAGTCGGATTACCCGCGTATGACAACAGCCGGATTTCGTCGAAGTCGAGAACGCTCCAAGCAAGTCCATCCGCTATTCGCTTTAGTCGGGCCCGCCTCCTGCTATAGATCGCTTTCCTCGCTGTGTCATTCTTGGAAGCCAGCATCAACTCCTCGGCTTCAAGAATGAACCTAGACAGATCGGACTCCAGATCTCTTGCAACCGTCCTGTTATCCTCGGCGCTTCGGAGCCGAAAATAGAGGCCTCTCAGCAGATGATTTGTCTCGAAGTTTGCTTCATTACTCTCCATAGTCATTGCCTCTATATCACGGTTTGGGCGGTTGGAATAGTTAGATGTCTAATAACTTATTGATAGTTCTTGAAGACTTTTAGCCCTCGCAAACAGTTAGTGCGCTTCTCTGAAAAATGGCTTCACCGTGGTTCGACAGTACCGGATGTTGAATTGTGAGTTTTATCGATAATCATCAAGGAGTGGTCTTGGTAGCCGAGCAAATCTTTGTATTGATGTTCGAGGAACTCTAAGATATCATCCGCGCACCGAAGCGGCCCTTTATGGCTCTTGACCGTAGGGGGACGAGGCGGTGTAAGACCATGCGAGCACCCCATGCGTCCAAAGCGTGGGAGCCGAGTTCGATAGCACGTTCCTAACGGTGAAGTGCTGACGAGCTTGTGAGCGATTCATTGAGTAGTGGCTAAACGCTACCCAGTGAGAGCCATTGGCAACCCCCCCGATGCTCGTCTAGGGGGGGTAAAAATTCCTCGAATCCGCGCAGCGTCCTTTCCTCAGGTAAGTTGTCCATGTTCGTTGCCCTTCAATTTCCGTTTATTGATGTTCGGCCCTTCCTCCAGGCCGAGACGGGCCGCTTGACCTTACCGGACTGGCAGTCGCTCCAGCCCGACGTTGATTTCGTGCGCTCGTTTGGCCTCGTCAAGCGCCGCCTCCGGGGAGGCATTATTGAATGGCCGGGCGAGGAGATGTACTGCCGCGCTCTTCGAGCCCTGCGCTTCGTCAATGCGTCAGCGAAACTTCCGGCTGACATGGGGCGCGGCGCCGCTGCGGCACTACAACACATCGCGTTCAGGCGATTCCTCGCGGATGGCGCCGCCTTAGCTCGATTCGAAATCGGGTTCGCATACCGGACTGCACAACAGAAGGTGGTCCGCCTGAGGAGTAAAGACTTCATCGCGCTCGTGCGTTTCGTCCTGAGCCAGGAGGTTCTCGTGCCGCATGACTCCTCCCACAAATCTTGCACCCTCGCAGAGGCCAGTCAGTTTTTGGCGAAGCATTACCTGCGGGCGTCGCAGAGCTTAAAGGCCCCGCCCCCAGAAGATTGGTGGGTCGCTCCTGGCGACACTCTTCTCCTAATCGAATACGACACGTGGGAGACGGACGTACTTGGATTCCCAAAGCACGCTCGCAAGGTGAATTCGAACATACTGGAGAAAGCCGAGATTAATCTCGCGCACATGTGGGCCGAATACAAGGGTAAGCAGGTCGGCGTCTGGTTGCTCGGTTATGTCAGTGCGGACAAGGCCAACCGTGACCTCCTGCGCCGACTTCGCCTGAGTTTATTCCGCCTGCACGCTGAGCGTGAGAGCATGGCGAGAGTGTTTCGCCTCGTCGGGCGCAAAAAGATAGAGACTAAGAAGGGCACGCCTCAGACCGAACAGTTGCAGGCTTACATCGACAACGGAATGAGGATTTTGTCGAAGCAGTCGTACGAAGGCCTGCCACAGTCGGATATCCTCGACGCGGCCTACCAGGCAGAAGATTTGGTTAGCGAAGGCGAGCGGGCCACCCTGCTCACGCAACTCGCCGGACTGCGCCGGAACTTGCTGCATAACGTTGAGCATTTCACGTCCCCGAACGAGGAGACTGAGCGGGTAGTTTACAAATACATTGACCAAAGAGTGACGACGCAAACCATTACCATTAACAACAGCACTGTGGGGAACATAGACCAAGTCGCCGCCGAGAAAGTAGAAGATAGTTTCAACGAGGCCGCGCTGCCAAACCCCGATTCGAAAGGGCCGGGTGAGCAGGCATCAGGACAGGAGTAACGCAATGAAGAATCAGTCCATCAACATCAGCAACAGCACAGTAGGCGACATTAACCAAGTGGCCGCCGACACCATCAACAACAGCTTCAACAAGATCGCAAAGTCGGACGCCCCGACCGAGTTAAAGGAGCATTTGGAGAAACTGAACGCGGCGGTGAAGGAGATGATCCAGCGTCTGCCGGAAGCGGAGCAAAAGCAGGCGGCCCAAGACCTCCAAACCCTAACCGACGAGGCACTGTCTGAAAAGCCGCGCCGCAAGTGGTACGAACTAAGCGCCGATGGTCTCATCGAGGCCGCGAAAACGGTTGGTGAGATCGCAGCCCCCGTAATCACAGCGGCGAAGGCCGTCCTCGCTTTCCTGGCTTGAACCAAGAAGCAGCGGCGGGTCGGTCTCCTGCCTCCGCTCAACGACCATCATCACATACTGCCCAAACTGCTAACTCGATCCCGCGCGGGTGGAGGTCGCATCTTAGCCCTGCGCCCTTCTTCCGCCCGTTGACACTGATACCAAGAAGCTGAGCATTCTGCCTGTGAAGGCAAAAGGTTCCGAAGACTGTCCACTGTGGGCTATCACCGTTACTCATTGCACTTCTTAAGCGCTTATGAGCCAATGCCCGCGATTCTGAGTGAATGGCAGATTACGGCGCTTCTCGCAGGTGTTGAAAGAAACTGAGCACTTCTGTGGTTGTGGTCAAGAAAAAGTTGCGAAGATTGTCCACTGTGGGGAGACATTGACCGAGAAGACTCGGGGACAGGACGCTCGAAAGAATGCCTGATGTGGTCCGCCTTTTTGCTTTGCTTTCTCTATGGACTGTAATAGATTGTGCCGTGTTCTTCCTGACTCCCACTGCATAAAAGGAAGCTCACATGATAGCCTTACCACATACACGCGGCTTCTCTGAAGGGTTAACATCGCTTCCCGATTTTATCCGCATCAAGATATACATAGTTAGGCCGTTCTCACATGCTCACCATTGCTGACATCGAACCACACATCGAGAGCGAGTTCGGCTCGCGTCTTGAGCCGTTGGGCTTTCAGCGCCTCGATAAGCGCAAGTGGGTTCGCTCCACGAAGCTGCCCATCCGAGAGTTGTTTGTCATCGGTGCGCTCAAGGGCGCGCAGTATTCTCCCGCGTGGGGTTTCTCGTCAGGCTTCGCTCCATCGCTTCGTGGCCGCACTTTCCGTCGCCAGAGCACCGACAAGAACGCGATCATGGATTTGGTCATGGACCCTATCGACATCACTGGCGTCGTGCCGCGGCAGGCGTTTGCCTTCCTCACAGGCTATGACACGGACATTCCGGTTGAGCAGATTCGCAGATGTGCGGAGCATTTCGTCCCGCTGGCCCTCGCGGATTTCGACCGTGTTCGTTCGGTCCACGACTTTTGCAGATTCTTTCTTGAGCGGAGCAGATTGAAGTATCGACGCTTTACCTTCGATATGTATGTTCAGCATCAGTTGGTTCGCGGTTTCGTGTTTTTGCTGACCGGACTGCGAGACCAGGGCTTGGCGCAGATTCGAGAGTTTTGTCGGAGCATGGACGCAGAGTTCGATGACCGAATTTTGTCAGAGTGTATTCGTCATGCACAGTCACACACATCATGACGTGACTCATTACAGAACGCAGAACATTAAAAAGCAAAAGGGAACCGTTGAAAGAAACTGAGCCTTTCTGTCGTTGACCTCAAAAAGTTGCGAAGATTGTCCAGTGTGGGGAGAAAATTGAAGAAGAGGCCATCCGCAAGGGTGGCCTCAATTTTTTTGTGAGGTAACGGTTTTGTTTGTGGCGTGATTTTCAGGTGGGTTAGAGAACATCTCCGCCTTTACCAGTACGTTACGAAAGCCGAAACGTGCCGACAAAAACCGCCAACGAAAAGGAGTTGTGAAAGCAAACCCACAGTGATATACACGACCCAAGCATAGAAGAGATAAAGGAGGGTCACCCAAGATGACAAAGTCGAGGGGATGGAGATCACTGCGTTATCGACTCTTAGCGTTAGCTGTATTGGTAATATGTCTGACATCATTACTGGCTTCTGCGACTAGCCCACAATCGACTTGCTGCCAGAGATGCCTGGAGAGATTCCAGCAATGCGATTCGCCTGACTTTATCTGCTGCCAGATTTATACGGGCTGTATACAGCAATGTGAAGGCGGATGCCCGAGCTGCGCTGAAATCCAATAAAGCAGCAACCCGGAAGCGTGCTATAGAGAAGGCCACGAGCCGATCTGTTCAGTCTTAAACGTAACCCGCAGTCGTGCGGTTTGCATTGACTGATGTCAACTGCTGCAAGGAACTGAGCACCTCCTTCACTGTGGGGAGCCACGATTCACGAGGCCGCCGAATAACTCCGGCGGCCTTTCCCTTGTCTTCCGTATCAACGATAACAACGCGTACGGCGCGGAACAAAGTCATCAAATTCGCGTTGAATCAGTGACAACGTTTAACGTCCCACACGTCGAGAGACAAGTTCGGAAATAATTTTTCTCAACGTTTTTCTCCCGCTCAAGGTATATGAAACTAGGAAGGCGAAGAATCTTGAATGCAGCCGAGCGGGCTTCCGACATGGCTTTGACCTTAGATATACCGTTGCCGGTAAATGCCCTGACTCCAGATCAAACATCGCTTGCTCTTCTGATTGAACGTGCCGCTGCCGGCGACACGACAGCCTTTGAACGGATCATGATTCATTCCCAGCAGCGAGTGATGGCAATGACCTGGCGGATGTTGGGCAACGAAGCGGACGCGCGCGACGCGTCGCAGGAAGTTTTTCTGCGCGTCTACAGATATCTCAAACGTTTCCGTCAGGATCAGGATTTCTTCGCGTGGTTGTATGGAATTACGGTCAACGTTTGTCGCGACTCTCTGAACCAGCGACAAACGCACAACAACCGGTTCGTCCCGCTTGACGAAGGCGCGGAAGCGGCGGCCTTCGAAGTAGCTGCTGAACAGGCGGACGCTGAGACCATCGTGGCTCAGGCTCAACAACGCGAGCTGATCGTGAAGGCAATAGCCCTTCTCCCCTTTAAAGAGCGCGCGTCGATTGTGCTGAGAGATATGGAAGGCTTCTCAACTGAAGAAGTCGCGCGAATCATGAAATCGAGCACGACAACCGTGCGTTCGCAGATTAGCTCCGCGCGAAAAAAGATCCGGATTTATTGCCAGCAACAACTGCGGAGAGCCGGTGAGGAAAAGACGCGATGAATTGCAAGCAGGTGCAAGAATTACTGCCGCTGTACGCCGGGCGCGACCTCGAAGAGAAACGCGTGACGCTGGTAACCGAACACCTGCAAACATGCGCGGCCTGCACGCGTGTAGCTGATGAATACCACCAATTCGTTCAATGGACTGAACAGGTTGCGTCTCCGGTCTTCAGCGAATCTGTTTATGCGGGAATTCGGCAACGCGTGCAGCGCGAGATTCAAACGGAGCCAATCGCGCCGGCATGGTGGCAACCAATCGCGAGTTTGTTTCCGCCAAGACCGTCATGGGCCATTGCCGGCGTGTTACTGATAGCTCTTTCGTTGTTTGCGTTTTACTTCATCGCGAATAGACAAAACGATGGACAGCAATTGGCCGACAACCCGCCGGCCAAAGTCGAGCCCGGAACGAAGGCCCCCTCAAACTCAGAACCACAAAGCGACACGCAAGCGGGCCTTAAACCTTTGGTGAATACAGGCGGCAATAAGCAACAACTGGCTGGCGCTTCTCAACTCCCGGGAAAGAAATCTCGCAACGCGACAAGCATGAACACGGTTGCCGCCAAGTCTCGGGACGCAAGGTCTACAGCCAATAACGTTTCGTCTCAGCCCCGCAATCTTCCCGAGCCGATGCTGGCCGCTCCTCGCGACTCAGCCGCTTTAGTTAAAACTCTAAGAGTGGAGATACAGACAAAAGATCCCAGGATCAGGATCATCTGGTTCGTTCAGCAGGAAACCAAACCGGTAACGCCCGGCTCGAAAGGCACATAGGAGGTTCGTTTATGCTTGAAGATTTGAAATACATGCTGTTAACGCTGACACTGGTCCTGGCTTTTGTTTCGGCATCGCCGGCGCAGCAACCAGCGCCGAGTCCGGCGCAGAATCAGTCTGAGAGTCTTACTGACAGAAGTTTCAAAAGCAGGATATTCGAAGTTAAGTACCGCGATCCCAACAGCCTCATCAACGCCGTGTATCATCTCGGAAGCGGTTTCAAAGGTGCGACAATGTCAGGCAACTCTGAGTTCAGAACTATTACCGTTCGTGATTTCCCCGAGAACATCGCGACCATCGAAGAAGCCCTGAAGCGACTGGACGTGCCCACGGCGCCGCGCCCCAATATCGAGCTGCACATGCACGTGTTATTAGCCTCTAACACCACTGGCCCAGCGACAGATGTGCCGGCGGGATTGAAAGATGTTCTGACGCAATTGCGCGCGACGCTCAACTATAGGAATTACGAGCTGGCCGCCTCAATCGTCCAGCGGCTAACGGAAACGCCGCGAGGCTTGCAAGGATCCGGCATAGCCGAGCTTCCGAGTACGAGTCCAGGGACACCCAATTCGTCTATGCCATACGAGTACTTCATCAACAATGTCTCGCTGTTGCAGAATGCGACGGGCGCCGCCTCGGTGCAGATTGCCGAATTTACCTTTGTGACGCAGGAAAAAGAACGCGCCCGGATACAGACTGCTCTCAATTTGCGCGATGGTGAAACAGTGGTAGTAGGCACCGCTACGATCCGGAATCGCGCGCTTGTAATTGTCCTGACGGCGAAATTGATTAAATAAGAACCAGAATTACGCGCAGAATTGGTGCGTCGCCGCTGCCGATCTTAGAACACGGACCACCGGCCTATCCAGGTTCAATATATCGGCCCGTCGCTGCCTGGGCAGGTTCGCATAGAGTTCGATGAACGCCGCGTTCGTCCAACCGAATCCAATCTCGTTCGACGTGTAACCAAACTTAAGGCCGGAGCGGATCTGAGACACGCGACGCTCGACGTCATACTTCTCTACGATCACATTGTGCTCGATAAACTCTTTCAATACGAGCGAAAGAAAGTTTACGGAGATACGATTGGCTGCAGTGTTATAACCATACCGCCGCAGCCCGGCTACTGCAATCATTTGCATCGGGGCCCAGCCAAACGGTGCGTCCCATTGGCTGCCGCTTCGCGTGGTGCTGGTTTG
>JAICGZ010000060.1 GCA_025922875.1 Pyrinomonadaceae bacterium
AGAAGCTGATGGCGTCGATAGTCTGACGCGCGTCGTGCGCGATCAGATTGGGCACGGCGCTGACTGGATCAAGATCTACGCGGACTATCGCTGGGGCAAGTCAGGTGCAGCGCCGACCTTTTCACTCGACGAGCTCAAGCTTGTAGTCGAAACGGCAAAGAGCGCCAATGTTCCCGTATGCGCTCACGCGACCACGGCTGAGGGAATGCGGCGCGCAACGATGGCTGGAGTGGAAACGATCGAGCATGGCGACGGCGGCACGCCCGAAGTCTTCCGGCTCATGAAGGAACGTGGTGTTGCGCTTTGCCCGACGCTTTCGATCGTGGGTGCGAATGCTGAACGGAAGGCTGCCGTATTCAAGGCCGCACTCGACGCGGGAGTAACGATTGCGAACGGCAGCGATGTCGGAGTATTTGCTCACGGCGACAACGCGCGGGAGTTGGAAATGATGGTGAAGTTTGGCATGCCGCTCATCGATGCCTTGCGGTCGGCGACATCGGTCAACGCCCGAGTGCTGCACATGTCAGACAAGATCGGATCGATCAAACCGGGCCTGCTCGCGGACTTGATCGCTGTCGATGGCGATCCGACAGGGGATGTCTCTGCCTTGCGGAAGGTTAGATTCGTGATGAAGGGCGGCGTGGTTTACAAGCAATAGGTCGTATACGTCCTATAGGACCTATTGCATCATTTCGACACGAGCCTCTTGACCGTCCTCAGAAACTCCTCAGTCCGAAACGGCTTCCCCACGAAATCGCTGAATCCGGATTGCAGGGCGCGCGCACGATCCTGCTCGGTGTGGGCCGTGCAGGCAATGCACGGAATGTGCGCCGTGAGAGAGTCCGCTTTGAGTTCCTTGAACACTTCCCAGCCGTCCAATCCCGGCATGGAAAGATCCACCACAATCAGGTCGGGCGGGTTTTCGCGCGCTAAATCGAGGCATTCCTGGCCGTTTCTAGCCTCGCGCACAGTGTAGTTCGCCTTCGCCAGCAACAGCCGGATGAGTTCGCGGTTATCGTCGTGATCCTCCGCAATCAGTATGGTGGGTGGCATATGTTAAGCGCCGGGGGTCGACCCAGCGGGCTAGATTACCAGACCAGCCGTACTGTAGAAAAGAATCCCTCTCAGGGGCTCTCTCAGCACCTCGCTAAGCACCGGGAGGAGCCGGTCGAAAAACGATTTCTTGACTAGCTCAATACCAGCCGTTCATAATCACTCCCAGAGTACTTGCCGCCCCTGCGAGACTCTCAATACCGGTAATCAACCTTAGGTTAGAAATTCCCTACCTGAAAACCTTGAGGTTCGTCAAAACAACAACACCACCACGACACGGAGGAGCAAGCTGTGGTCAACGGACACCTGGAAGATAGTTTGCGGCGTGAGATCGAGAGTTATCTCGAAAGTCGCATGAGCGCGGTCAAGCAGGAGATAACCACTCTGCAAAGCCTACTTAACGAGTCGCTTTCGACTTTTCTCGACCGCCAGGCGGATGTGCAGATGGAAGGCAGTTTAATCGCCTCTATCACCGAGCACCTGCACGCTGCTCACGAACGCGGTATTGAAATGGCCGCCTCCGAGTCGTCGCGAGCGAAGGCTTCGAGCGACATGGCCATCGTGAAGGCCGCAATCACCGAGATCAACGAGCAGAAATCGCAGGCCGACATTCTCAAAGCGCTCGTAAACCGCGCCTCTTCGTTTGCTCCTCGAGTCGCTTTCTTCGTCGTGAAAGGCGAGCGCGCAAGTGGCTGGCGTGGTCGCGGGTTCGAAGGAACGGTGGGCGACGACGCTGTTCAAGAGATCTCATTTCCGTTATCCGCGGACACAGTTGTCGGTAGCGCAGCAAAAGGACTGGACACCTGGAGCGGTGGACCCGGTTCGCACTCCGAAGATCATCTGTTACTGGATCGACTCGGCGAAGAGCCGGCGCAGCGAATCGTTGCGATCCCGCTAATCGCCCGCGGGCGGGCCGTCGCAGTTCTTTATGCAGACTCGGCTGGTCTGGATTCAGAAGCGATCAACCTGGAAGCACTGGAAACGTTAGTCACCGTTTCAGGCATGGCTGTCGAACTGTTGTCGGCGGCGCGAGGAGCTCCGAAGAGGGCGACGGAAGAAGTTCGCGAAGAAGCACCCGCGCCTGCGCGTGCGGAAGAAGCTCAGCCGTCGTACGCGCCTGCCAGTGAATACGTGGAGCCGCCTGCGGCTGAAGCTGAACCATCGTTCTCCGGGGCCGATACGATTCAGACTTACGAACCTGTGCCCGTGGAACCCGAACGGTTCGTTGAGGCTATCCCTGTTGAGGAATCGGCCGGAGTCTTTGAAGATACCGCTGAAGCAGCAGCACCTCCGGCGAGCGAAGAGCCGGCCTGGACATCGGCACCAGTGGAAGCTGCACCGGTTGGAGCACCTCGCAAGCGTTATGGTCAGGATACGGAGTTGCCGGTTGAAGTCTCGAGCGAGGAAGAAAGACGTTTACACAACGACGCTCGCCGTTTCGCGCGACTCCTGATCTCGGAAATCAAGTTGTACAACGAGCAGAAGGTTGCGGAAGGACGATATGAGCACGACTTGTACGATCGTTTACGCGAATACATCGATCGCTCGCGCGAGATGTATGATAAGCGCGTGAAAGCGGAAGTCGCTGCTCGCTACGACTACTTCCACGGAGAACTGGTAAACACTCTCGCCGAGGGTGACGTTTCAAAGCTCGGATCCAATTATCCGGGAGCAACGGTCAACGCGTAGCAGTTTAGAGTGAGAAGAATATTCTCGCGCAAAGGCGCAAAGGCGCAAAGAAAGCCCTTAGAAACGCGGTAGCGCTTTGCGCCTTTGCGCGAGACGTACCTTTCGGGCAAAAGCTGGTTAGAGTAGTATTTCGAACGTGGCCAAACATCGCTTAATTTTTATCCTTGTCGGTGTGGCCCTGCTCGCTGTCGCCTCACTTCCGTTCGTAATGAGCGCAAGCTGCCGGACCCGGCAGCAAACTCCCGCTGAACAAAAAGCTCTCGAGAGTCTTCGCAGCATGACTCGCAACGACGTGCTGCCCGCGGAGAGCGTTGTTGCCGGAATCGAAAACCAGTTTCCAGGCACCAAAACGGCCGCCCTTGCTCGCATCCTGCGCGCGCGAATAAAACTCAACGCCAAAGATTTCGCCGGCGCCGCTTCGCTATTAAATTCAAACCTGATAACCGACCATACCTCGCTGGCCGATTACGCGCTCTCAATGCGCGGAGAAGCTCTCGAACAAGCCGGAAAAACTCAGGAGGCACGCGCTGTTTACCAGCAGTTGCTCCAACAGTATCCGAGTTCGTTGCGTGCCCGTGACGCGGCGCTTCGCTCAGCGGACTTGTTGCTGAAGAGCGGCGACGCGGCCGCTGTCCCACTTCTTCTCAAACAACTTGTAGAAGCTGACGACGCCACCGCCCTGCTCGTAACTGCCAAAGCTTACGAACAAACCTCCGACCAGAATCGCGCACTCGCGTCGTACCGACGGCTTTATTTCTTCGCTCCCGCTTCAACCGAGAGTGCTGAAGCCGCGACGTCTATCCCGCGGCTCGGCTCAACTCTATCGCCGGCCACTGTCGAGGAAGCGATCACTCGCGCTGACCGCCTGTACGAAGCGAGGAAGTTTGCTGACGCAGTGACCGCTTACAGCGACGCGTTCGCAAAGTTTCCCGCGACTGCGACAACTGAAAACCAGCTCCGCCGCGGCATCGCGGCTTACAGTGTGAGAAAAACTCCCGACGCTGTTTCGTCCTTGAGTGCGATTCCCACCTCCGCAGGTGAAACGCGCGCTGAGGCGCTCTTCTATCTTGCGCAAACCTACGGGCGAGCGCGACAGTGGGAACAAGCCAGAGCGACCGCCGAAGAATTGCGCCGTGCGTTTCCCAACAGCAACTTCACTCCGAGGGCATTCGTGGCGCTGGCCCAGATCGCGCAAGAGGCAAAGAACCAGGCAGACGCTTCATACTTCCGCCGCGCGGCGGTGAACGGATTTTCCAGTTCCATCGAAGTGGCCCAGGCACAGTTTGACCTTGCCTGGGAAGCACACGAAGCAAAGAACTACTCCGAATCGTCGCGAATGCTCACCGAGCATCTCGCTTTTTACGCCGATAGGAACACGGACAATCGTGGACGCTCCGGTTACTGGGCCGCGCGTGATTCCGAAAAAGCGGGCAAACTCGCCGAGGCGAGAGCGCTTTACGAAGCAATGCTGGCGCGTTACGACGCCAATTGGTATGGCTACCTTGCCAAGATACGCCTGGATGCAATTAGTCGAACTACTCCTGCCAAGACTTTTCCCGCCGACTCGATCGTTGCGCGTGCGGTCGAGAATTTGAAGACTGTCACTGTGGCTGAAGAAACAGCCGGTGTGGAACAGGACGCACGGATCGTCAAGGCCGATCAATTGTGGACTGTCGGGCTCGACGATTGGGCTTTGGCGGAGTTGGCCCAGGCCGGTGAGAAAGCGCCGAACAGTCCCAAAGTCAACCTGGCAATCGCTAAAATTTATCGCTCTGATGACGATAACGTGCGCGCGTTGAATACGCTGCGACGTAGCTTCCCCGACTACTCACAGATGAAGCCGGAAGAGATGACGCGCGAAGAGTGGGACGTGTTCTATCCGCTCGCTTACTGGGACATCATCGTGCAGGAATCGAAAGCGCGAAATCTCGATCCGTATCAAGTTGCCGGTTTGATACGGCAGGAGACGATCTTCACTACGCGCGCGCGTTCGAGCGCGAATGCTTACGGACTGATGCAAGTGCTTGTGCCCACGGCGCGACTCACCGCGCGAAGATACGGCGTCAGTCGTCAGATCACTGCGGAATCGCTTTATGAGCCGCGCTTGAATATTCACCTGGGCACTGCGTACCTGCGCGATCAGATCGACAAGTTTGGACGCATCGAGTATGTCGCGGCAGCGTACAACGCCGGACCGATGCGAGCGGTGCAATGGAAGGCGTCGCTGCCGTTTGAGATTGACGAGTGGGCCGAAGCTGTTCCGTTCAAGGAGACGCGCGGGTACATTCAGGGCGTGGTGCGGAACCGTTTACAATACTTGCGGCTGTACGATGCGAATGGAAACTTCCGGCCGGAAGTCGGGTCGCGCGCTGTCACGGCGGATCCAACTGTGCGCAAGCGACGCGTGACTGACGGTGGAGAAGAGTGAGACAGGATTTTGAAACTGATTGTGGAAGTTATGAAGGCTTTATTTCTGCTTGCTTTTCTGCTTCTCGTCTCGGTAACGATTACCGCTCAACAATCTCTAACGATCACCACTGAACCAAACGCCATCGTCTGGATCGACGAGATAAGACGCGGAACGACCGACGCCTCCGGAAAACTCACCCTCACAAAAATCTCGCCGGGCCGGCATGCGGTTCGTGTTCGCGCCAGCGGTTTTAAAGAAACAACTACTGCATTACCGCCCGGCCGCCGCACTCTCGCTGTCAAACTCGTTCCTACAACCGATCAAGCAGAGTTGCTCTTCCAACAAGCTGAGACCGCACGCGAGAAAGCGCGCGACGATCCGAGTCGAGAGAAAGCCGCCGAGCTCTATCGTGAAGCGATCAAGTTGCGGCCGGCGTTTCCTGCTGCCCGCGTCGGCCTCGCACGTGTGTTGCTCGACCTCAATCAGTTCAAAGAAGCACACGCGGAGATCGACGCCGCGCGACGAGCAAGACCGGCTTACGCGGAAGCGTCCGCCGTTGAAGGTCGCATCTACAGCGAGGAAGCGTTTGCCGACGATGCGATTCGTTCTTTTCGACGCGCGATCCGCGAAGCCCGAGGAATCCAACCTGAAGCTTATGTCGGGATCGCGCGCGTGCTTGAAGAGAAAGGACGTTTCGCGGAAGCTATCGTGGAATTTCGCAAGGCGCTTGCCCAACTCGGAGACAGCGAGCCGGTGATCTACCAGATGCTGGGCGCGGCGTACGAAAGAATCGAAAAGCCGAAAGAAGCCGTAGCGGCTTACGAGAAGTATCTCGAGTTAGCGCCAAACGGTAGTTACGCGGCAGCGATCCGCTCCATCCTCGAACAACTCAAACGCGAAGCCGCGGGCGAACAGATCATCCCCTAAACCGCGGTTTTGTGTTACCTTGTCCGCCTCTTTTATTTCAAAGGGATAACGCAATGACCACACCATCACCCTCAAAGAGTCGGCATGTGTCCCGAAAGGCGAGCCTGTTTACCGAGTCAGTCATTCGAGAAATGACTCGCGAAGCCTTGAAGTATGGCGCTGTAAATCTGTCGCAGGGATTCCCGGATTTTGCCGCGCCTGAAGATATTAAGGGCCGGGCGAAGGAAGCGATCGATCAGGACATCAATCAGTATGCGATCACCTGGGGTTCAAAAGACTTTCGCAATGCAATCGCCGCCAAGACGCATTCGTATCTCGGAATTCAAATCGATCCCGAAACAGAGATCACAGTCACGTGTGGTTCGACCGAAGGCATGATCGCCGCGATGATGGCGACAGTGGATCCCGGCGAAGAAGTCATCGTCTTCGAACCGTTTTACGAGAACTACGCGCCGGACGCGATCCTCTCCGATGCGCATCCGCGTTACGTTCCGCTGCGTGCGCCGGAGTGGACTTTCGATCGCGACGAACTGCGCGCGACGTTCAACAAAAACACTAAGGCAATCATTGTCTGCAATCCGAATAATCCGACCGGAAAAGTGTTTAGCCGCGAGGAGATGGAATTCATTGCCGGGCTTTGCCAGGAGTTTGATGCGCTTTGCTTTACCGACGAGATTTACGAGCACATTCTGTATCCGCGCGACGGTGCCGACATTAAGCACATTTCGATGGCCCAACTCGATGGCATGCGAGAACGGACCGTAGTGGTCAACTCGATGTCGAAAACTTATTCGGTAACGGGTTGGCGAGTTGGTTACTGCATCGCGCCCCCGGAGATCACGGGCGCGATTCGTAAAGTCCACGATTTCCTGACAGTGGGCGCTGCTGCACCGTTGCAGGCCGCAGGCGCTTACGCTTTGTCGCTGCCGCAGGACTACTACGATACGTTGCAGCGGGAGTATCAGGCGCGCCGGGATTTGCTGTTACCTGTGCTCGAACAGTCGGGATTCAAAACATTTGTTCCCGATGGGGCTTACTACATCATGACCGACATCTCGGGGTTTGGGTTTCCGGACGACGTTGAGTTTACGCGGCATTTAATTCGCGAAGTCGGTGTTGCTTGTGTTCCGGGATCGAGCTTTTACAGCGTGCCGGCGCACGGAGCGCAACAGGTCAGGTTCTGTTTCTGCAAGAAAGATGAGACGCTCAATAGCGCCGCCGAGCGACTCTCGAATTTGCGATCACGGCTTTAGTTCCGAGTACAGTTTCCCGCAAAGGCGCAAAGGCGCGCCGAAGACGCTAAGTTTCTTCTTTGCGTCTTTGCACCCTTTGCGCCTTTGCGGGAAACTTTCGTCCAAGAACATGAAACTCTTCGCTGCTATCTGCGCCCTGGCTTTCTTAATCACCCCGGTTCTGGCCCAACAAGCGTTTGATCCCGAGTTCGATACATCAGTCGCCAATCCGGCTTACAAAAAAGAAGGCCCGCGGGTGATGTTTGATGAAGCTCATCACAACTTTCACACCACCGAAGGTCGCTACAAACCATTCGTCGATCTACTGCTGAACGATGGCTATCGAGTGATCCGCAATCGCCAGCCATTCACCAAGTCTCTGCTCAGCAGTTACAAGATCCTCGTCATCTCAAACGCCCTGGGCGCCGAGGAAGATGACGACGAAGGCGCGGACAGCTCGGCATTCACCGACGAAGAGTGCCAGGTGGTCCAGGATTGGGTAAAGAATGGCGGCGCATTACTGTTGATTGCCGATCATGCGCCGTTTGGCGGAGCCGCTGCGACACTCGCTGCTCGCTTCGGTGTTGATATGAGCAAAGGTTACACGTTCGATCCGGAAAACTCCGTGGCCGGAACTCCTTCACACCTGATCTTCTCGCGCGAGAACAAACTGCTGGCGAGTCATCCCATCATCGAAGGTCGAAACGAAAACGAGAGGATTAATCTGTTGCGCAGTTTCACCGGCCAATCGTTGAAAGGACCGGAAGGCAGTGTTGGCATTCTCAATTTGTCAGAACGCGCCACGGACTCTCCTGATTACGAGTCGCAAACCTCCATTTCAGCCGCCGGTCGATCTCAAGCTCTCGCATTAAAATTCGGCAAAGGTCGCGTGGTGGTCCAGGGCGAAGCGGCGATGCTTTCGGCGCAAGTTTCCGGGCCTCAAAACCGCCGGATGGGAATGAACGTGCCCGGCAACGATAACAAGCAATACGCGCTAAACCTGATGCACTGGCTGTCCGGGATCTTGAAATAATGTGGGATAAGAAACGTCAGTTGATATGGGCGGCCGGCGGGATCCTGATGGGAACGTACGTCGCTTACTCTAACGCATTCCTCGATGACGGAACGTTCGTGCTCAGCTTCTTCATCTTCATGGAGACGCTGATACTGCTAATCATGGTGGGACTGTTCTACCTGTATTCGCGACGCTAAAGCCATCCACAGATAGACAAATTTAGTTCGGCTGCTGCATCGACTTCGATCTCACCGTGATTCCCTGATTTCCCAACACCAATAAACTGCGCGCCTGTCCGAACGGAGCACTCGATGGCACGTATGAAAGCACGTAGCGATTCTGTCGCAGTTCGTCGCAGATCGCCTTCGCCGCCACTGCCGGTTCTTCGATTGAAAAAATCTGTCCTCCGGTCCCCTCCGCCAGCTTATCGATAACAACTTTCGGCTTCGGTACATCCCGTCGAATCGCGCCGCGAGTCCGGTCCACTGCCTGCACTGCATAGACCATGATGTTCTCTGCCTGCAGCTCCGCAAGCGTTTGTTCGAAGGTCGCCTTGCTGCCTCGATCGAGGCCGTCGCTAATCACGACGATGATTCGCTTTTGATTCTGCAGCGGCCGTAATGCTTCTACGACCACTGCACGGATCGCGTCGAACAGGTGTGGCTGTCCTTTCTTGCGAAACAGCTTCAACGACGATTCGATCGCTTTGGCGTCGTCAGTCCAGTCCGAAACGATCTCCGCCTGTTCGTCGTAACCGACGATCAGCAGTTTGTCGCCTTCGTAGATCTCGTAAGCAAACTCACGCGCAGCCTGTTCGAGTTTCTCGATGTCCGCGCGAAGCGTCAGTGAGTTATCAACCAGCAGTACTATCCGCGACGGAGATGGATCCGGAGTGAAATTGCGAATCATCTGCTCGATGCCATTATCGTAAACCGAAACTTCTTTGCTCGTAATCGGCATCGGTTTGTTGTCATCACGCCGCGCAACGACGCCAACCATGACGCCGCCGGAACTACCGGCATTCGGGCGAACACCGGATTGGGCCAGGATCGAAACCGACAGCAACGCTATGGCGAATACGGTGAGTAGGAGGAAGGTTTGTTGTCTTAAGGGCGTTGACGAACGCATTGCTTTAATCGCCGCTTGGTGCTTTAGGTGACGAAGGCTTTTCGGCAGTCTTCCTGGCAGGGGAACTCTCTTTCGTTTTCTTTTCGGTTTTGTCAGCTTTCGCTTCCGGTGTTGACTCGGATTCCGACTTTTCGCCTTTCGTTGTCTTGGCGGCGTAATCCGTCACGTACCAGCCCGAGCCTTTAAACTGAATCGCGGGCGCTGAAATCTTGCGTTCCAGTTTGCCGCCGCATTTGACGCATTTTGTGAGCGGCTTGTCGCTTACCTTTTGAAAAGCCTCGACGTGTGCTTTGCACTTGCGGCATTCGTATTCGTAAATCGGCATGCCGGGATTATAAGAGCCACTGTCAGACGTGGCAATCAGCGTCAGCATTAACCACGGATAACACAGGTAACAAATCCCGATTTTTTATCCGCGGCATCCGTGGTTAAGGTTTCTTTGCATGTTGGAGTGGGCTTCGTCTATGCTTTTATCCCGTACGATGTCTAACAGCGCCCAATCTCTTTCTTTAGAAAGCAAAATCAAAATGCACGAGGCGCGCGAGGGAATTATCAATCGCCTCGCGATGACTCTGCCTCACGCCATCAATCTCGACCGCTTCCTCAACGTCATCGTCTCTGAATTGGGCCGGATGATGAATGTCGATCGCTGCGACGTGATCCAGTTGAAGTCCGCGAGCGAGCTGCGTATCAGTCACGAATGGCGCGCTTCAGCAGATGTCCCTTCCAGTCTCGGCACCGTTATACCGATCGATCTAAAGCAACTCTCCGAACACGTCGACATCAGAAAGCCGATTCGCCTGAACGACATCTCGGCTGCCGGTCTCGATCAGAAAGTCCGCTTTCTCGCGGCGAGTCTTGGAACACGTTCGTTGCTCGTTGTGCCGGTAACGCTTGGCGACGATGTTCTCGGCCTTGTCGGCTTGCACACTACGCGAACGCCGCGCGAGTGGCTTGACGATGAGGTTTCGTTTCTTCAGTCGATCGCGGGACAGATCGCGATTGGTTATCAATACACGCGGCTTTACACGGACAAGGAGCGTGAAGCCGAAACAAAACGCGCACTGCTCTCGATCGCAAACGCATTAAACGCACGTTCGGATTTTGGCGAAGTGTCATCGCTGGTGCTTGAGCGTGCTGTCGCGCTTGTCGGCGCGGATTATGCAGCGCTTGGAGTGCTGGATCCTGCCGGCGGTCGCATCAGTCTCGCGGCGTTCAAAGCGGCGCCGGAAGTGGAGATCGATTCGGTCCAGGGTCTGCTTGATGCTCACGGGAAGTCGTTAGACGTGACGGCGTTTCCGGCGATGGTCGAAGTGTTGGCCCAGGGCAAGACGCTGCGCTTGCTGGAAACTGATCTGACGTTTCCGGTTCGACTGGCCTTCAACACAGTGCTTGGCGGTCGCGCGGCGCTGGTCGCGCCAGTGAGAGTTGCGGGACAGACGTTTGGTTTGCTCGGCCTGGTTTGGAGTGAAGCACGCGAAGGGTTTGAGGATCACGAAGTAGCGTTGGTCGAGGGCATTGCCGACCAAATCGGCACGGCGCTTGAACGCGATCAGTTGTCAGCCGAGATCATGCACCTGCGCAGCGCGCTTCACGAACGCTACGGTGAAGAACGCATCATCGGTCAAACGCCCGCGATCCGTCGCGCGATCGAGCTTGCATTGAGTGTGGCCGATACCCAAACCACGGTTTTGATTGAAGGCGAATCGGGCACAGGCAAAGAGCTGCTCGCAAACCTGATCCACTTCAACTCCGGCCGCGAAGATCAACCCTACGTCAAACTAAACTGCGGCGCGATTCCGGAGTCGCTACTCGAGTCGGAACTCTTTGGTCATGAAAAAGGCGCATTTACAGATGCTCGCGCCTTGCGTCGTGGGCGCTTTGAAGAAGCAAACGGCGGGACGCTTTTTCTTGACGAAGTTGGTGAGATGAGTTTGTCAGCGCAGGTGCGTCTGCTGCGAGTGTTGCAGGATGGTGAACTCACGCGAGTCGGTGGCAGTGAAGTGATCAAGACTGACGTTCGCGTGCTGGCCGCGTCGAATGTCGACTTGAAACGCGCCGTCGATCTTGGAAGTTTTCGACAAGATCTCTTTTACAGGCTCTCGGTCTTTCCGATTAAGTTGCCGCCTCTGCGTGAACGGCCGGAAGACATTCATCCCCTCGTGATTCACTTCCTGGAACACCACAAACAAAAGACCGGTCGTTTCATTTCGGGCATTTCAAAGGACGCGTTGCAGGCGTTGATCACTTACGGCTGGCCCGGCAACGTGCGTGAGCTCGAAAATGCGATTGAGCGCGCGGTGATCATTGCTTCGGGCCGGCAGATTGAGTTGGAAGATTTACCCGAAGCCATCAGCAAGATCGCTCTGGAGGCGCGCGACCGGATCAAGGTTGAGCGGGCCAAGGCTTTCAGCGAGGGCCGTACGACT
Organism: Pyrinomonadaceae bacterium; assembly: GCA_025922875.1. Taxonomy (GTDB): domain Bacteria; phylum Acidobacteriota; class Blastocatellia; order Pyrinomonadales; family Pyrinomonadaceae; genus PSRF01. Next base: position 11,884 of record JAICGZ010000060.1, read on the forward strand.
ACCTTTGAGATCACGGTTCCTTCGTCGATGGAGGAGATCGAACGCCAGGCCATCGAGGCCACCCTCGACTACACCGAGGGGGACAAATCTCACGCCGCTCGCGCCCTCGGCATCGGCCGCAAGACGCTGTACCGCAAGCTGGACCAATACAACGGTAAAAACTAACCACGGTTTACACGGATGAAGACGCGGTTAATGTATGGTATAGTCCCCACACCGTTAAAATCGTAATTCTTACTGAGAAAGGACCCCGAAAATGGGAGACGATTATCGTAGAGACACTGGCGACAACATTTCATCCAAGTTAACTTACTTACTTATTGGCGGCGGCATCGGAGCGATTCTGGCCCTGCTTTTTGCACCGAAATCCGGCCACGAATTGCGCGGCGACATCGCCGATGCCACCAGAAAAGGCATCGATCGTTCGCGCGAGGCTGCGCAACAGTTGGGAGATCGCGCCGGTGAGTATTACGAAGCGACGCGCGGTCGCGCCGCTGAGCTTTATTCTCAAGCCGCTGAGAGAGTGACCGAGGTGGCTCAGGGCGCACGCGAAGCTGCTTCACGACAGTCTGGAACACTGACCGCCGCGATCGACGCCGGCAGAAAGGCTTACCAGGACGAGAAGCGGAAGACTGAGATGTCAGGCCGCATTGACGCTCCAAACTTCGGCGGTGGTGAGTCGTCCAACTAATGAATCTCGCACTGCTTTTACAAATGAGCACTCGCGATCCGATGTTCTGGATCATGGTGATCATCGCTGCTTCGTTTGTCTTGATTGCGATTGCGATGATTGCGATAGCGGTTTTTGTCAGCCGAGCAGTGAAGACAGTCAACCGGCTTGAAGAAAAGACGGAACCACTGCTCGAACGTGTCACCGCGATTAGCGAACAGGGCAAGCAGATCGCCGTACAGGGGAAACTGATCGCCGAGCAGTTCACCGTGGTCTCGGGTCATTTGTCCACGGCGTCTGCGCACGTTTCCGAGTCGCTGGCGATGATCAAAAGTGAAATTAGCGAGTTGAAGACACTCGTGAGTGAAACGGCGGTCGAGGCTCGAGACAAAGTAGAGCTCGTTAGCCGCACGATCGATCGCACCCAGAAACAGGTAGCTATGACGACGGATTTTGTGCAATCGAAGGTGATAGAGCCCGCGCGCGAGCTGGCCGCGATTATGGCGGGCTTCCGCCGCGGCCTCGAGGTACTCCTGGCGCCAATGCCGAAGCCCATTAATCAAACTTACGCAGAGGATGAGATGTTTATCGGTTGACCAAAATCACAAGGTGATTTACACGACCCGAGCCAGATCATCCTGAATGGCTCGGGTTCTTCATTTGTAATCCCTGTGTATTTTGTAAATTTTGTGATCCTGTCTAATATGGTGAATTCAATTTATGTCTACTGAAACCCCGCTCGATCTGAAAAAGACCGTCAATCTGCCGAAGACCGCCTTTTCGCAGAAGGCCAATCTCGCGCAGAGCGAACCCGCGCGCCTTGAGAAGTGGTCCAGGCTCGATCTTTACCGCTTGATCCGCCGCGCCGGTGAAGGCCGGCCGAAATTCATTCTTCACGACGGTCCGCCGTACGCCAATGCCGACATTCATTTCGGCACGGCGATGAACAAGATTCTCAAGGATCTCGTCGTCAGGTCGCGCACGATGATGGGCTACGACTCGCCTTACGTTCCCGGTTATGACTGTCACGGTCTGCCAATTGAAACGCACGTCGAAAAGGCGCTGGAGAAAAAAGGTAAGAAGAAGAGTGACTTGAACCTCGAAACTTTTCGCCGGATCTGTCGCGAGCACGCCGAGAATGCGCTGAAGAGCCAGACACGCGATTTCAAACGACTCGGAATTCTCGGAGAGTGGGACGATCCGTATCTCACGATGTCGAACCACTACGAAGCCGAAACCGCGCGCATGTTCGCGCGGTTCGTCGAGCGTGGCTGGGTTTACAAAGGAGCTCGGCCGGTTTACTGGTGTATCAAAGACCAGACGGCGCTCGCCGAAGCCGAGGTTGAGTATCACCAGCACACGAGCCCATCGGTCTATGTGAAGTTTCCGCTGCAAAGCGATCCGGCTGCGATCGATCCGGCACTCGCCGGGCGAAAAGTGTTTGTGCTGATCTGGACCACGACGCCCTGGACGCTGCCTGCTAATCTCGGCATCGCAGTCCATCCAGACTTTGAGTACTCAGCCTTTGAGTACGGCGATGAGGTTTACATCGTTGCGAGTGAACTGGTCGAATCAGTGGCAGCCAAGTGCGGACTTGATGCTGCACCGAAAGTGCTCGCGCGCTTTCCGGGATCAAAGCTGGATCGGCTCGAGTGCCGTCATGCATGGCTCGATCGCACATCGCTGCTGATGGTGGGTGAGCACGTTACGCTCGGCGGTGAAGCCGATGCGGAAACTGAACTCGATGTCAGTGAGGCGCAGAAGAAGTCTGACAGCAAGGCTGGAACAGGCTGCGTTCACACAGCGCCCGGTCACGGTCACGACGACTTCGTCATCGGCAAGCGTTATGGATTGGAGATCTATTGCCCGGTCGACAACGCGGGACGGTTCACGCCCGAGGTGGAGCATTTCGCCGGTCAACGCGTGTTCGATGCAAACGATCTGATCGTGGAGTTCATGCGTGAAAGAGGCGTGTTGCTCTTCAGTGAAAGGTATGAGCATCGCTATCCGCATTGCTGGCGCTGCAAGAACCCCGTGATCTTTCGCGCCACGCCGCAGTGGTTTATCGCGATGGACCAGGCGCACCGCGATCTCGTTGAAAAAGACGAAGACGGCCGCGACCGGACTAATTTCACTGACAATCCTTCAGAGACTGGTTCGCTGCGTTCGGCGGCGCTCGAGCAGATCGAACGCGTCAACTGGATTCCCGCGTGGGGCGTCGACCGCATGCGCAACATGCTGAAAGGGCGGCCTGACTGGTGTGTCTCGCGGCAGCGTGTTTGGGGCGTTTCGATTCCCGTCTTTTATTGCGCGAAGTGCACTGAAGCGGTTGCTGACCCGGCAGTGATCCATCACGTCGCCGACATTTTCGAACGCGAGTCGGGCGACGCGTGGTACACGCATTCGGCGCAGGAGTTGTTGCCTGAGGGTTACACGTGCAAAGGATGTGGCGCGCAGGAGTGGACCAAAGAGAGTGACATTCTCGACGTCTGGTTCGATAGCGGCGTCTCGTCGATCGCGGTGCTCGAGAATCGTGAAGAACTGCGCTGGCCGGCGGATGTCTATCTCGAGGGTGGAGATCAGTTTCGCGGCTGGTTTAATTCCTCGTTGATGGTCGGGATTGCTGCTCACGATCGCGCGCCCTACAACACTGTGATCACGCATGGCTGGACGCTGGATGCGCAGGGCCGGGCGATGCACAAGTCTGCCGGGAATGCGGTGGAGCCTGAGAAGGTCATAAAGCAATCGGGCGCGGAAACCATTCGGCTGTGGTGTGTTTCGTCAAACTACTTCGATGACATGCGCGGGTCTGATGAGATCCTGCAGCGTGTGACTGACGGCTATCGGAAGCTGCGCAATACGGCGCGGTTCGCCCTTGGAAATCTCGACGGCTTCGATCCCGCGCGCGACAGTGTCCCGGTGGAAGAGATGGAAGAGATCGACCGCTGGGCGCTGGCGGAGCTTAATCGTGTGACTAAGGAAGTGCTGGCGGCTTATGAAGCTTACGAGTTTCATAACGTTTATCGCGCTTTGTACAACTTTGCCACCGTGACGCTTTCGGCGCGCTACTTCGACATCATCAAGGACCGGCTTTACACGTTTGCGCCACGCAACAAGGCGCGTCGCTCGGCGCAAACAGTGCTGCTCCAGATCGGCGATGCGCTCGCGCGCCTGCTCGGACCGATACTCGTGTTTACCGCGGATGAGATCTGGGAGAATCTGCCGAACCGAACTGAGCCTTCGATTCACCTGGCGCTATTTCCGACTGCGAATGATGAGAGGCATGAAGCACTGTTTGCGGAATGGGATCGTCTGTTTGCAATCCGAGACGATGTGCTGCGTGCGCTTGAAGAGGCTCGCGTAGCGAAACAGATCGGGAGTTCGCTGGAAGCGAAACTAACCCTAGGTGCGTCAGGAGACGCACTCGCGTTGCTGCAAAAGCATCAGAAAGATCTGCGTTACCTGTTTATCGTCTCGCAGATTGAGCTTGGCGAAGCGAAGGGCGCGGGCGTTTCGATTACGATCTCAGTTGCAGACGGTAAGAAGTGCGAGCGGTGCTGGAATTATTCCAAGCGCGTCGGTGAATCGGATGTTTATCCGACGGTGTGCGAGCGCTGCGTCGCTGCACTGGCTGAGATCGAGCAGGAATAGGTCCTGTAGGACCTATAGGACCTATGGCAACCAGCATCAACACCGCCTCTCTTCGCACGCGCTTCGCGTGGCGCGCCGGATATCTGCTCGCGGCGTTCGGCATCTACCTGGCCGACCAGGCGTCAAAAGCCTGGGCGGTGAAGACACTGCGGTTCGGCGAAGAGCGTGTGTTGATTCGCGGTTTCCTTCAGTTCATTTACACTGAAAACCCGGGCATCGCGTTTGGACAGTTGCAGGAGGGCGGCGCCTTCGGCCGCTGGTTTTTTGTAGTGCTGGCGGTGCTGGCAGCAATCGCGGTCTTTTACTATTTCATGCGCACGCCGCGAAATGACGATCGTATTCTCGGAGCGTGCGCGCTGTTGCTTGCAGGCATTTTAGGGAACCTGACCGATCGCGCTCGTCTGGGTTACGTTGTGGATTTCATCGTGTTGCACGCCGGTGATTACCACTGGCCTACGTTCAACATCGCGGACGCGAGCATCACGATTGGCGCGTTGCTGCTGGCTTACGATCTGGTTTTCGGCCACAGATCTACACGGATGGAAATGGATAAAACTCGTTCTGATCCGCGTTCATCCGTGTAAATCCGCGGCTAATTTTAAAATATGTATCCTGAACTTATTCGCATCGGCAGTTTCCCCATTAACACCTACGGCGTGTTTCTCGCTATCGCATTTCTCTGCGCGATCCTGATCACGGTCAGGCTCGCGCGGCGGGACGGGTTGCCGAGTGAAAAGATTTACGACCTGAGTCTGTGGATGTTGTTGGCGGCGCTTGTCGGCTCGAAGGTCATGATGCTCTTTACGGAGCCGGAGTATCGCGAAAATCCTCTTCAACTCCTCTCTTTAGATTTCCTGCGTTCCGGTGGTGTCTTTTACGGCGGACTGCTCGGCGCTGTGCTCGCCGGCTATCTGCTGATGAAGCGTTATCAACTGCCCTGGTGGAAAACGGCTGACGCCTGCGCACCGGGCATCGCTATCGGCAATTTCTTTGGACGGCAGGGCTGCTTTGCCGCCGGATGTTGCTGGGGCAAGCCGACGACACTTCCCTGGGGTGTGAAGTTTACCGAGTTGGGTCACGAAGTCACTGGCGTCCCGGCGGATACCTATCTACATCCGACGCAGCTCTACGAGTCGTTCGCAATGCTGCTCGTGTTTCTATTTCTATTTTGGCTGCACAAACGCAAACGCTTCGACGGCCAGGTAATCCTTGTTTACGCGTTGCTCTACTCAATCATTCGCTTTGCTATCGAATTCGTCCGCGACGATCCGCGCGGCGACGTTTTCGGATTGACTACTTTGACCGGGCTCTCGACTTCGCAGTTGATCAGCATTGTTGTTGGACTCGCGGCTCTGATTGTCTTGATCGTGCGTCGCCGTCGCTCGAACCCTGTAAATCTTGAAAATCCTGTAATCCTGTCTAAATCAGCCATATGAACCCACTGAGATTATTTCTTTTGGTTCTCCCGCTCTTGCTCTACACCTCCCAGGCAGAGGACCGTGAAAAGCATCTTAAAAACATCAAGCAACTGACCTTTGGTGGCGAGAACGCCGAGGCTTACTTCTCCTCCGACGGCAAGCAGCTCATCTTTCAAGCCACGCGCGATGGTCGTGCGTGCGATCAGATCTACACGATGAATGTCGACGGCTCGGACGTGAAGATGATCTCGAACGGCGACGGACGAACCACTTGCTCCTACTTCTTTCCCGGCGGCAAGCGAATCCTCTATTCGTCAACGCACCTCGGCGATAAACAGTGTCCACCGAAGCCTGACTTTTCGCGCGGGTATGTCTGGGCCGTGTATCCGGCGTTCGACATTTTTACTGCAAAGCCGGACGGCTCCGATCTAAAACAACTGACAAACACGCCCGGCTACGATGCGGAAACAACCATCACGCTTGATGGTAAGAAGCTCGTCTTCACGTCGATGCGCGATGGCGATCTCGACATCTACACGATGGACGCCGATGGAAAGAACGTGCGCCGGTTAACTAACGAACTCGGATATGATGGTGGTCCATTCTGGTCGTATGACGGCAAGCAGATAGTTTATCGCGCACATCACCCTAAAACTGATGCGGACAAGGCTGATTACAACGATCTGTTGAAACAGAATTTGATTCGCCCGACAACGCTCGAAATCTGGGTTATGAATGCCGATGGTTCGAACAAGCGCCAGGTAACGAACAACGGTAAGGCGAACTTTGGCCCGTACTTTTTTCCCGACGGCAAGCGCATAATCTTCTCTTCGAACATGGATGATCCGCGTGGAAGAAACTTCGATCTTTACAAGATCAATGTGGACGGCACGGGCTTGGAACGCATTACTTTCAATGAAACGTTTGATGGGTTTCCGATGTTTTCGCCGGATGGAAAGAAGCTCGTCTTCGCGTCCAACCGCAATGCAGAGAAACCAGGCGATACTAACGTGTTCATTGCTGATTGGGTTGAGTAGCCTTGAAGAAGTTTTCGCGCAAAGGCGCAAGGTGAAGAAGAGGCGCAAAGAAGGATTGAGCGGCAACTTTGCCGCTTTGCCCCTTTGCGGGAAAAAGAAAGAAACGATTTATGAAGATGAAAAGATTTGTAATCCCCATCGCAGCTCTGCTATTCACGAGCCTTGTCGCTGTCGCGCAACAAGCGGAGCTTGAACCATCCGCCGCGAGACTACAGCAGCACGTCACCTACCTTGCTTCCGATGCGTTGGATGGCCGGCGTACCGGCACTGCCGGGGCGAACGACGCTGCGCGTTACATCGCCGGTGAGTTCTCGAGGCTCGGTCTTCGACCCGCTAACCGTAACGCCGCAAGGACGGCGCGCTACATGCAATCGTTTCCCTACGTCGCGGGAGTAGAACTCGGCCGGGGAAATATCTTCGCGTTTGGCTCGTACCCTCGGACGAACGACAGTTCGCTGCAAGTAGGCGTTGACTGGTTGCCGCTCGGTTTCTCAACCAGTACCAAAGTCGAGGGCGGCATCGTCTTCGCCGGCTTTGGAATTACTGCCGCCGAGTTGAACTACGATGACTACGCGGGTCTAAACGCGACCGGCAAGATTGCCGTCGCACTGCAAGGCACCCCCGACGGCAACAATCCTCACGGCCAATTTGCGATGCTTGAGGGCGTGCGCTGGAAAGCGATCGCGGCCCGAAACGCAGGCGCTAAAGCGTTGGTCATCGTGGCGAAGGACATCGCCTTCTCCAACGATCGATTAACAAAACTCAATTATGACAACAACGCCGGCGACGCTGGAATTCCGATCGTCGTGATTTCTCGACAAGCGGCGGACAAACTGCTATCGCTTTCAAATACTTCCCTCGAACAAATCGAGCAATCAACCACCGCAAAAAAACCGGGTACGAACCGAGTGCTGACCGGAGAGATCACGCTCTCCACCGACGTCGTTCGTAACGAAGTTCCTGCGTACAACGTCATCGGCGTGCTCGAAGGCTCCGATCCGGTGCTCAAAAACGAGAACATCGTCATCGGGGCGCACTACGATCATCTCGGCCGTGGCGGTTCAGGAAGCCTTGCGCCGCGCTCAGGCGAGATTCATTACGGCGCTGACGATAATGCCTCCGGAACGGCGGGCCTGCTCGAGCTGGCGCGTGTGTTCAGCGCCCAACGCCCCAGAATGAAGCGCACCATTATCTTCATCGCGTTCGGAGGTGAAGAAGAGGGACTGCTGGGATCGAATTATTATGTGGACCACCCGCTGATGCCGCTCGCGAATACGGTCGCCATGATCAACATGGACATGATCGGCCGTATGAAGGATCGCAAGCTGGTTATCGGCGGCGTTGGCACTGCGAAAGAGTGGCGCGAGATTATCAAGCAGGCAAATACCGCTCAGGAAATGAAGGTAACCGCGAATTCAGACGCGCCCGCGCCTGGAGGTGTGCCCATAGTTGTTTCAGCCAATGGCAGGCCGATCATGACTGTGGATCCGAATGGAGCCTTCGAACTCACTCTGAACGAAGACGGCTATGGTCCAAGTGACCACAACTCCTTTTACCGGAAACAGATTCCGGTGCTCTTTTTCTGGACCGGAACTCACAACGATTATCACAAGCCTTCAGACACATTCGAGAAGATCAACTACAACGATGAAGCGCGCATTTTGAGCCTCGTGGCGCGCATCGTCAGAGACGTCGATGGCGCCGAGAAGCGCCTCACGTACACCACCGCCCGTAGCGACGCGACGCCGCGCACCGGAGGCTTCCGCGTTTATTTGGGGACGATTCCCAACTACGCTGACAGTACTGATGGGCTATTGATCGATGGCGTACGCGACAATTCGCCGGCGGCAAAAGCGGGACTCAAAGCAGGAGATCGCATCGTCAAGATCGGGATTCGCGACGTTAAGAACGTTTACGACTACACATTCGCGCTGGGCGAGATGAAAGCCGGTCAGGAGTATACGATTGAAGTTAAACGTGGTGATGAGAAGTTAACGCTGAAAATCACGCCTGAATCCAGAAAATAATTAACCACAGATCACACAGATGAAAACGGATACGGCACCGAGGTGTTTCGGCGCCGTATCCGTCTTTTTATCCGTGTAATCTGTGTTACCAGCGTGGTTCGCGTTCGAAACGATCGTTGTCACGATCACGGCCGCCGCCACCACCACCGCCGTAACCACCACGACCACCGCCGCCGCGTCCACCACCATACCCTCCACGGCCGCCACCGCCACCGCGGTCTGTTCTTGGCTTGGCTTCGTTGACGGTCAAATTGCGCCCGCCAAAATCTTTGCCATTGAAAGCCTCGATAGCTGCTGCTGCCTCCTCAGGGGTTGCCATTTCCACAAAAGCAAAGCCGCGTGATCGTCCTGTTTCCCGATCTTCAATCACCGAAGCTGATTCCACTGTGCCTACTGACGCGAAAGCCTCGCGCAGTTCCTCGCTTGTAGTACGAAACGAGAGATTTCCAACATAGAGTTTTGTAGCCATTCTAACTATCCTTAATCTAAAGGGAAGCGCGGGCCTGCTGGGAATCGCTGATCCAGTTCGGGGGGGACGACCGATACTTTCGGCGAGTTGCGACGCACCCGGTGCTCTAAAAATCTCGAGAGCGGCTTCTAACTGGTTGACAACTGCCTCACTCTCTATCAGCCGAACCTCGTCGCTTTACGATCACGGACAGGCGCTATCACCATTGAAGCGCGAGAGCAGGGTAACTGGTAAGCAAAAGTATGCAGGAGTGGTTGGAAACACGTCAAGGACAAATTAGCTATATTCTTGCAATACGTGAAGAGGGGGTGAAGCTCCGAAGTGATCTCTAACTTTCACGATAAAGGCGCGGGTAAACTTCTTGCCGCAGAGTTAATCTTAGTCTAGAATTTCCACGTTCAGAATGGATTGGGTCCCACTCTACTACACAATCTACGGAGTGCATCTCTGTCGGCAAACGGAGTCCACGCCCCTCCATGGCAGCCAAAAGACATAAGAGCCGTGATAAGGTGTCCGCCGGTGGCAAGGATCAACTACTCACTACGTTAGAGGCGGCAAAATTGGTCGGTTACACCCAGGATCATATCAGCCTGTTGCTACGACGACGCCTAATCGACGGGGAGAAGAAAGGAAGGGACTGGCTAGTTAGTTCCACAAGTTTGCACGACTATGTCAAAAACAATCCCAAACCAGGACCAAAACCAACTTGACAATATATCGCCTAGCCGATATATTTCGGCCGTGAAACCGGGTGCTGGTCGCCGTCTCAGCTCGAAAATTGAAACTGCCTACATCAGTGAAGGCGGTTTATTGTTCCGCGCTGACTGCTTGGATCTACTCACCACCATGCGCGAGGGGTCGGTAGATCTGGTCTTCGTCGATCCCCCTTTCAATTTAGGCAAAGATTACGAGACGGACTTTTCGGATGATCTCGAAACGGAAGCCTATCGCATATGGTGTCGCTCTTGGTTGATAGAACTAGCGCGAGTCCTTAAGCCCGGCGGAGCATTGTTTCTGTATCACTGGCCCAAATGGTTAATCGAGTTTGGGGCTTGGCTTAACACATTTCCCGCAATGGAGTACAAAAGTTGGATCGCATTAAAAATGAAAGGCGGCTTTCCGATAAGAGGCCGCATTCATCCTGCGCATTACGGCCTGCTGTATTACGTGAAACGCGGCGGAAAACCGACGTTTAATGTTGTGCGAGCAAAATCGCCGACGTGTCGGCATTGCGGTAAACTGGTCCGCGACTACGGTGGCTACCGAAAGAAGTTTCAGCGATTCGAAGATGAAGATGGAATTCCGTGGGTGCAGATAAGCGACTTTTGGGAAGATACCCGACCAGCCAGACAAGACAAGTCGCGTGGACTTCAAATTAATGAATTACCGCTACACATTCCCGAACGTGCGATCCTGATGGCTAGCAATCCAGGCGACATTGTATTGGATTGTTTTGTCGGCGGCGGCAGTACATTACACGCAGCGCATCTACATGAACGGCTGTGGATTGGTGGCGAACTCGGTGAGCCTAAGGCCGCACTGCAAAGAATTGCGACTTTCATCGGGGAACAAGAAACTGTGAGGCCTCCAAAGCGATTAATCAACTGTTTTGCTGATGGCCTCCTACAAACCGAGCTTAATCTAGGTCCAAATGGACACAAACGACCGGTCTCTTCAGTTGGCAAGCTTCAGAACGTTACCGGTTCAATGGAACAGTTTGCCAGTAAGAGCAAGGTCATAGGTTTTTAAATGTTTTCCCCAAAATACTCGTAACCAATCGGACCCAACACTCCGCGAACGGGGTCGAAAATAGGTGCCGCCAGGTGAAATTGGCCTTTACCAACCTTTGCATCGGAAAATCCAAATTCATCATGTTCAATCCCTATTAAAACGTAGCCTGGCATTCTGGCAACTCCCGATCCAAGGAGAAGAGCCAGATGACGGTCCAGTTTTTGCTTCTCTTGTGAAAAATAAGCACCTCGATCTGCTTTGTAGATTCTCAAACGATCCGATGCGACGATACAAACTCCTGCCACAATCGACCCTTGCAGTATGGCTTCGTTTAAGCGCTGGAGATCAGCATTGAATTGAAAGTTATTACCAAATTGCACTTCTACCCCAACTCCAATGCGTTCTGGTCCAAAACTTATTCCACTGGGAAGGGTTTTGTACCAATCTAACCTGGCGCCCGCCCCTTGAGCCCCTGGTGCTTTCAAGGGCCCCCAACCCAGACTTCGAAGCGATGCGGCTAGACCATCATTGAGGCCTCCGGCCAAGTTTGGAATACCAGTTATGCCTTTGCCTTTGGTTACCGTTGGAGTGTTGGAAATAATTAAATGACTCTGAAGGATGCTTTGGCGAATTTCATCTAGTAATTGGCCCACACCTAGCTTGAAAATCATCGCTTCACCGGATGCTTCTCCTACTGCATGCGGGGAGTAGTAGTGTTTGATTTGCATAGTGGCAGATTAAAGCGTTTAGCGACAAAGAAATCAAAGTGGAAGTCCCGCACGGCGAACTCTTACGGAATTCCCGCGGAAAACTAGTGTTGTGTCTGAGAAATTCCTTTACAACGATTGACCTTTCAATGATCTGTTGAGCGGTGGCGGTCCAAACGAAAGGCTTCGGTTGTTTGTTGTTCTGGGCAAGATAATCTTTGATGGCGGCAATGAGTTCCATAACTCCAGTGAAGTTGCCGCGCCGCAAGCGCTTCTGCGTGCCGTCCAACACATTGAGCGCCGCAAACAGCGTCGTAGTGCCGTGCCGTTTATAGTCGTGCGTCATGGTACCGCTCCGGCCTTTCTTAAGAGGCAAACCCGGCTGCGATCTTTCCAAAGCTTGAATCTGGCTCTTCTCGTCAACGCACACACACATAAATAGCCATATCACCAATACCGATTGCAGCGAATTGCCCGTTTTACGCCTTTGCCTTACTATTCCATGCTTCTCCAGGTCAGAAAGAATCGACGGAAAGGTTTAGAAAATGTCGCAACGCATTCCTATCACTGTGGCCAATGGCGACGGCATCGGGCCGGAAATCATGGCGGCGACGCTTCGCATTCTCGAAGCCGCAGAGGCGCCGCTCGAAATTGAAACGATTGAGATAGGTGAGAAGGTTTTTTCTCCCGAAAACACGTCAGGCATCGCGTCGACTTCGTGGGAGTCACTACGACGGACCAAGGTTTTTCTTAAAGCGCCAATCACCACTCCGCAAGGTGGTGGTTTCAAAAGCTTGAATGTGACTGTTCGGAAAGTGCTCGGCTTGTACGCTAACGTACGGCCGTGCGTCTCATACCATCCTTTCGTTGACACTAAACACCCGGTAATGGACGTGGTGATAGTGCGCGAGAACGAAGAGGATCTTTACGCCGGCATCGAGCACCAGCAGACGAACCAGGTCGTTCAATGTCTAAAACTGATTTCGCGTCCGGGCTCGGAAAAGATTGTTCGTTACGCTTTTGAATACGCGCGCCGCAACAACCGCAGGAAGGTCACCTGCTTTACCAAAGACAACATCATGAAACGGACTGACGGTCTGTTTCATAAAGTCTTTGACGAAGTCGCCGCTGAGTATCCGGAGATTGAAAACGAGCATTGGATTGTCGACATCGGCGCGGCGAAACTGGCCGACACACCTGAAGTCTTTGACGTCCTCGTAATGCCCAATCTTTACGGTGATGTCTTGTCAGACGTGGCGGCGCAGATCGCTGGTTCAGTCGGACTGGCAGGCTCAGCGAACATCGGCGAACACGTTTCGATGTTTGAAGCAATCCACGGCTCGGCGCCGCGGCGAGCAGGGCAGAATCTCGCAAATCCGTCGGGGCTTTTATTGGGAGCGGTGATGATGCTGGTCCATATCGGACTGATAGAGCATGCCGAGCGCGTTCACAATGCGTGGCTGCGCACCATTGAAGATGGCATACACACCTATGACATTTACGATGAGAAAGTCAGCAAACAGAAGGTTGGTACGAAAGAGTTTGCCGA
>JAICGZ010000061.1 GCA_025922875.1 Pyrinomonadaceae bacterium
AGTGGTGTTGGTAAGTGCAAGAAGATCAAAGGGTTGGCGAAAGTTGCGGTGAGAGTCTTATCCTTCCATGTTGAGTTCGAACACACGAAATTCAGCAATTTCCGCTTTTCGCTTGAATTTTGCTGTTTGAATAGGAAATACGCCTTTTTTGCGAGTTCTAATAGGCGCACACCATCCTGCACATAATCGTGAGCGGCGTTTTCATACTCGGGACACGCGCTGTCGCGAGTGGCTCTCGGGGGGACAGGAACTACAAGAAATCTCCCGCGGCCGTTAGCCGCAACTACCTTTGACAAGATAGCGGCACTGGAAGATGCGACAAAGGCCGGGCGCCTTTCAGAACAGAGCCACTCGTGTGGTGGGCACACGAGTGGCTCTGTAAGAGGCTTGCCACGGTTAGAAAGAAGGCGTGGCGAGAAAGGGAGGGCCGATGCGAGCCCGAGCGCCCAGACATATCGGCCCGTCCTTTGGCTGAATTTGCTTGTTTCCCACGTAGTGTGGTTTATACTAAACCTTCAAAACCCGAGATGTCGCCCCATCTCATTTTTCAAATCGAAATTCTCCCCTAAGTCTCGCGTCCTTGTGGAAGGCTAGAAAGCCTAAATCGTTTGTCTTTGGCTCGTTCGAACTTTGAGCGAAGGCTAAGAGAAGCATGAAGAATATTGCACGAACGATCGAAGTGATCGCTAATGTCGCGATCATTTGTGTCGCGATTTCATTGGGAGTTGTTCTGATTAGCCGTACGATAAGAAGTTATCGTGGAACAGTCTCCGAATCCGCTAATACAGCACAAGTCAAAGATCAAAAAATTCAATTACCTGGGGTTGACTGGTCCAAAAATGAAAAGACCTTGGTGATGGCTATTTCCAGCACCTGTCATTTTTGCACTGAAAGTGCGGCCTTCTATCGTGATATTCGTGCTCGCACGCGCATACATACAGTTGCGGTGCTACCTCAAAGTGTTAACGAGGGACGGAATTATCTAAGTAATCTCGGTGTTCAGGTCGATGAAGTGCTGCAAGCACCTCTGAGTTCGATTGATGTTAGTGGAACTCCAACATTGCTGCTTGTGAGCCGTGACGGGACGGTTATTCGCACATGGCTTGGGAAGCTGCCGCCCGACTTGGAAGAAGAGGTATTACTTAGTGTGGGAGCAGAGGGTTAAAGGTCTTCTGCAAAGTACCCGTAATAGCTGATTAGGGGAGGGATTATGGGCCAAACGGTACATCACAAATTAATCGTTCGATTGGTTGCTCTAGCCGCAGTCACATTTTCGCTGATATTGGTGGTGAAACAGGATGATCAGGTGGGTTTAGGTTTGACGCAATCGATGCCAGCCTTCCAGCCTCAAGCACCTGTCATCGTGGCCCGCAATGAACCGGGCAGTCCGTTAGTTATTTCTGCTGAGCGCCAACTTCCGAAAACGGAACAGGCTCCCGAAATTGCATTCAATGTTACCAATGTGACAAACAAGACAGTCATTGCATTTGCAATTAGAGTGGAAGTGGCGTCCGGGTCCAAGGTAGTGAGCTCGGTATCTCTGCGAAATCTGGAGTTGAGTGCCACGGAGCTACTGCCCAACCGCTCACTCAACAACTTCGACAGTTATGAGAACTTATCCTCGGAGCAGCATCGAGTAACCCTGTCAGTTGATTATGTCCAGTTCTCTGATGGAAAACGATGGGGATTGGATTCGGTAAAGTCCGCTGAGACAGTTGCAGGCCAGCGAGCTGCTGCTGAAACCGTGACGACGCGACTGCTCAAAATTTTTAAGGAGGGCAATGCTAGTGATGCAGCAAACGTTCTTGAATCCATAGCCGACATTGAGCCCCCTCAGCAACACTCTAGTGAGTGGAACACAGGTTTCCGCATGGGCACTCGTTCTGTCGCTAACAGCCTAAAGCGTGCAAATCAGGCTGGTGGGTTAGGCCAAGTTAATCGTGAATTAGCTCGGCTTGCGACGAAGCTTGCAGGGGGACACTAAGATGCAACGGCTCATAAACATGTGTGTCCTACCGTCTCTGGCCCTGAGCATGTTCTTTGCGGTTATAATCATTCATCTACCGAGCATTGGCGCTCAAACCTCTACTAACTGCTTTGGCCAGAACCGATGTGAGAAATGGAATAATGTCTCAGACGGTGTTATCACGGCACAATGCGTGTACTTGAGTTGTTCTCAGAGTAGAAACGTGACCGACTGCAATGTTCAGAAGTGTGAACGAATCCCAAGTTCATGCGGAACGGGGTCGACATGGGAAGAACCATCTTTCACATGCGCCTCCGGTGAGACTGCTAATCAGACTGCTTCGACTAGTTATTTCTGCGCATCAACGCAGCAGTCTGTACTGAGATCTGTTATAGGACCTGGTAAGTGCGGTGCGGGTCCCAGTCCTACACCAACGCCCAGTCCCACACCATGTACTGCGAGATTAGGTGATCTTTGTGCTGGTCCCTCGGACTGTTGTTGGGACCAGATCTGCGGTATAGAAACCAATCGATGCGAGAGAAAACTGATTGCGACGCAAAGTGACTGTGAGTCTGCTGGCAACTATTGGAATTTTACGACCAATACCTGCGAAGAGTCCGCGCCCACGCCCACGCCGACTCCCACTCCCACTCCGACCCCGACGCCGACTTCGAGCGGCGGAGGGTGCACCGCTTGGTGGGTAATGTGGTGCTCGGATGTTGATTGGGAGGCGTGTCGTTGTGTTGGATACATTGACAAGACGCCCGTATTGATTGATTTGCTTGGAAATGGTTTTAGTCTCACTGACGCGACAAATGGCGTCAACTTTGACTTGGACGCTAACGGCAGCCCGGACGCAACGGCATGGACCGTGGCGGGGTCTGACGATGCGTTTCTGGTACTGGACCGCAACGGCAATGGCACAATCGATAATGGCACTGAACTGTTTGGAAACGCCACGCCGCAATCGGCACCGCCCGCCGGACAGCGTACTAATGGCTTCCTGGCTCTGGCTGAATATGACAAGCCATCCAACGGCGGCAATGGTGATGGCGTCATTGATGAGAGAGACGCGGTCTATTCATCGCTCCGCTTGTGGCAGGATGGCAACTATAACGGAGCTTCCGAGGCCACTGAACTGTACACACTAGCGGCGCGTGGGGTGGCAAGCATCGAATTAGACTACAAGCTATCAAAGAAAACAGACCAGTATGGCAATGAGTTCCAGTTCCGAGCTAAGGTCAAAGATACCACTGGCAATCAACTCGGACGGTGGGCATGGGACGTGGTTTTGGCAGCGCCATGAGGTCAGTAAATGGATCGCATCGCCATCAGTTGATGCGCTTCGTCAACTGGGCGTGAAGCTCTGACAATAAAATGGATCACACGGATCTGCGCAAATCGATTTACACAGATCTGTGTAATCCACGGCTCCAAATTTCTCGATCCAAATCTTTGAAGATGACAATAGTGTGGCCTGTGACTGATTTCATTTTCCGCTCAAAAGTTACTCCCTTAAACATCTGTTGAGGCGGCACAAACCTTGCTTAATCGTCTGATTCAACGTTTCGCAATTCAAGACTAAGAAACCGCCTCCCAATCCGGTTCTCAAGGTCTATAGCCGCCGCACGACAAAACCACTATGGCCTGGTTCTGAGTCTCGACCTCCGAACTCGGCCTACTCATCTTCAGGAGAACCACCTATGTACATCATAAGATTCGAGTGTGCGAAAAACCGCGTGAGCAAGGGTTTGATTGCGTCTCTCGCCCTGATCATGCTCACCTCTCTAATTTTTACTCTTTCCGCGTTGCATGGATCCGCTCAGACGTCGCAAACAACTGTGAGCGGTACAGTAAAAGATCAAAACGAGGCCCTGGTACCGGGAGCCACGATCACCCTCATTGATGCGAGGACACACAGTGAAAGAACAACCAGGACTAACGACGATGGGTTTTACGTCTTCACCAACGTTTTAGCCGGCGATTATCGAATTACCGCCGAAGGCGGAGGGTTTAAGAAGACCGAGGTTAATCGTGTGAAGGTCGACGTGGGTATCCCGGCCACCGTCAATCTCGTACTGGAAACGGGACAGATTTCTGAAACAGTTCAAACTACTGCTGCTGATTCACAGGCCGTCATCAACACCGAAAATGCGGAGTTGTCCACAGTCGTCACAGAGAAGCAGATCAACGATCTGCCACTAAACGGACGCAACCCTATCCAACTCGCAGCCCTGCAAGCGGGAGTTGCCACCAATACCTCGACCAGGAATTCCAATGTGAATGGAATGCGCGGTAGCTACAACAACATCACATGGGATGGCATTAACATCCAGGAGAATTATCTACGAGGAAATCAAAGCAGCGGTCTATTTGCGCAGGCGGCGCCAAGCGTTGCCGGCGTTGGTGAGTTTACGATAACCACCCAGAATGCGAGTGCCGCCGATGGCACGGGCGCCGCGCAGGTTAAGATTGTCACTCCGCGCGGCGGTAGCCAGTATCACGGCTCACTCTTTGAGTTCTGGCGCAATTCCGCATTAAACGCCAACACGTTCTTTAACAATGCTGCTGGTCAGCCTAAGCCCTACTTGAACCAGCATCAATTCGGCGGGAACGTTAGTGGACCTTTCGCACTGCCGCGTTTCGGCGAAGGAGGTCCTGTTTTTACGCAGAAGAACAAACTGTTCTTCTATACCTATTACGAGGAAACCAGGGAAGCCCAACAGAGCCTGCTTACACGGACAGTACTTACCTCACCTGCGCGGGCAGGAAATTTCACGTACCGTCGCGTGGACAATGGTCAACTACAAACAATCAACCTACTCGCTCTGACCGGCAGAACTATCGACGAGCGAATCAATCGTTTGATAAATCAAACGCCACTGCCTAATGACCTGGCCGGCGATCGCATAAACACAAACGGCTTCAGCTTCAACTCTCCGTCAGGCAGCACTGAAAAGCTGTTCGGGTTTCGTGTGAATTACGATTTTTCTCAGAAGAACCGGTTCGATGTGGTCTACAGCAGAGATTCAGTTGCCGTTCCCAACGATACCTTCAACAACACTGGCGAACCTTTTCCAGGACTCCCAGGCAAGGGACAGTTTCCGAAACGCAGTCGCGGGGCGGCGGCCTGGAACTGGGCGCCGACGCAAACAATTACAAATGAGTTGAGGGCAGGCTATTACCACCAAAGGTCACTCTTTATCGGCGAGGAGATCGAGTACGAGGGAAATACCAGACTCGCGTTTCCGCTCAACCTCACCAACCCTGTGCAGAATTCACTGACCAGCGGCCGTAACGGCAAAATCCACGAGCTGATGGACAACGCATCATGGGTTCGCGGCAATCACCTGTTTCGCTTCGGTGGCAACTATCGCCGAACTCACCTCGAGCCTTTCAGTTTTGGCGGTGTCATCCCTCAGTACACCATCGGCTTCGGAACAAACAATCCTAATCCGCTCAGCGCCACCAACCTGGCCCAGTTCCCCGGCAGGATCAGCACGAACGAGTTTAATAACGCCAGCAATCTGCTGGCTTTCTTAAGCGGAGCTGTTTTCCAGGGCACGCAGACATTTAACGTGACCAGCGCGACATCCGGATTTGTCAAAGGAGCGGAGCAACGACGCAATTTGATCTTCGACCTTTACGCAGGTTACGTAGCCGACACCTGGCGGGTGCGGCCGAACTTAACGCTGAATCTGGGTTTGCGTTATGAATACATTAGTCCCGTTCGCGAGCGAGACGGAATCGGCCTGTTGCCGGTAGGAGGACTCGAAGCTCTCACCAATCCCAACGTCCAAATAGATCTTGCAGGCGGCGGGGCAGGCACTCGCCCATTCTATAACCCGGACAAGAACAACTTTGCTCCAAATTTCAGTTTTTCGTGGGACCCATTCAAGGCAGGCAAAACCGCGATTCGTGGCGGTTACTCAGTCTCGTTTGTGATTGACAGTCTTATACAAATGGCAGAGAACGCTGCCATTGAGGGTAATGAGGGTCTAACATCTGATCCGATTGTGAACAATCTTTCGGGCACTGTCAGCGGCGGAGGGCTGCGTCCGATCGATGAGCCAGAGTTCGTCGTGCCCCGCACGCTCGATGATCAGCTACGGCTCAGCCAGTTTCCAACGCTGTTCACAATAGATCCGAACCTCAAGACACCTTATGTTCAGCAATGGAATTTCGGAATCGAGCACGAGATTCTGCCAAACACGGCGGTTGAGGTCAGGTATGTAGGAAATCGCGGAGTCAAGCTGCTTCGCGGCATTGACATCAATCAGGTCAGGATCTTTCAGAATGGATTTCTACAGGACTTCCTGCGAGCTCAAAACAACCTGTTCCTTTCAACTGCTTTGAATGCCACGAACTCCGCAATTCCGGCGAGTCCGGCTTTCAACCCGGCAGTGCCCGGCAGTCAGCCTCTCACAATTTTCCCGACAATCGGCAGGAGAGGTCTCTTCACAAGCGCAACCGGCAACACACTCGATTCGGCGATTGTCAACCTTATCGCTCAGGGACAAGTTGGGGAGTTGGTGAACCGCTACGTTGCTTCTCGGAATACTTACCTGACTCCGGGTGTGAACGGCGCAACGATTGGTCCCGCTTTCTTCCTGCCCGCGAATTTCAAAGCAGGACCGGTTGACTTCATCGGCAACGGCTCGTGGTCTACCTATAACGCTTTGCAGGCTGAAATTCGCAGACGTCTGAGTCACGGACTGTACTTTCAGGCGAACTACACCTACAGCAAAGCCTATACAGACTTTGAAGGAAGCGATGCCAATTTCTCAGCACTCCTTGATCTGGCTCAGGGCGGAGTGGTCGAGAAGAAACGTCAGACAAACGATGTCACGCACGTCTTCAAGGCAAACGGAGTCTGGGAGCTGCCGATCGGACCAGGCAAGCGCCTGTTGAACTTTGATGGAGTTCTCGGCACTTTGTTTGGTGGTTGGCAGGTGAACGGGATTTTCGAGAAGCGCACCGGGCGTCCAATCTCGTTCATTTCAGGCCGGGGAACCCTCAACCGGAGCGCTCGATCGGGCAAGAATACCGCGACGACGACTTTGAGTCTCGAGGAGTTGAAGAGCAGCATGGGTATTTTCTTTGATCCCGTAACCGGTCGTCCGCTGGTTATAGATCCCAGGCTGATCGGTCCCGACGGGCGTGCAAATCCGCAGTTCTTTGGCCATCCGGCACCGGGCACTACCGGCACACTGCACCTCACCCCCGTGAGTGGGCCGGGCTACTGGAATTTCGATTTCAGCATGATCAAGCGGACCCGGATTTCGGAACGGACCAACATCGAATTCCGTGCAGAGTTCTTTAATGTGTTCAATCACACAAACTTCTTCACGGGAGAAAACCAGACCATTACGAATACTACCTTCGGACAGGTCACTGACACGTTTGATCCCAGGATCATTCAGTTTGCGGTCAAGTTCAATTTCTAGGACCACTCGCAGCGACAATGCCGGAGCTCTCCAACCAAGAACTCCGGCATTTATAAAAATACTAAAAACTACGGGTAGGGTATTGACCGCACGCGCTTTTTGACTAAAATCCTGTTAACGGTGAATGTGGTTGCCGGGGTGAGGACGGTGACCAATCGAGGCTGAATGCCTCCGCCAACCTTGAGAGGCCGGTCCAAAACCGGCCTTTCGGTTTTTGGCCGCAATATTTTATAGCCACAAGAGGCACAAAAGGCACAAAACAGGAATGATTTCGGTTGCTGAAGCTATACAGATTGTGAGGCAGCAAACTGCCTTGCTGCCGTCCGAGCAAGTGGAACTGCCACGCGCGCTGGGTCGAGTGCTTGCGGAAGTTGTCGTTGCAGATTCAGATCTGCCTCCGTTTGATCGTTCTCAAATGGATGGTTACGCTGTGCGCGCGCACGACGCTCAGTACGCTCCCGTACGTTTGCGAATTGCCGGTGAGTCGGCGGCCGGTAGAGGTTGGCATCAGCAGTTGGAAGAAGGGCAAGCGGTACGGATCATGACGGGCGCGCCTGTCCCCGCAGGCGCCGATAGCGTGCAGCAAGTCGAGTTAACTCACGAACTGAAAGACGGCACGGTTGTCGAACTGGTCGAAAGTGTGGAACCAGGAAAATCGATCGTCAAACGTGGCGCTGAGATTAAAGCCGGTGAAGTTGTATCGAGCGTTGGCACTACGATTACACCTGCGACCATGGCAGTGCTCGCTGCATTTGGTTATGCAAACGTCAAAGTGTTCCGTAGACCACGCGTTGGCGTACTTGCTACCGGCACCGAGCTCGTCGCCGTAGATCAAAAACCCGGACAGGACCAGATTCGCGATTCCAACAACTATTCGATCAGTGCTTACGCACAACTAACGGGCGCAGTCGTCGAACGTCTGCCGTTAACAGGCGACGAAACTTCGCTGCTACAACGCCAGATAGCTGAAGCCGCCGAGCGTTGTGATGTGATCGTAACTTCGGGTGGAGTGTCGATGGGTGTGTACGATGTAACGAAGTCAGCACTCAACGAACTTGAAGCGGAGATTCTCTTCGAACGCGTGGCGCTTCGTCCAGGCAAGCCAACCGTATTTGCACGACTGCCTAACGGCGCACTCGTGTTTGGTCTACCGGGTAATCCCGTGTCTGTGTCGGTGACGTTCAATCTGTTCGCGCGCACGGCGTTACTGGCAATGCAGGGTGCAGCGGAACCGGCGTTGAAGAGAGAGACGGCTTTGCTGGCTCGTGCTGTAAAAGGAACGGCAGATCGAGAGAGTTATTTACCAGCGCAACTGACTATAAATGATGACGGGCAAGTCGTAGCGTTTCCGCTGAAGTGGGGTGGCTCGTCAGACTTCGTCGCATTCGCGGTAGCCACTGCCCTCCTAATCGTGCCTGCGGGTGCTAAAACGGTCGCAGCCGGATCGCTGGTCAACGTCGTGCGCTTGCCGGGGTAGTTTCCCGCAAAGACGCAAAGGGTGCAAAGGCGCAAAGGGAAGCGTAATCTTCTTTGCGGCTTTGGACCCTTTGCGTCTTTGCGGGAAACTCTCTTACACCTGCACGATGGGCGCTACTCGTTCAGTCAGTCCCTTGAATCCAAGAAAACCCGGCAAGCGCTCGATCCGGTTTCCAATTTTCTGATCGAACAAATCCAGCCCTTCTTTGCCGGGCCACAGTGTGGAGATCACGTAGTTTGCCTCGTCCTGGGGCTTGGCCCCCTGGCCCACCGGCTTCCAGAATTTCCCGATGATGAAGCGCGCGAGGTTTCTCGAAAACTGCGTTTCACGAAGTTTCACTCGCGCCACGTTCCAATAAAAACTCGAGTGGATCGACTCTTCCTGAACGATTCCGATCAGTAGTTGTTTCAGCACCGGATGACCCGCCAGATCTGAAAGCCGCCGGTATGCGTTCATCGCTGTGATCTCGTTAATCGCTCCCCACACCATGTGCGCACCGTGGAAGTATTTTCCAAACGGTCTCGACGAGTGGTCCACCAGATAACTTCCAATTGTATAAAGGCGTGGTATTTTGCGTGTCGCTTCAGCCTGCCAGTTCTTTCCGGTCCGAATTCCAGCCTCTTCTAAAAATCGATTGAGGAGGTTGCCGTGGTGCAGTTCCTCTATGCTCCAACGATCCATGAACTTTCTGATTACCGGATCTTTGCCAGTCGGCGTACGTCGCAACTCCTGATAATACATATCAGTGAAGTACTCGATGTCGCGCATGTAGATCAGCACTGGAATGAACGCAGGATTTACGGGGTAATTTTTAACCTCATTCCAGCGGATGCTATTGACGTACTCCTTCGATAAGGCACGCGGTTGGCGCTCATACCAGTCGAGCACTTCTTTGTCAGTTTCAAACACAGGGGGAACCTCCAAAGTAGTTCAAACAATTATCTTTACGATAAAACTAGCGAACTTGGATTTTTTTTATTGCTTTAGAACTGCCCTGGGCTCGAGATTGGGAAAGAATGGCATGAAGACCAACCCCGAAATGAGGGCTTCGTCCCCGTGTAGGCAGGATAGACAAAAACGTGGTCGGATGTCGAGATCTACTTGCTAGCGACGATATTTTTGTTATCTACTTTCGCGATGACACAGCTCTCGCACGTAGACGATCAGGGTCGCGTCCGCATGGTCGATACCGGCAACAAGGAGATAACTTCGCGACGCGCGGTTGCATCTGCAAGGGTTGTGATGAGCCGCGAAACTGTTTCTGCACTGCGCGAGCATCGCACACCAAAGGGTGATCCGCTCGAGGCCGCGCGCCTTGCGGGAATCATGGCGGCGAAACGAACTTCGGATCTCATTCCACTCTGTCATCCGCTTCCGTTAACCCACATCGATGTTCACGCCACGCTGGAAGACGACGGCGTAGCACTGCAGGCTGAAGTTTCGACCAACGCTCAAACCGGTGTGGAAATGGAAGCGCTAACTGCGGTGTCGGTTGCGGCGCTCACGATCTATGACATGTGCAAGGCGCTGGAGAAAGCGATGACGATTACGGACGTGCAGTTGGAGAGCAAGACGGGCGGGAAGTCAGGCGATTACCAGCGACTTTAACCACGGATTACACGGATCCGTGATGATCTCCGCGGATAATCCGTGTAATCCGTGGCGGAACCTGTTGCCGCTATTGTGCGTTAATCTTCCCGGCACTAGAATAACCCACATAAATTTCCGCGGAATTCGGAGAAGTTGAAATGAGATACAGGCTTTCACACGACGCGCGACCCCAGGCATTGACACTGCTTATCGCGGCCGCCCTTTCAGTGCTGTTCTGGTTCATACCCTACGCCGAGTTTCTTACTTACCCTTTCCGAATTTTCGTAACGTTCATACATGAAGGCGGACACGCCATCGCAGCCTTGCTGACCGGCAACTCCGTCGCGAGCCTCAGCGTCTCGCCGAACGCCAGCGGCGAAACCTACACCACACAGGGTGGACTCATTTCACAATTCCTGATTTCCAGTTCCGGCTATCTTGGGGCGATGGCTTTCGGCGCGTTGTTGTTGGTACTCATTCGCAAGACGATTGCTTCGCGCATCGTGCTGCTTAGCTGCGCCATACTGATCTTTGGGCTGACGATGATCTTCGGATTTATCAAACCGATCTTCTCGTTGAATGCGTGGTCAGGAATTCCGTTCACGCTGCTGGCGGGAATCGCTATCTCTGTCGGGTTGTTTTTGATCGCGAGGTTTGCGAGTCTGCGCGTCGCGACCTTCTTCGTCAGTCTTCTGGCGGTGCAGTGCGTACTGAATGCACTCTTTGATCTGAAGACAGTATTCTTCCTTTCGTCACCCCTCGGACCGGCCGTGCCGACTGATGCAGTGAACATGGCCGGTGCTACCGGAATTCCGGCACTCCTCTGGACGATCATCTGGATCGCTCTCGCTCTCGGAATGCTGTGGTTCGTGCTGCGGCTCTACGTGGCGGGCCGAGACAAAGGTTACCAGCCCGATCTGCCTTTCGAAGAAACGCCACCTGTATAAATCCGCGTAATCTGTGGTTAGGCTTTCCGCAGATTACACAGATTAAAAGGTATAGCGGTAACGAAGTGTCACACCACGGCCGGCGCCGTCGATCCCCCAACTGATCCCGCGATACGACTTGTCGAAGATGTTTTCGAAATCGACGAATAGTTCTGAGCGTTCGTCGAATTTCACCCCGCCGCGAACACCAACCAAACCATAACCCGGAAGGTACGGAAAGAATGGCACGAGGGTATCGTCATCGACGACGGTAACTCCGTTGATCGTGGCGCCAATCGGAAGCAGACGATCTTGCACCTGCGCGAGGGTCTCTCCAGTGGGAATCAGAATCCCTCCCGCGGTACCGCAGCCTGTTGGTCCTGGTGTCGTTAATCCGCGAACACATGCTCCCCGGCGGAAGAAGTTTTGAATGTTAGTGCGTGAACGCGCCGCGCCCGTTCTTCGATCCCCAACATCCAGCGACGACAAACGATTTTGCCTGCCGGCCATCGTCGAGTAGCCTTCGATGTAAAAACGCGAGCGTGGCTGATAACGCAAACTCAGGAACGCCGTTGCCGGCGGGATTCCGCCTTCGACTTCCGGTGGCAATCCAGTCAGCAGGCTGTACGCGCGGATGTAGGTGAAGTTGGCATTTCCGCTTAGTTGATCCGTGAAACGAGCCCGGCCATTAAACTCGACGCCGTTGAAACGCGCATCATCGAAGTTCACGCGCACCAGCACGGGCGTTGTGGGCGCCGCCGCAACGAACACAAAACCAGCCTCGTTCTGTGAGATGATCTGGTCGCTGCCGAGGAAAGTGCCGGTCGCACCGGGCGGAAGCGCGAGCGGAAGATCGAAATAGACGTCACTGAGCTTCGTTGTAAATCCGCTGAGCTCCGCTCCGAAGCGCCGGCTGGTGTAACGAAAACTCAGATCGAAGTTGTCGCTGTATTCCGGGTCGAGAGGAGTGACGGGAATGCCGGTCGTGGCGATGAGGCCTCCACGCGCCGCCGCCGTTTGGGCATCAACCTCGAAACCCGTTCCCACCAATCCCAGAATTCCAAGGTCGGTCGTGTTGGGAGCACGAAATCCGCGCGTGTACTTCGCAGCGATATCAAACCCGCCAACCACATTCACGACACCGCCGATGCGTCCCGAAAACGCGCTGAAGCGCTGGGTGTCGTCAGGAAACAGCGGCGCGCCGTCTGGTCCAAGCGGCGCGTTACTCGCACGCGATTCATAAGAAGCAACGTTGTAACGCAACGCTCCGTTGATCTGCAAACGATCGGGAATCGCGGTGAAGTTGTCCTGTGCAAAGAAACCGTAAGAGAGATAACGTGCTCCGTGTGGAATACGTGGGCGTGAGATCGTCGCCGTTCCGGTGGCTGGATCAAACGTAAATGCGGGAGCGTTGATTTTGTCGCGGTAAACATCGGCGCCGATCAGGAAAGTGTTGCGATCGGCGATCTGTTTATCGAGATAGAAATTGAATCCTAAAACGTTGGTTCGTTCACGCTGATTCGTGATCGCGCCAACCGGGTCTCCCTGGCCGCCTTGATTGATTCTCTCTTCACGTTGACCGTTGTAAGAAAATGTAAACGAGCCGTTGTCGAAGAGCCAGAGGTTCTGCCGGAACAGCCGCGCGTAAAAAGTGTCGGTCATCAGGTTACGCAAGTGTGCGATGTTGTTTCCGTCGCCGCCCAGCAACTGATCGTAGCGTTTGCCGTTGTCTTGCTGGTTGCGCGAGTAGCTGAAAAGGAGCTGCGTCTTGTCGTCGAGATTGAAGTTCGAGCGCAACAGACCGCCGTATTGCGTGAAGCCGGTATCAGGCAAGCGAGTGCCAAACACATCGGAAGGAAGACCAAGAAAACGCGTGACCGCAGCATGGTAATCGAGGCCATCGGCGGGTCGCAACGTGCTGATGCGACGCGCGTTCACGTTGAACAGCAGGCCGTAGTTTCGCGTGCCGTAAGTCAGCAGCGTGTTGCCGCCGAAGCCGTCCGTTGGTGAGCTGTAGAAGACGCTGGTGTTGCCGTGAAACTCGTTGTGTGGTCCACCGTATCGCGGCGCTTGTGAGATGAAGTTAACTACGCCGCCGTGGACGTCCGAACCGTATTGCGAACTGTTTGGCCCCCGCAGGATCTCGACTGTTTCCAAACTCGAAGGTTCGATCAAACTGAAGAACGTGCCGACGCCGCCACGTTGCGCGCTCGTCGTATAACGAACACCGTCGACATAAACAGCTACGTTTCGTCCGGTCAGTCCACGCACAAACACGGCGCTTAGCGACGGACTAGTGCGTTGCAAATTAACACCCGGCTCTTCATCGACGACCTGCGCGACAACTTCCGTCGCCCGCTCCAAAATCTCGCGTTCGGGAATCACGTTGACCTGCGTGTCGACTCTGCGTGTATCGGCGACGAGTCCCGCCTCGGCTGTTATCGTGACTTGTTCCGTGATGGGGACGAGTTCGAGAATCACGCTGACGTTTTGGGTGTCGCCCTCCGTGACGTGAACAGCGGAACGATGTTGCACGAAGCCGTTTCGCTCCACGTTGAGTTGATAATCACCCGGCTCGATATTGCCGAGTGTAAAGCGTCCCTCTGCGTCTGAGACTGTCGCACCAAGCACGGCACGATTGGTGTGCAGCAGCGAAACGTTCGCGCCGCTCACCACTGCGCCGTCAGGATCCTTTACGGTGCCGATAATCTTCCCTTTCGAATCCTGGCCGAACGCGACGAGCGACAGCGCGCACAAGAGAAGACCGCACATTACGACTACAAAAACTTTTTGCATAAGTAAGAGAGGGAGGCTATGTATCCGGGCTGAAGGAATGTAGCGTCTGGATTGAACTACTACCAGTCGTCGTACTGAACTCCTCCCTGGAGTGCGGCGGCTTGGCGCCGCTTTGGCCTTCGATCCAGCGCTTCGAGAACAAAGCGGCGCCAGGCCGCCGCACTCCAGGGAGGATCTTTAACTCAGGACAACGACGACGTGTTCGACGAATTGATGGACTGCGGCAAGCACTTGCGGGCGGCTCTCGATTGTCACTCCGATCACGACGAACAGGCTCAGCACCAACCAGGGCGCGAAACGAACGAGTGAGGCATTGCTGACTAACAAACGCGGATCGGTGGCAGCGAGCTCAACCAAACGTTTGACTCGCATTTTGACGCCGGGCGTATCTTCACCGCCGACGAGAAACGCCGAAACAGCAGCAGGCATTACCTGACGCTGTCCTTTTGGAATCATTCTCGCAATCCGAACGAGGGCTGAGGCGAGGTTCAACGCAACGAGCGAACTCTGCTGGGCCGCATGTTCATCCGCCGCAGACTCTGAAGCCTCGCTCCACGCGCGATCCAACGACCGGCCGCAAGGGATGAGCAACAACGCTGCACGGCTGACGCGCATGACCGAGCGTTTGAAATTGTCACCGGCAGCGAGGTGGCCATACTCGTGAGCGATGGTCGCCGCAAGCTCCTCCTCGCTTAGTGACTCGAGCACGTGACTCGCGATAAACAGTCGCGGGCGAACCGCGCCTACCACGGCGATGATCGGAAATGAGTGTTGCAAAACAAAAGTTGGAACCTTGATCGATTCGAGTTTGATTGGTGTCGAAGACGCGAGCCAATTCTTGAGTAATGAACGCGTGGCCATCCATGAGCGCAGTCCGCGCGAGCTGGCCAATCCCACACCGATAGCGGAAAGGGCTGCGAGTGCGCCGAGTTTGAAGCTGACAACTTCTTCCGTCGCGTGTGGCTCGTAAGCGAGATACGACGGAATCATAAACGCCGCTATCGCAACGATCGCGATGACTGGCGGCCCGATGCGCATCACAAACAGTATCTCTGCGCGTGTGCGTGCGGAACATTTCCAGAGCAGCGGTTTGCAGAGACGTCCCACTCCTGCCGCTACCATCGTCGCCGTGGCGTTGATTGTAAGCAGTAAGGCGAGGACTAATGTGATGCCCAGAAACGTGTACATTAGCTCTTCCGTCGCAACTCTCGTTTTTTCTCCTGGACCAGACGATCGAGTTCGTCGAGCAGTTCGCGATCTCTTTCGCTGATGGTGTCGACTATGCAGGCGAGTACTGGTTCAACTCCATCCGCTCCCTGTCCCAGCAATCCGTCGACAACGTCTGCTTTGATTCCACGATCGAAGTCGTCGCGGGAAACAGCGGCGGCATACACAAACGCGCGGCCATCCTTGCGCCGCTCGAGCAGTTTCTTTTTAAAAAGTCGATCGAGCGTAGTCATCAAGGTTGTGTAAGCGATTCGCTGGTCGAAGGCATGATAGATATCGCGCACACTGGCTTCCCCGACTCGCCACGTCTCTTCCAACACCCGGCGTTCCAGCTTGCCGAGAGCGAAACAGGCAATTTCGCGCGGGCGACGAAATCCGCGGAGAAGAAATTGAGAGGTTTTCATTGGCGGCATTGTCGTGCAGCGCTGTGACTGTGTCAATTCTCAGAAGCAATTTCCCGCAAAGCCGCAAAGACAGGCGAAGTCGCTAAGCCGAGCCTCCCTTGCGTCTCGTCTCTTCTTTGCGCCTTTGCGGGAAACTTTCTTCGGGTTATTATTCTCGGTTTTCGACTACGCTCGATTCGTGTCCGTATGCCTGAAGAAGCTATCCAAGTCAGAGGAGCCCGCGTTAATAACCTCAAAAACGTCTCCTTCTCTATCCCCATAAACCAGATGACCGTGGTTACCGGCGTCAGCGGCTCGGGCAAGTCTTCGCTCGCGTTCGACACGATCTACGCCGAAGGCCAGCGGCGCTACGTCGAGTCGCTTTCCGCGTACGCGCGCCAGTTTTTGGAGCGCATGGATAAGCCTGACGTTGACGAAATCCAGGGCATTGCACCCGCGATCGCGATCCGGCAGAAGAACTCCACGCGCAATCCACGTTCGACTGTCGGTACACAGACTGAGATCTACGACTACCTGCGTCTTCTCTTTGCGCGCGTCGGGCAAACGTATTGCCGGGTTTGCGGACGGCTGGTCACCCGCGACTCGCCGGAATCGATTGCCGATGAAGTTCTCGGCAACCTCGCCGAAGGAACACGATTCTACGTGCTCTTCCCTGCTTCGGCCGGTTTGACGGAACCGGATCGTGAGACGACGAAGAAGCGTCGTGGTTCGCGTCAGTGGGTGACTGCGCACCTGATGAGCCTGATGCAAAGAGGATTCACGCGGCTCTTCTTTGACGGAAACACCAGCGACCTGCAGTCACCGGACGATTATTCGCGCGACGATTTCAAAGATGTATTCGTACTCGTCGATCGCCTGACCGCGCGTCCTGACGTTCGCCAACGTCTCGTCGATTCACTCGAGATCTGTTTCCAGGAAGGACACGGAACAGCGCTCATCGAAACAGCCGAAGCAGAACCCAAACGAATGTGGTTCTCCGAACGATTCGAATGCAAGTACGACCACACCGTTTACGCGACGCCCGAGCCAAGGCTGTTCAGTTTCAATAATCCATACGGCGCTTGCCCAACCTGCCAGGGATTCGGCAACACCATCGGGCTCGATCTCAATCTTGTGATTCCGAATCCGGGCCTGCCACTAAAAGACGGCGCGATCGAGCCCTGGACCAAACCGCAACACGAGTGGGCGATGGCGGAGCTGAAGCAGTTTTGCCGCGCGGAAAAGATCTCGATGACGGTTCCGTTCAATCAGCTTTCGCGCTCCGAGCAGGAGGCGATTATCGAGGGTCGCGACGATTGGGGCGGCGTGCGTGGATTTTTTGATTGGATGGAAACGAAGAAGTATAAACTTCACGTTCGCGTCTTCCTCTCGAAATATCGCGGCTACACACTGTGTCCTGACTGCGGCGGCGGCCGTCTGCGCCAGGAAGCGCGCGATGTGAAGGTCGCTGACCAAACGTTGCCGCAGGTTTGTTCACTCTCGATCAAAGATGCGGCCGAGTTTTTTGAAACGCTACAACTCTCGACCGAGCAGGCTGCGATTGCGGAAAGAATACTTTTCGAAGTGCGGCGCCGGCTGAAATTTTTGGTGGAAGTCGGACTCGATTACCTGACTCTGGATCGTTTGGCATCGACACTCTCCGGCGGAGAAGCGCAACGCATTCAGCTCGCCACCAATCTCGGCTCGTCGCTCGTCGGCGCACTGTACGTGCTCGACGAACCGTCTATCGGCCTGCACCCGCGCGACAACGATCGGCTCATTCGTTTGCTTAAAAACCTGCGAGACATCGGCAACACGGTGTTAGTCGTCGAACACGACGCGGAGATGATGCGCTCAGCGGATCACATTCTCGACATCGGCCCCGCGGCGGGAGAACTCGGCGGGCGCGTGATGTACGAAGGCGACTTCCAGGGTCTGCTCGCGGACGAGACCTCGCTGACCGCGCGTTATCTTCGAGGCGACGCCGAGATCAGAGAACCAAAACAACGCCGCGCGATCCAGAAGCGGCGGCTCACAATTCAGGGCGCCGCCGAGCACAATCTCAAATCGATCGACGTCGAGATACCGCTCGACATGCTAGTTTGCATTACGGGCGTGAGTGGTTCCGGTAAGTCGACCTTGATTCACGATTGCATCTACGCAGGGTTGAAGAAGCAACGAGGCGAGTGGCAGGGTCACGTCGGTGCTTTTCAGAAGCTCGAAGGCGGTCAGTTTATTGACGACGTGATCCTGGTGGACCAGTCGCCGATCGGGAGAACGCCTCGTTCGAATCCGGTGACGTACATCAAGGTGTACGATGCGATCCGGGAAGTGTTTTCCTCGACGCGTGAAGCACAAGCGCGAGGATTTGATCCGTCGCACTTCTCTTTCAATCTTCCCGGGGGACGCTGTGAGGTCTGTCAGGGTGATGGCACTGTTACGGTGGAGATGCAGTTTCTGGCGGACGTCGAGCTAGTCTGCGAGGAGTGCAAAGGAACACGCTTCAAACAGCAGATCCTCGACATTCGTTATCGCGGTAAAAATGTACACGAAGTGCTCAGCATGACTGTGCGCGAGGCGATTACGTTCTTCCGCGAAGTACCGAAGGTGACGAACCGTTTGCGCGTGCTGGACGATGTAGGGCTGGGCTATCTGCGTTTGGGCCAATCCGCGACAACGTTGTCCGGCGGTGAAGCACAACGCATTAAACTCGCGGCGCATTTGCTCAAGCGCACCGGCGCTAAAACGCTTTACATCTTCGACGAGCCAACCACGGGGTTACACTTCGACGATATCAACAAGTTGTTGGCCGCTTTCCGCGCGTTGATCGACGCCGGTGGTTCGTTGCTCGTGATCGAACACAACCTCGACGTGATCAAGACGGCCGATCACGTCATCGATCTCGGCGCGGAAGGTGGAGACGCCGGCGGTTACGTGGTCGGTGTCGGAACGCCGGAACAGATAATCAACATCCCCGAATCGTACACAGGTCGATTTCTCCGCGACTACCTTGCGAAATCAAACGGCCACATCAAATAAGATCCCGCTCCGGCGACGCCTGATCTATATCGGACTCATCTACGTCGTATTTCTCCTGCTGTTACTCTCGATCGAAGTGATCACGCGGTTTGCGCTGCCTGGTGTCGAGAGTCTCGACATGTTCGTCGCTACGCCGCAGCAGAAGATGCAGGTTGCAAGCCAGCAGCAGTCGGCAATCTTCGAAGGCGATCCGTTGCTGCTTTGGCGTTTGAAACCAAATCTCGATCGTGCGATCTGGGATTTCACAGTCGTCTCAACAAACGCGCAGAGCTTTCGCGCCGGCTACCCTATCGGCGCTAAACCCGCGGGCGCCTTTCGCATTGTTTGTCTCGGCGACTCAGTGACGTTTGGTTATCGCGTTCCGCCTGTCTGGCCTGAACGGCCAAACGATTACAACCCCGACTGGCTGCCGTTTCCGATGCTGCTCGAAAACGAACTGCGGAAGGCCAATCCGAATCGACGTATCGAAGTATTTCCGATGGCTGTTCCGGGTTACACGAGTCACCAGGGACTGGCGTGGTTGCGTCGAGACATTGATTACCTTCAACCCGACATGGTGATTGCGAGTTTTGGTTGGAACGACGCGAGCGCCAGCGACGTCGCGGATCGTGACGCGATTGACACGCGCTGGTTTCCGGTCGCGATTCGCTGGTTGATCGATCGTAGTCAGGCGTTTGCGCATGCGACGCGTTGGTTGCGTTCGCGCAATGCGCCAGCAGGTGGACCAACGCCTCGCGGCGCGCCGGTGCCGCGTGTTTCGCAGATGGAATACGTCGATAACTTCAACGCGATCGTCAGTGTGGCCCACGATCGTGGCGCATCAGTTATCGTGATCGGTGCTCCATATCGCGACAGTACGACGAATCCTCCCGAAGCTATGTTGATGACTCAGTACCGCGCCGCTCTGAAGTCTGCGATGCAGCAGAGCCAGACGCCTTATCTTGAAATTCTTGAACTCACTGAGGCAGCGGGGACTGTCAATCAAGGCTTCTTCGGTGAACTGATTCACCCAAACCACATCGGCCATCGTTTGATGACGTTTGAACTTCTGAAGCTCATGGGCCAACGTCACCTGCTTCGTGACCTGAACATTCCGACATTTGTTCCATGAGGGTATTTATTGTAGGGGTGGCCCTCCGTGGCCACCCCTCGTTTATAATCATATCGAGGGGCGGCCACGGAGGGCCGCCCCTACAAATGAGGACGAGAAGATGAATCTAAGTAAACAGATCGTTGCTGATCTCACGGCGTCGATGAAAGCGCAGGACGCGAGTCGCACGTCTACACTGCGCATGGTCAAAGCCGCGATGATGAATCGCCAGATCGAAAAAGGTTCCGAGCTGGACGATGACGATATGCAAAAGCTGCTGCGTTCACTCGTAAAGCAGCGGCGCGACTCGATCGAACAGTACGAAAAGGCCGGTCGCCAGGAACTCGTCGACAAAGAGAAAGCGGAGATTGAAGTAATCGAGACCTACCTGCCGCAGGCCGCCTCACATGAAGAGATCGAACAAGCCGTTGCCGCAGCCATTGCGGAAACAAGCGCCAGTTCCATGAAAGACATGGGCAAAGTAATGAAAGCCGCCCAGGCTGCCTTGGCCGGAAAAAACGCTGACGGGCGCGTTGTAAGTGAAGTCGTAAAGGCCAAGCTGACCACTTCGTAAGGACGCCTATGGTCGGTTGCCTGAACCCCACCCTTTCCGTATAATTCACAGCTTGCTCGAAGGCACGGGGTCTCGTCCGGTGGGTTCGCGCCCACTTTTTCTTTTGGACGGACGATCTTCGGAGGGTGGCAATGGGAAACGAATCGATCGCAGCACGGGTTCAGGAGTTAGCTGAACGAGTCGCAATCGACCATGGCCTCGAGCTGGTACACGCCGAGGTTGCCGGCCCCGAAAACAAGCCCATTGTTCGTATATTCATTGATAAGGCGCAAGGTGTAACCCACGAAGATTGCTCGAACGTGAGCAATCACCTCGGGACGATTCTCGATGTGGAAGACTTTATTCATGCTTCCTACACTCTCGAAGTTTCGTCACCGGGACTCGAAAGGGGCCTGTACAAACGCACCGACTTCGAACGGTTCGCGGGCAGCCAGGCAAAGATGAAGACGCGCCAGCCGATCGGCGGACAGCGCAATTTCCGCGGTCGTTTGCTGGGAGTTGATGGCGACGACGTGCTTTTTGAAGATCGAACGAATGGGCAGGTGCGTGTTCCTCTGGATTTGATTACTAAGGCGAATCTGGAGGTTGATGTAAACCAGGAACTGCGCCAGGCCGGACGGTAGTTATCCCCAGATTAGACTGATTACACACAGATGAGTTCATCGATTGCACAAAATATCGAGGCGCTTTGCCAGGAGCAGGGTATCGAACGCGATCTGGTCATAGAAGCAATGAAGGAGGCCGTTCGCGCGGCCGCCAAAAAGCAGTTTCGGTCCGGCGAAGATATTCAGGTCGACTGGAACGCCGAGACAGGTATCGAACTGTCTGCTTCAAAGGTTGTCGTCGATGAAGTGGAAAACCCCGCCACCGAACTCTCTATATTAGAAGCACGCGAACTGGCCGGTGACGAAGTTGAACTGGGCGACGCGCTGTTGCTGCCGTTGCCGATGGAAGAGTTGGGCCGCATCGCTGCCCAGACAGCGAAGCAGATCCTGTTTCAAAAAGTTCGTGATGCTGTTCGCAGCAACGTGTACGAGCAATACATCGACAAGATCGGTGACCTCGTCAACGGTTACGTCAAAAGATTTGAGCGCGGCAACATCATCGTTGACCTTGGCAACCTGGAAGCAATTCTTCCGCGTTCACAGCAATCGCGCGGTGAGCAGTGGAACCAGGGCGAGCGCATTCGCGTCGTCATAAACAACGTGTCCAAGGAATCCAAAGGGCCGCAGGTCGAAGTCTCGCGTACGTCTCCCGAACTGCTTTTGCGGTTGTTTGAAATGGAAGTGCCGGAGATCTACGACGGCACGGTCGTAATCAAGTCGGCTGTGCGCGAACCAGGCGAACGCGCGAAAATCGCTGTCATGTCGAATGAGCGTGACGTCGATCCTGTCGGCGCGTGCGTTGGTATGAAAGGTTCACGCGTGCAGGCGATCATCCGCGAATTGCGCGGTGAGAAGATCGACATCATCGAATGGTCAGACGAGCCTTCGGTATTTGCCGCTAACGCACTTTCACCGGCGAAAGTTAATCAGGTCAGAATCACCGACATCGAGAACCGGCAGATGGAGGTCATCGTCAATGAAGACCAGCTGTCGCTCGCGATCGGCAAGCGTGGACAGAACGTGCGGCTGGCCACCAAACTGGTTGGTTGGAACATCGATATTCGCAGCGAGGAAGAGATCAAGCGCGAAGTCACCGAACAGATGGGAGCGCTCATTGCCTCTGGCGAATCAGTACCGCTTTCAGCGATCGAAGGTGTCACGGCGCAACAGGCTGAGGCCCTCGCCGAGCACGGTATCAACGACATCGACGCCCTCGCCCAAACCTCGGTTGACGATCTAGTCGAGTTCCTCGATCTGAGTTTGGACGAAGCGGAAGTGATCTTGAACGCGGCGCAAGCTGTAGTCGCCATGCGCAATCGCAGTATGGGTGAAACAGAAGAAGTGCCGGATGAGCCACACGCAGTTTCTGCAGAGTTCGATGAATCGATGGAAGAAGAAGTCGAACCATCGCCTGAAATGACTGCCGCCGGCTATGACGAAGCCGTCGAAAACGGTGTGCCCTTCCGTGCAGAACCTGAGATCAGGGCCTGGGAATCGGCCGATCCGGTTTCACTGACTGAAGCCGAGCCCATTCCGGCCGACGAGATCGTTTTGCAGGAACCTGGCCGCGATTTGCGGCCTGACACCATCACGCCATCTCCTGACATAACTTCCTCGGGCGTCGAAGCCTTCGAAGGCATTGAGGAAGTTGCGAAGGAAGTGCTGGCGGAAGATGAAGAGCTTGCTTCAGAGGCCGCCACCGAAGAAGCAGAAACATCGGCTCCCGCAGTTTCGGAAGATGCTGCATCAGGCGGGAGTGCGGATGATGAGAACCAGTGATGCAGCCACGTTGTAACAACACAAATTCGGTCTATTCGGATTTTTTGTGTTGCCCGCTTAGCCCCTGCCGTCATGCGCCGAACTTCTGATCGACGCTGAGTGCCTGGGCATGCGGTGCCCAATCACTTTAGGTCGATAGGACGCACGAGCAAGCGTCGAGAAGGAGTGCATGACAGTTTCTTCTAAAGTTCGTATTTACGATCTCGCCAAAGAATTAAAGCTCGATACGAAGCGACTCATTGAAGAGGTGCGTCGTGAGGGTGTCGATGTAAGCGTTCCCTCCAACTCGGTATCCAAAGAGCTGGCCGAGAAGATTCGGAACAAGTACTTTCCGAAGAAGGAAACCGCTGTCAAGCGCACGGTCAAAGTCGTTAAGCGCGCGGTGCTGCCAACTCCGGAAGCACCGGTTGTCGAAGCTGAACCGGAGGCTGTTGACGAGCAACCTGAACCGACCCCGGCTCCGGCGGCGCCCGTCGAGCCGCCACCGGCTGCGGTAACTGAGCCTCCCAAGCAACAACCGGTTACGAGGTTAGTGAAGCGGTTGGCTCCCGCAGCGCGTGCGGAAGCTCCGGTCATTGAGGAAGTGGTTCCACCGCCGGCGGCGCCTGCGGTCGAAGCCGAACCGATTGCTGCTTCCTCTGCTGAACCGGAGCCGATTCCGGAACCGGTCCTCCCTGCGCCGGAAGTCGTAGTTCCCACAAATGGCGCCGAACAAAAAACTGTGGCGCCTCCTGTACCTTCGCGACAAGTCAGAGTTTTGCGTCCGACCGCAGCCGCGCTCAATGCGGGTATCAGACCCGGAGAACGTGCTCCAGCGCCGGCGCCGCCTCCTTCAATCCCGGCCAAGGAACGCGTCGATCGCAGTTCGCGCGTCCGGGAACGGCCTTCCCTGCCCCGAGCCGAACGTCTCGGAACGCCAGGTGAAACAGCGACTCCGCAGACCACCTACATTCCACCGCCCGATGCTGGTCGTCGTCGTTCGAGACGCAGCAGCCCGCGCGGCGGCAGAAAGATCGAGGGCAAGGCCGGAAGATTTGACAAGGGCGATTTCATTCCACCGCCGAAGGCGTTGTCACTGGAAGACCGTATCGCTGGTCGACTCGAGGTACCGAATTCGGGCGAACTGAAAGAAGTTCGTCTGATCGAAGGTTCGACAGTCAAAGAGTTTGCAGAGAAACTCGGAATCAAGCCGAAAGACGTGGTGACGTTGCTGTTGCAGCGCGGCGTCTTCGCGACCATCAATCAACCGTTGATGGACGACGTTGCCGCAGACCTCGGCAAGCGATTCGGTTACGACGTTTCGTTCGTGCCCTTTGAAGAGATGGTTGCGGAAGAAGAGTTTGAAGAACTCATCGCCGCCGACGCCGACGACGTCGAATTGCCGCGAGCGCCTGTGGTCACAGTGATGGGCCACGTCGATCACGGTAAGACGTCGCTGCTCGACGCGATTCGTACTACCGACGTCGCCGGCGGTGAAGCAGGCGGCATCACTCAGCACATCGGCGCGTACAGCGTGCAGGTGCCGAACCCGGACAATCCCGGAGAAACTCGTCGCGTCGTATTTCTCGATACGCCGGGTCACGAAGCGTTCACCATGATGCGCGCACGCGGTGCGAAAGCAACCGACATCGTCGTGCTCGTTGTGGCTGCCGACGACGGCGTGATGCCGCAAACCATCGAAGCGATCGAACACTCGCGCGCCGCGGGAGTTCCGATCATCGTCGCGATTAATAAGGTTGATAAAGCCGATGCGAACCCCGACCGTGTCAAGCAGGAACTGGCCCAGCAGGGACTGTCGCCACTCGAGTGGGGCGGCGAGACCGAAATGGTCCAGGTCTCCGCCAAGAAGCGACAGAACCTCGAAACGTTACTCGAAACTGTTCTGTTGACCTCAGACATTTTGAACCTGCGTGCGAGCCCGACACGCCTTGCATCGGGAGTTGTGCTGGAAGCAAAACTCGATCGTGGCCGCGGCGCGGTGGCGACGGTG
>JAICGZ010000062.1 GCA_025922875.1 Pyrinomonadaceae bacterium
AGGATCCTCGCCGCTGCCGGAGTTGAGAATACAGTACGGGGATTATGCAGTGTGGCAGCGGGAGTGGCTGCAAGGAGAAGTGTTGGAGCGGCAGTTGGAATACTGGCGTAACCAGTTGGCTGGGATGCAGGCGCTGGAGTTAGCGAGTAATGGAGTGCGACCGGCGATCCAGGGTGGCCGTGGCGGCGAGGAAGTGATGGCGTTGGACGCGGAATTGGTGAAGAGGTTGCGGCAGTTGAGCGAAGCCGCCGGAGTTACATTGTTCATGACGTTGCTGGCGGCATTCCAGACGTTGCTCTTTCGCTATACCGGACAACAAGATATTGGGGTGTCGACGCGCATAGCGGGGCGCCATCGATTGGAAACAGAAGATCTGATCGGCTTCTTTGTCAACCAATTAATCCTGCGTACTGATCTGTCACGCCAGCCCACATTTCGAGAGGTGCTCCGGCAAGTACGGACGGTCTGTCTCGAAGCGTATGCGCATCAGGACGTACCATTTGAATATCTCGTAAAGTTTCTGCGGCAACGGCGGGATCTCAGTCGCCAGCAGTTCTCCTCAGTGATGTTCGTGCTAGAGAACCTGCCTCGATCTGATATTGCATTGAGTGGTCTGAAATGCCGACCATTCGACTTTGAGCATGTAACGACGGCTTTCGACCTGGATCTCGCGATTAGCGAAGAGCCGCAAGGGATGATGGCCGTCATGACTTTTAGCGCCGATCTTTTTGACCGCCACACCATCACCCGCATGCTCAATCACTACAGGATGATCCTGGAAAGCGTCGTGGACGATCCAGACCAACCGGTCACTTCGATCCCACTGCTCACGCCGCACGAAACCAGGCAGTTGCTGCATGATTGGAACCAAACCACGATCGATTACAAGTCTGTAGACAGTCTCAATGTGTTGTTTGAGACGCAAGTGGGGCAACAACCTGACGCAGTAGCTTTGATATTCGATAGCGGCAGCGTGTCCTATGGGGAGTTGAACGTCGTCGTGAACCAACTCGCCCATCAATTACGCGCGGTTGGAGTTGGACCAGAGGCCCCGGTTGCCGTTTACATGGAGCGTTCTTTGAAGAGCGCTATCGGGCTGCTCGCAGTTCTCAAAGCCGGAGGGGCATATGTGCCGCTTGATGAGGCCTGGCCAAGCAGACAGATCGAATCAGTTTTGCGCGAAATCGATGTCGCCGTAATACTGACAGAAACAAAGCTCAAGTCACGACTCTCAAGTCATAACGCGCGAGTGATTTGTTTAGACGAAAAGCCGGAAACACCCGCTCAGCATATCAACACAGATCCTCCCGAGTGTGTTGTTACCGAGAACATCGCTTATGTGATTTACACCT
Source organism: Pyrinomonadaceae bacterium (assembly GCA_025922875.1). Lineage (GTDB taxonomy): Bacteria > Acidobacteriota > Blastocatellia > Pyrinomonadales > Pyrinomonadaceae > PSRF01. The sequence continues at coordinate 1,353 of JAICGZ010000062.1, forward strand.
CAGGCTCAACTGGGCGGCCAAAGGGTGTTGCCGTAAGTCATGGACAACTTCTCAAACGCTTTGAATGGATGTGGAGAGTATATCCATTTGCTGCCAACGAGGTTGCATGTCAGCGTACCGCGTTAAGCTTTGCTGTTTCCATTTATGAGTTGCTCGGTCCGCTTTTGCAAGGCGTTCCGGTGCTGATTGTGCCTGACGATACGGTGAAAGATCCGCTTAGGTTTGTCGAGATGCTGGAGCACTACCGCGTCTCACGCGTAGTGATGGTGCCAACGTTGCTGAGACAAATTCTGGATACGGACATGGATCTCGAAGTTCGCCTGGCGAGCTTGAGGTTCTGTACCACACTTGGTGAACCGCTATCACCTGAGCTGGGCAATCGTTTTCATGAGCGCGTTCCGCAGGCGACCCTGATAAACGATTACGGTGCGTCTGAAGTCACAGCCATTTCCTGGTATGAATCGAAAGAGTTCCCGTGTAATCCGGTGCACGTACCGGTTGGCAGGCCGATCGACAATGTTCAGGTTTACTTGCTGGACGACGCCTTACAACCAGTCCCGCTCGGGCTCGTTGGAGACATTTATGTCAGTGGTAAAACGCTCGCCAGGGAGTACTACAAGCGTCCGGAACTGACGGCGGAAAAGTTCCTGCCTAATCCTTTCAGCCTCGCTGGTGGAACTCGACTCTACCGCACAGGTGATCTGGGGCGTTATCGATTAGATGGCAACATCGAACACCTTGGGCGCAGAGATCAGCAGGTGAAAATTCGTGGAATACGTTTCGACCTAGAAGGGATTGAAAGCACACTGAGACAACAATCTACCGTGCGCGAAGCGATCGTCATGGCCCATCTGGACCATAATAGTGAAACGCGTCTCGTGGCTTATCTCGTTGCCGGCGGGCAACCGGTCCCAACGAACCGCGAGTTCCGACAGTTTCTGGAGGAGCGGCTGCCGAGTTACATGATCCCAGCGAGCTTCGTGTGGCTCAGTGAATTTCCGCTGACTGCGAGTGGCAAAGTGGATCGCCAGGCGCTGTTGTCGATGAAGTCTTTACCCGAGCGGCCCCGGGAAGCTGAGCAGTCGCAGGCAGAGACAACGGCAGAAAAGGTCCTGTCAGAGATCTGGGCGGGCGTGTTGGGGCTGAAGCAGGTAGGGATGAACGAAAACTTTTTTGAGTTGGGCGGAGATTCGATACTGAGCATTCAGATAATCGCGCGGGCGCGGCAGGCGGGACTAGAGTTAACGCCGAAGCAACTATTTCAGAATCAGACCGTGCGTGAGTTGGCTGCCGTCGCTCAGAACTACACTCCGAGTGCATCGTGGAAAGCGCCGGCGCCAGTCGTTAGTAGTGAAAACTCGAAGCGATACACGCCAATGGACTTTCCGGCGGCGCGCTTGACACAACAGGAGCTGGACAGGCTGATCGAACTAATTGGCGATACGGGTAAAGAAAGGATCAATTAAGCTGGAAAGTATTGAAGACATCTATGAGCTTTCCCCAGTGCAGCAAGGAATGCTTTTTCACACCTTGTTGTCGCCGGAATCTGGAGAATATTTCGTCCAGATAGTTTATGCCCTTCCGGGTGCTCTCAACGTCCAGGCATTCTCACGCGCATTCCAAAGTTTAGTTGACCGACACGCGATCCTGCGCACCTCGATCGTCTGGGAAAAACTTGGAAAACCGCTACAACTCGTACATCGGCAAGTAACCTTCCCGTTGGTCCAACAAGATTGGCGGAATTACGAGCAGGCCGAGCAGGACGCACGGTTGGAAGAACTTCTTAGCGAAGATCGAAAACGTGGCTTCACATTGTCTGAAGCCCCGCTCATGCGTGCAACACTCATTCGTACGGCCGCAGAAGCTTACAAGTTTGTGCTGAGCAGTCACCACCTTTTGCTTGACGGCTGGAGTGTCGCCTTATTACTGAAGGAGTTCTCAGAGTCATACCGCACGTTTTGTTCTGGCGAACAGCTCAATCTTCAGCCTACACGACCTTACCGCGATTACATTTCCTGGTTACAAGAACAAGACTTGGCGGAGGCGGAATTGTTCTGGCGCCATTATCTCGAAGGCATCAGCGCTCCTACGCCGCTTACTCAACAGGCAACGTCAGAGAAGTCATCGAGGCAAGAACAAAGATATGGTGAGCAATACCTCTGTTTGCCTCCGGAGTTGACGCAGGCCCTGCGATCGTTGGGCCAGCAGCATCGATTAACAATAAACACAGTGCTTCAAGGCGCCTGGGCATTGCTACTGAGTCGTTACAGCGGTCAGGAGGACGTTGTCTTCGGATTTACGTCAGCGGGTCGGCCTCCCACTCTGGACGGCGTTGAAGGCATGATCGGGCTTTTTATAAACACTTTGCCGATAAGGATTCAGGTCCCTGCAGGGGCCTCAATCATATCCTGGCTTCAAGACATCCAGGAGCAGCAACTAGAGCTTCGCAGATACGATTACACCCCGCTGGTGGAAATTCATGGCTGGAGCGCGGTGCCTCGAAATTTACCGCTCTTCGAGAGCATTATCGAGTTCGAAAACTATCCGATCGATGAGTTGTTAAAGCAGCCGGCCAGAGAGCGGAAAGCCGGTACACAGAGATCTCGAATTGGAGGTTTCGGAAGAACAAACTATGCACTGACTATGTGCCTGGCGGATGAGGGCGACTCTTTGGTGGCAACGTTAGGATATCGGACAGACGTTTTTGACGATGCGGCGATCAGCCGGTTACTGGGACACTTTGAGACTATCCTCGAATCGTTTGTTGCCAACACCAATCAGCACCTCTCGGAAACCAACATCCTCTCAATGACGGAACGGCGCCAGTTGGAAGCTTGGAATGAGACCAAACGTGAATATCCAACCGACCAGTGCGTCCACCACTTGTTTGAGTTACAAGCTGAACGGGATCCTCAGGCCATTGCGCTGGTCCATAACGACGAACCACTTACTTACTACGAGTTGAACTGCCGGGCGAACCAGGTAGCTCACCATTTACTGAATCTGGGTGTCGGGCCGGAAATGCTCGTCGGCATTTGTGTCGAGCGGTCCGTTGATATGGTGATCGCAATGCTTGCGGTATTAAAATCCGGAGCAGCTTACGTTGGCTTGGACCCGAATTATCCGGAGCAGCGCCTGCAGTTCATCCTTGAGGATTCCGCATCTCGGGTATTGATTCTGCACCGCGGCGTCGCCGAAAAGATTCGGCCTAGTAAAGAATTGAAACTAGTTTGGCTGGATTCTGACAAGTCGTTTCTGAGCGGAAAGCCTACAACGAATCCCAACCCCACTTCGCTCTGCCCGCTAAATCTCGCGTATGTGATGTACACATCCGGGTCTACAGGGCGTCCCAAAGGCGTGGCGATCACGCATCGGAGCACAGTGTGTTTGTTGTATTGGGCCAGGGAAGTTTTTTCCGCGGATGATCTAGCCGGAGTGTTGGCGACAACATCGATCTGTTTTGATTGTTCCGTTTTCGAATTATTTGGTCCACTCAGTTGGGGAGGCAAGGCGATTCTGGCAGAAAATGTTTTGCAGCTCCCTACGATGGCGCAAACAGAGCAGGTGACGCTGATCAGTGCGGTTCCTACGACTTTGAGTGAGCTTTTGCGCGGCGGTGAGTTACCTGAATCAGTTCGCACTATTAATCTAGGTGGAGAGTCTTCTCCCGACGAATTGTTTCGGCGACTTCGCGAGCAGAAGCACCTTCAGAAACTTATACATTTGTACGGTCCAACTGAAGATACAACCTATTCAACGTTCTGCTTTTTATCGACCGACGCTCATGCGACCAGGCTTTCCATAGGATGCCCGCTAGCTAACGAGGTCGTTCATGTCCTTGACTCACATTACAACGTCGTGCCTGTTGCGGTGCCGGGTGAACTCTATATCGGCGGTGAAGGATTGGCCCGTGGCTATTTCAATCAGCCTGCACTCACCGCCCAAAATTTCATCCCCGATTCCATAAGCAAGAAGCGCGGCCAACGTCTTTATAAGACTGGTGACGTCGGTGTTCGGTCGGCCGATGGCAGCATACGTTTGCTGGGTAGAATGGATTCTCAAATCAAGCTTCGCGGCTATCGCATCGAACTTGGCGAGATCGAAGTAGTACTTCGCAAACACCCGGCGATAGAAGAATGTGTCGTGGTCGTGACGGAGTCAATACAAGACCAGAAGCAGCTTCTCGCGTATGTAGTGCAAAAACCAGGGCAGGGAGATTGTCGGGGAAACTTGGGTGATTTCCTTCGCGAGCGTTTACCAAATTATCTCGTACCCTCAGGCTTTATTGTTTTAGACGCACTGCCTTTAATGCCAAACGGAAAACTGAATCGGGCTGCTCTTCTGCCTCCGTCTACTGGACCGCTAACACTGGAAAGGGCTTTCGTCGCACCGCGTGACCGTTTAGAGAGTGAACTGACGTTTATTTGGGAAGAACTTTTCGACACGAAACCGATCAGTATCCTTGACAACTTTTTTGATCTGGGCGGTCATTCGCTGTTGGCCTTGAGTCTCGTTTCGCGTATCCAGCGTTCGTTTGGCACAAAGGTGCCACTGGTGGAGCTATTTGAAGAACCGACAGTGGCGCATCTGGCTGACCTTTTGCGAGGCAAGACGTAGTTGCATCAGGAAATAGCGGGCGAGAGTTCAATCCTGATGAAGAAAACGAGCGTTGAGTAGGGCCAGCCGGGCATTGCACTTCATCAATCCGGGAACTATAATGCCGTAGGCCCTCGCGAACTGTCCGATTCAGAGAGTGTTCTGTTGCAGTGTCAGAACGACCCTTGCAACATTCTGCCACCTTATTACCTCATCGTCTTGCGCTGAGCAGCGCGAAGCGCCGGTTGCTAAGAAAGGCAAGCACACAGATGTCCTACCTACTTCCCGAAAGGAGCAAACCTGATGAGAAGGATTGTGTATGTCTTGATCGTAATTGCACTTGGAGTTTTCCTCTTCAGCTCTCGGAACACCTCCACTATCGGGAGAGCTCAGACTAATCCTGTTCGCATAGGCGTGATAAATTCAACCACTGGTCTCTTTGCTGATCAAGGTAAGTTGGTTGAGAACGGTATTCTCCTAGCCAGAGACGAGATCAACGCCAAGGGAGGCATCAACGGCCGAAACATTGAGTTGCTCATTGAGAATGATGCCAGCAACACTGGCAGAGCGGTCAAAGCTTTTCATAAGCTGGCCGCCGCGAAAGTGGACATGATTATTGGGCCACTCTCTTCAGGTGCGGCCGCGGCAACAGCGGCGCTGGCCGACAGATATGACATTCCACAAGTGGTGCCTACGGCCCACTCCACCAAGCTCAGAGGAATAAGCCGTAACTCGTTTCTCATTTATCCTAACCAGGATGATGAGGCGCGCTTCATCGCTGGGGTTGCTACCGAGAGATTGAAAAAGAAAAGGGTCGCGGTCTTTATGCCGGCTAACTCGTTCAGCGACCAGTTTACCAACGCACTGACGCGATATGTAAAGGAAGGTGGCGGCACGATCGTGGACAATAGGAGGTTTAAAGAGAGCACGACTAACTTTCGCGCCGATGTCGCCAGGATAGCTCGCACGAAGCCCGATGTGATAGTTTTTCCGTCGTTCCTTCCGGTCGCACCAGTGGCCATTACTCGTGAACTTGCTGCGCAGAACGTCAGTATCATTGCCGTAGTTAAGGGGGCAGCTTGTGCACTGGCGTTGCAGGGCTTGAACGAACTGGTCCTCCCTGCCGAATTCCGCGAGAACATTTTCTTCGTGAATGAAACGCTTGATCAGCGAGGGAGCGTTCCTATGCAGGAGTTCCTTGCTTCTTATCAGAAGCGCTTCAACGAAGCTGCTCAACCTTATGCGGCGATGGGGTCTGCGGCAGTCTACGTAGCGAAGGACGCGATTGAGAAAGGAACAGGCCAGCCTGCTGTCGGTCCAGGTCAGCGTGGGCGTCTCCGGACAGCCCTTAGCAGGGCTGAGGTTGAAACGGCTTTTGGTAGAGTCAAGTTTGACCAAAATCAAGTCAATACGGGGGCTGGTTTCAGTCTTTATAAGTTGGATGTGGGCCGAGTTGGTAAGGGCCGAGGCGAACTCGTCCCGGTTCAGTAGGTCGTCGATTCAGACCTACTTCCTGAAAGGAGAGGTGTGCTTATGAGAAAAGGCATTTGGCTCTTAATTGTCTTAGGAGTTCTTTTCTTAACCCAGTGTCAACCTAAAACAGGCGTCGTTCAACCGGAGACGGGGACCTTTCGCATCGGGGTGATCAACTCGATGACTGGTTTGTTTGCCGACCACGGGCAGCTAGTGCAGAACGGCATTCTTTTAGCCAGAGACGAGATCAACGCACAGGGAGGCATCAGGGGCCGACAGGTCGAATTGTTGATAGAGGACGATGGGAGCGATCCAGCAAATGCCGTTAAAGCGTATCAAAAGCTGGTGGACGCGAAGGTGGAGGCGATAATTGGCCCGCTCTCTTCCAGTGCGACGGCGGCAACGGCTCCGCTGGCAGATAAATCCCAAATAGTTCAAGTTGTGCCAACGGCGCACTCTGCGAATCTTGCTTCCCTCAGCAAGAACGTGTTTCTGATCTATCCTTCAACGGACGCAGAAGCCCAATTCGTGGCGAACTCTGCGACCCGCCAATTGAAAGCTCGTCGCGTAGCATTGTTGGAGCCGAACAACCAGTTCACTGATACCTATGTTCAGGCCGTCAGGAAATACCTGACTGAAGCGGGGGCCACCATTGTGGCGGACGAGAGGTATGATGAGAGTACTACTGATTTTCAGGAGCAAGTAAGAAAAATATCCAGCAGCACGCCCGATGTGTTGATTACACCCTCGTTCCTTCCGGTAGCGCCCCCTGCGATTGTTAAAAGCGCCGCCGCGATAAACCCCAGGTTGAAGGTCATGTTGAGAGGGGCTGCCTGTATCGTTGCGTTGAACTCGATGGATGAGTTAGTCCTGCCGGCTGCCTTCCGGACCAACAACATTTTCGTTGTTAACGAGAGCTTTGGTAATGTGCAAAGTGGCAATGCGGCCTTGAGGACGTTTGCCGACACTTTCCAAAGCCGATTTAATGCCGCTCCCGCCCCGTACAACGTCGCGGGATACTCCGCTGTCCATGTGGTCAGGAATGCCATTGAAAAAGGCGGCGGCGGCGGCGAACAAATGAAGCGTGCTCTTACCGGTGGCGAATTTGAAACCGCGATTGGTACTGTCAGGTTTGGCCAAGGGCAAGTTAATACGGCAGCGAACTTTAGTTTGTTCAAGCTTGGCGACAAGGGAGCCGCACCGGCCGGCCAGTTGGTTTTGGTGCAATAGAGTTCGCGCATTGCTTGCCGATGCTGATTGCGAAGGCGTTGGAGCAAACGATTTGAGCTCTTCCGCTGAATAGTCGAGATCTCGGTATTGGTTCAGCTAACGGTGTAAATTGAAGGTTGTCCTTATTTCAACTTATGAATTAGGACATCAGCCATTCGGTCTGGCTTCGCCAGCCGCCTGGTTGAAATCCAGCGGTGCGGCGGTTACGTGTTTAGATCTCTCCGTTCAGCGTCTGGATCCCCAGGCGATCGCCGCTGCGGATTTGGTGGCAATCTATGTCCCCATGCATACAGCGACCCGCCTCGCCACCGCGTTAGTCGAACGCATAAAGTCAATTAACCCCGATGCTCATCTTTGCTTTTACGGTTTGTATGCGCCGGTAAACGAAGGCTTCCTGAGAAAGCTCGGCGCTGCAACCATCCTTGGAGGTGAGTTTGAGGAGGGATTGGTTAGTCTGGTCCATCGGCTATCCAACGCGAGGATTCGTGATTTGGCTCCTCAGCAAGAGCCTGTTATTTCCCTTGCAAGGCAATCCTTTCAGGTCCCCGACCGGAGTGGATTAGCGGGACTTCACCGCTATGCCCAAGTCTGTTCTGGTGATCTACGTAAGATTGCCGGCTATACAGAAGCTACGCGCGGCTGCAAACACCTTTGCCGTCACTGCCCGATCGTTCCAGTCTATAACGGAAAGTTTCGGGTTATCCAGCAAGAGGTCGTCTTAGAAGATATACGGAAACAAGTTGAGGCCGGTGCGCAACATATAACCTTTGGCGACCCTGACTTCTTTAATAGTCCCAGCCACGCAATTGCCATAGTCAAGGTACTGCATCAGAGGTTTCCCGACCTCACCTACGACGTAATCATTAAGATCGAACACCTCCTGAAGTGTGCTCGACATTTATCTGTTCTCAAAGATACGGGCTGCCTCTTCATTACCAGTGCCGTCGAATCAGTGGACGACCAAACACTAGCGATTTTTCAAAAGGGCCACACCAGAGCTGATTTTATTAAGGCCGTCTCTTTACTCAACAACGTAGGATTGATCCTCAATCCGACTTTTGTGTCATTTACTCCCTGGACCACCTGTGATGGTTATTTGGATTTACTCAACGTCATCATCGAGTTGGGCCTCGTTGCGAACCTCTCTCCGATTCAATGCGCCATCCGGCTTTTGATTCCCGCCGGTTCTAAGTTACTTGAGTTAACTGAGGTCAGTAATCTGGTTGAGGACTTTGATGAAGTATCCCTGAGTTATCCCTGGAAACACGAAGATGAGCGCGTGGACCGTTTGTATACCGATGTGTTCAAGGTCGTCAAAGATGGTCAATTGAAGAAGCAGACGCGGACTGAAATATTTGAGAAGGTTTGGAAGGTAGCGCATGAGGCAGCTGTCGATTCGAATGGCAACATCGCCGGTATTCCAGCTTTAATAGGAGCATTTTCCAGGGCAACGATCCCTTATCTGAACGAGCCCTGGTATTGTTGAGCAGAACCGACGTCGGAGCAGGTCGCTCTGATCTGATCTCATATTCCAGGATCCAATTTTGGGGTTATCCCTCTCAATTGATGGCTCCCAAGGTCCACTTCCTGCCACCGCGGGTAGTTAGTCTCTCGCGTCGTGGCTTCAACCAAGTGTTTCGACTTTTCGGTTTCACGCATTTATGAAACGTTCAGTCACCAACGTTCCATCAACCAAAAAGGAAGGTAATGCATGATCTATAAAGAAGCAGCTCAAAAGATTTCCTCCGGCCTGAATCTAGCGACCCCGCCAATCGCACTTGCCTTCAGCGATGAACCGCCTGCCGACGTGGCTACTTTCGAAGCCGATGTCCCCTCTGCATGTACGTTTTGGCGGAACGCCGAGCAGGGTGTGTTTTATAGCCCCGCAGATAAACATTTCAATTGTCCCGTGGGGGCCATGACGATGGGCTTTGACATGCCGGCGAGCGTACAAGAGCAGCTTATGGGAATTGTTCAGATGATGACCGGTTGCGGCTATATTTCACCGGACGAAGCCGCGAAAATTCCGACAATTGATAAGAAAAAGAACGGCATCACCTACGGGCCCCTGAAAGAGTTTCCAGTCAAGCCGGAGCTGGTCCTGATGTGGTTAACTCCTCGTCAAGCTATGATTTTCAGCGAGTCGGCAGGCAGTTGTCGTTGGACCGAAGATTTTCCAACCACTGCATTCGGTAGACCGGCATGCGCCGCCTTGCCGGTGGCTTCAAAGACATCTCAACCGACACTCTCTTTGGGTTGTATGGGGATGCGGACATTCACGGACATTAGCGAAGATCGATTGCTTGCTGTTTTGCCTGGAGACGAGCTCGACGAATTCGTAAGCAAGCTGCAAAACAACTTGAACGCCAATCAGACGATGCAAACCTTTTACCAGGAACACAAGGGCAAGTTTGCGGCTAACGGTTAAATGTCCGAGTTCGGGTTGGCGAGGGAAGAATGCCCTACATTCTGATGAAAGTGTTCGAGGAGTGCCCGCGACGGTTTGACCTGTGGATGCACCTGCTCACACGGGGCCGCCTCCGAAAGATTAAGGAGGAGATCGCAACACATTCGATCCCTGTGGGAACGCGAGTGCTGGAGATCGGCTGTGGGACTGGTTCGTTTGCGGCGCTTTTGGCTTCGCGTAGCATTCAAGTCGTTGGCATCGATACTTCGCCTGATATGCTTTCGATAGCACGTGAAGAAGTGTCGCGCGCGGGATTGCCGGGGTCGGTTGAATTTAAGAGGCTGTCTGCCCTGGAAATTGAGGACGCTTTCGATCCTGAGACATTCGATTGTGTCGTAAACCTTCTCGTTCTCAGCGAAATGTCAGATGCCGAAATCGATTGCGTGCTCCTTCAGTGCCGGCAAATTTTGCACTCGCAAGGTCGGTTGATAGTCGTCGACGAAGTAGAACCCGCGGGCTTGGTGCGTCGTTGGTGTTTGCGCGCTTTAAGATTTCCAATACGTCTGCTGACTTTTCTTATTCTGCAGGCTAAGGACCTTAAATCCGCTAATCCCCTCAGAACTCTTCTCTATTACGTGATTGAGTTTCCGCTTATGTTACTGACTTTTGTCGTGGTCCCACCGGCTACTCATCCACTCTCTCGACTGGAAGAACGAATTGAGCAGGCGGGCTTTCGCATAGTCAGTTCTCAGGCCTTTCTGGGAGAAACCATGAGATTCCTGCAAGCAGAAAGGGCATCATGAAGGAAACAGTCGCGACGGAATCTGGTTTGAGCCGGATCCATCCGGCAACAAACGGAAGAGGAGCAGCTCCTCAAGCGATACGTGACGATGCGACAACACGAGAAATTCCAGCACGCCCATGGCCGGTTTTCGACTGGCCACGGCGATTATTTCAGCTCGTGTTCCGAATGGTTCCCTATCCCACGAAGCCGCGTCTGATCAAGATCGGAAGTCCAAACCGAAAATCGCCCGTTCTTGTCACGACTAATTACGATTTGACGGTCCGCAGAGTCTGCCGCGCTCTTGCGGGAACAGATTGTTATTTACTGGTTGCGCCTGCGGGCGGGTTAGACGTTTGGTGCGCGGCGGGTGGAGGCCGGTTCTCGATCGACAGCATAATTTCCATCATTAAAACGAGTCGCATCGCTGAAATCGTCGATCATCGACGACTGTTGCTGCCCGAACTTAGCGCCAGCGGCATTAACATGTTTGACCTTAAGAGGCGCACCGGATGGATCGGAATATTCGGTCCCGTGGAAATCGAAGATGTTCCCGAGTTTCTCAAAACAAAACATAAAACTGAGACGATGACACGCGTAACCTTTACAGTGCTGCAACGTCTGGAAATGGCAGTTGCCATGTGGGGGAGCCTCACGTTGAGATTCACCTTGTTTCCGGCCTTAATTTTTGGTTGGAGGGCTGGGCTCTGGTTTGGTCTGACCGTGGCGCTCTTCTCACTAGCAATCAGTTTGGGCTGTTTTGTCGTACCGGGTAAAACTTTCGTGCAAAAGTCCGGTGTACTCGCCTTGATCGGGTATGCCGTCACACTCGGAATACTCAGTTATTTGGATCAGGCAACGCCCTTTGAAGCGGTGAAATGGGCGACACTCATTGGCTTCGCCTCTTTCCTGGCGGGCACAGCATTCCCCAGCTATTCCCCATATTGGCCCTGCGGCTACTCAAAACTCTTTTATGGCTCTTGCGACCTTCAGCTTGAGGTGATCGAGACGCAATGTATTGGTTGCGGCGTTTGTGATAACGTGTGTCCGGTCGAGTGCTTTGCTCTCACAGACCAAAAGAAGATGGAGTTCGTTAATCCAAAAGTGTGTGTTGGTTGTGGAGCTTGCGTCTTACAATGTCCCACCGACGCAATTATTAATGAAGTAGCTGAAGAGCATCTTCGCCAGGCAACCTGCAGTTGAGCCTGCGGGCTTGACCGGCGTCTTTCGATCTCGAGAACAGCAGATGAGCCGATACAAGATAACTCTGGTTGAGCCTCCGCGGATCAAGTCTGTATGGAAACGGGGTTCGAACGTTTCCATCATTGGAACGGTTAGACAACATACGCCGCTGCACACTCAGCCGATCGTTGCCGCGAAGTTGCGCGAAGCGTTGGGAGATGATTACGAACTTGCGATCATAGACGGTCGTCTTGTCGACCCGAACCACGACGAGAAATATAAGACGGTTCCTTACGGCGATGGTGTACTTGAACATTACCAGATTGGTCTAAGCCTGGACGGTGAGGAAATCCGAGACATAGCAAAGGGTACAGACATCCTCGGTATTACCGTCAATTTTACTCAGGAAGCCCACGTGGCTGTCGCCATCGGACTTCGCGCCAGGGAACTGAACCCACGAATCAAATTAATTTACGCCGGTTCGGACGTGCGGGCGCGGTGGGAATATTACTTGAAGCACGGTGAAGCGGACGCTGTAATTCTGGGCGATGGTGAACAATGCGGGCCGGACCTGATCCGCGGCCTTCTTGGAAGACTACCTTTAGATAGCATTCCCTCAATTGCTTATATTGAGGATGGAAAGATCTGCAAGAGCCCGATCAGAGGGATCGCAAAGATGGAGGAAGTCCCCTTGCCGGCTTTTGATCTCGTGGCGGAAAACATTTCTGATTGGGTGGAGAGTCACGAGGGAGATCTACCAAGCGGGGTATTGCCTCCCTTGGCATACGTGGAAACTTCTCGCGGCTGTCACGAGACGTGTTCGTTTTGTTATTCGGCGGGCCTGCGGTACCGCATGATGAAAACTGAACAAGTGAACGATTATGCCCGGCACTTGAAGGCGTGGGGATTTCGGGCGTTGATGATGATGGCGGACAACGAATTGACGCCGTTGCTGATGAAGAAAGTAAGTGGGACCGAGCTGTCCGGTAGAGACACTATCATTGAGCGTTATCGCGTTTTTCGCGAGCACGGTTTTTCCTGGGAGTTTTCCAATGGACTGCAATACTCTTTGTTGCATGATGAGCGGGGCTTTGACGATGAATTGATCAGTGAGATGTTTTCGAACTGTTATCGCCTCTTTACACCAATCGAGGATCCTCTCGATCTTACGTATGACAAGCTGCACGGATCTCCCGCTTATCGTAAAAAGTTTATCAATCGAACCAACGAACAGATCTTTAGAGAACACCACTGCAACATACTTGCACGCATCGCTTCCCATGGCCTGAGAATGATGACCTTCGGCTTGATCATCGGCTGGCCCGGTGACACTCCGGAAAGAGTGCGCCGCGTGGCAGACCGTTGCAGGATCTTGCGCGAAGCCATCAAGAGCGCGAATCCGGATTGTCAGACCCTCTTCACTCCATTTATCGGCATTCCAATTCCGGGTACGGGTAGCTGGTATGACCTTCAGCATAAGAAACTCATTAAGGAGGACGTGGAGAGTCATCCGGAAGCATGGCAGTTTGCTCTCACGACCTACGGGAATTATGAGATGGTTGACGAGCGACTAAAAATGATTGCTGAACTCGACGGGGAAGAGGCGTTTCGTGAATGGACAACCACGGGCTCATATCCCCATCAAGTCGCTTGAAGCTCGGCGACAAATTTCGGGTGGGCAATCAGCCGTTAACCGGCACCTGGGAATTATGAGGTCAGATCTTCGTCCAAGCGTCATAGGGGAAATCGCCGACTGGTGGCGTCAACGTCTCAGGCTGGCTGAGCAAGACTCCCAGACGATTAACACCAGTGATATTAAGGAAGTGGCGATGAAGTTTCAGTGTTCCATCGAAGAAGCATTGAGGGGCCTATGCTTGGGCGAGCAACTCTATTGGGGAGGAGAATGATCCCTCAATAGAGTCGGGTCATGGAATCATGCAGGCGCGTTTGTTTCTTTCTGTTAACCCAAGGTAACGAGCAGGTCCACGTCATGAATTTTCCTCCAGCTCCCTTAGAAGATTGGATGCGCCAGTACTATTTCAGTGCTCGTATAGACATTGGCAGTAGCGGCGTCGAGAACTTCTCTTTGGGTGAATTACGTGCGCTTTTTGGAATTACGCAGGATGAACTCGATGAAGTTGTCTTTCGCGATAGCCTGACGCTGGGAGATGAGGGACTACGAAAAGCAATTGCCAGGCGCTGGCATGATGGTGATCCGGAATCCGTTATGGTTACGCATGGGTCAAGTGAGGCGATTTACTTGATAATGAATGCGTTACTGCGATCGGGTGACGAGGTCGTAGTGCTTGATCCGTCATATCCACAGTTGAACTCCACCGCGTTTGGGATTGGCTGCAATTTGAAACGGTGGCGTTTGCAGGCCGAAGAAAACTTTGTCCCTGACATCGCGGCCGCAAGAAAGTTGATTGGTTCTCGTACTCGTATGGTGGTGGTGAACTTTCCGCACAACCCCACCGGCGCTTCGATCTCAGTGTCAGAACAAACTGCTCTAATTAACGCCGCAGCTGAAGTCGGTGCCTACCTGTTTTGGGACGCGGCGTTTGCTGATATCACTTACAATCACTCTCCTTTGTCGCCGCCGGGGCTCCAATATAAGCGAAGCATTTCCATCGGAACACTTTCAAAGTCGTACGGGCTTCCCGGGTTGAGAGTGGGCTGGTGCATTGCCGCGCCGGACGTTTTAGCAAAGGCCGTTCAGTTGCGCGATTACGTCACGTTACATCTTTCGCCTTTAGTGGAATTGATTGCGCGACGAACAATAGAAGGAGCGGATGAACTGCTCAGTATTCGCAGACAGCAGGCCCTTACCAATCTGGAAATTCTTTCCGCTTGGGCCAACGACCATCAGGGCCTTGTTAAATGGGTACCGCCGCAGGGAGGTGTATGTGCATTCCCGGGTCTTCCTCGAGTTCCTGATGTTGAGGTTTTCTGTCACCACCTCGCCCAAACTGATGGAGTGTTATTGGTGCCTGGTACCTGCTTCAATTATCCAGGACATGTGCGGCTAGGCTTTGGTGGAGCGACCTCGCAGTTGACCGAAGGACTAGCTTGTTTATCCAATTCGTTAAAGAGTGGAAAGTTTCGAACGGGTCGAGAGGTGACTTACAGGACTCTGACGTCCGAAGGATGCTAAGAGTCTCCACCAGTAGGTTTGAAGCCATGGCCAGCCAGCGAAAAAACTCACACGGAGTGCGGCGGTTGCGGATAACACCTGAAGAGTTGACCGCAATCGAGGCACTTGTAACTCAAACTGCTTCTTCCTATCGCTCTGTTGAGGACCAACGTTTTCTCAAGGAAGTTGGTGTAATCGCGCATGATTTACCGCTCCGAATACGACGATTCATTAATAACTTTAGAATGGGTGAGACCGGGTTGGGAGTCTGCCTGGTTTCGGGCTACTCAATCGATCAGTTAAAGATACGAAAAACTCCGTCCGACTGGCACACAAAGGGCCAGTTTTCCCGCACTCGTCAAGAGGAGTTTTTTCTCATATTACTTGGATCTTTATTAGGAGATGTTTTTGGATGGGCCACTCAGCAGGAAGGAAGTATCGTTCATGAGGTGCTTCCCGTTAAGGAACATGAAGATGCCCAACTCGGCACCGGTAGTAATCAAGATTTGTGGTGGCACAGTGAAGATGCTTTTCACCCCTACAGGGCCGATTACGTCGGTTTGCTGTGCTTGCGAAATCCGGGGTGCGTCCGCACCACTTTCGCTTCGGTAGACATGTTGAGACTGTCAAAAACGCAAATGGAAGTGCTGCGCCAGGAACGATTCATAATCCTTCCGGATGAATCGCATCAGGAGGGTAATTGCGATGGCGGAAAACACTCAGCATTAAACACAGAGTATTTGTTGAGTTCGGCTTACGAACGCATTGTCAGAATGAAGCGGGACCCACGTCGAGTTCCACTGTTGTTCGGAAACGCAGAGGCGCCCTATTTTTGCCTGGATGCTGTTTATATGAGGATTGCAGGCGCTGACGATGAGGCGCAGAAAGCTTTGCACGACTTGGTCCAGGCAATTAACGCAAGTTTGGAAGAGATCGCTTTGGAGCCAGGAGACTGTTGCTTTATCGATAATTACAGGACGGTGCACGGAAGGAGAGCGTTCCGCGCAAACTATGATGGAACGGACCGCTGGCTGAAGAGAATCAACATTACCAGGGACCTGAGAAAATCCCGAGCCCTACGTCCTTCTTGCTCGTCTCGCGTGATTCACTAGACCGAGGCAGGGATGCTGTAACCGACGGATGGCAAAGGGTAGTCTGTCGTTCGCTTCGCGGCTTAGAAATTAGCGATCGACATCCGCACATAAATCATTCTCCCGTCGGCATGCCACTTCCTGCCATGCAGACATCTTGAGTTGTCAATCATTACGAGATCATTGTATTCCCAGCGAATTGGCACCGTCAGTCTTTCACTCACCCGGGATACCTCATCAAGGACATCTGGCGGGATCGGCGTATCGTCCTCAAAAGGACACCGACTGCAAAAGATGTTGTTTATATAGGCAAGCTGATTTTGATGACGTGTCGGTCGCACCGCAAGAGTAACATGATCCCAATAGAGGGTATCGTCGTCGTCAAAGCGCCAGCTCGACACTCCCTCAGTTCGCCGCAGGATTTCTTCAACTTGCTCGCGGTTGTCGGCAAGCGAGTGCCATAGCTCCGCAATATGTTCCAGTTTGTATTTCAATCTCTTGCTCATGAACAGGTTGCGCGTTGACTCACTCAATTCGCGAAGCAATCGAACGCCGTCGCAGGTTAGGGTCTCACCACTGTGGGGCGGATGAGATACGCAGTAAAACCAGATTATGTCAGGAGGCCGCAGGGTGGGAGTCACGGTGGGTAAGTATGTTAACTCTCCATGAAAAGGAATTGCCTGATCGAACAACTCCACCGTCTGCGTGCCATCGCCTATATACTTCCGGTGAACGTTGTAATAGAGCAAAAAGTGATTAGTAAATCGAGATGTAAAATCCCGAAACTTGTCGGCGTCCAGCGGGAATCCTCTGAACAATACCAGACCGGAAGATTTGAAAAGCTCTTTTATCTCATCGACGTCCAACTGTGAAATATCGTCTCGCGCATTACCGTGTACAATTGTT
The DNA here is from genome assembly GCA_025922875.1 of Pyrinomonadaceae bacterium. Taxonomy (GTDB): domain Bacteria; phylum Acidobacteriota; class Blastocatellia; order Pyrinomonadales; family Pyrinomonadaceae; genus PSRF01. The sequence goes on from JAICGZ010000062.1 coordinate 18,152, forward strand.
CCCAGATCTGGGCTCAGGGATTCGAGCTTAGCGAGCATAAGTGATCCTCTCCTTCAAGTGGTCGACCTGTTGACCCGAACTGCGTCGTTGACAAAACCCGGCGGCTCTCTTGGATTTCTACAGCGCCCGAAAGCCATTATGGTCAGGCGATCGAAGACTGATGATCCAGCAGCATGCTTTTGTACATTCCTATTCATGTTAGGAGTGTTCCATCATAAAGCGTCTCGCAAATGGCGCGCAACAAAGCGCAAGCGCCACCAATTGATTATGACAAGTGTTACCTAAAGACATACAACAGTACTCCCTTGCATGCCTCTGCTATATACTTCCGCTACTCAACTTTCGGAGACAGATCGGGAGGCCGGAAGCAAATTCAGATCAAGTCAAAGGAACAAGTTATGATGACATCCGCATCATTTACTGAGACAACTCCATTGAAGTCGATCTTTCTGCTTGCCGATAGTCAGCTTCTTTTTTGGCGTGAGAATGAGCAACTTCTTTTGGACCGAGTAGTGAAAGAGTGGAAACGAGACGAACTGAAAGCTGCCTACGTAGGCGCCTCGAACGGCGACCATCCCGACTTCTATGCGATATTCGTATCTGCGATGGAAGGAGCTGGTGTGTCCAACTGCCGAATGGTTTCTTCCAGCCTCTCTGGAGCGGATCTGGCGTTTCTCAGCGACGCCGACATTATCTTGCTTGCGGGCGGTGATGCTGCGCATCTTAAACCATCTAGCTCGCTTGCGCCAGCAATAGAGCAGAAAGACAGGCTAATCTAGAACGTAACCCCAAAGACTGCGGTGGCGAGTGTAGACCCGCACCGTCTTGTCGTGCCCGCCCGAGACGAGTTGCCTCCCGTCGGGTGAGAATGCTACCGAGAGAACGGGAGCAGTATGGGTGCCAATGCGTTCAACGACGCCACTCCGACGAACGTCCCAAAGATTAATCGCCTGGTCGTCTCCTGCTGACGCTACCTGCCGGCCATCCGGTGAGAAGGCTACAGACTTCACTCGCGCCGCGTGCTGCCCGAGCAACGCTGCCTCACGTAATGGTCCGGTGTACCAGAGTCGAACATTGCCTTCATCTTCCCCTGTAACCAGTGTGTTTCCATCTGGCGAAAAGCTAGTACTGATAAAGCTCGTTCGTTCTCGCTCCAGTCTGTCGACAATCTTCCATGTGCCAGTCTCAAGAATTACGATACGTCCGATAGCCATAGCACAGGCGAGTCGTTGTGAGTCGGAGGAAAATGCAACGCCGTAGATGCTCGACGAGTGAAGCGCACCCTTAAACTTGATCGCCGGACGACCGCCGCCAGCTTCAAACACGCCGACTGAGGTTGCTATCCACTTACCGTCGGGTGAAAACGCAAGGCAATAGCTGGTGTTGGTGTTGGTGTCCTCAAAATCCCAGATGGTCTGAGCATACTTGGCCTCCCACAGTTTGATAGCAGCGTCATGATCGCTGGATGCGACTCTCTTGCCATCAGGCGAGATGGCTACTCCTGTAAGCCTGGTTAAATGTCCGACTAAGGTGGCCTCTTTGCGACCGCTGTCTGTGTCCCAAAGGATCACTGAGCGGTCCTCGCTTGCTGAGGCCACATGCCTCCCGTCCGAGGAAAATGCCACAGCGCGTACGGGGCCGCTGTGTTCGTTAAAGTTCCCCGCGCGCTCGCGCTCGGCTACGCTCCACAGAAGTATCGCCCCGTCGCCGTGTGTTGACACGAGCCAGCGTCCATCGGGCGAGAATGCCAAGCTCCAAACTATGGCCGTGTGCTCCAGACGTACCAACTTTTTCTGTGTGCTAGCGTCCCAGAGGATGATGTCCTCTGCGCCTGTAGCTACCAACCGGCCGTCGGGAGAGTAAGCTGTAGCGCGACCGTGATCCCGGTGGGCACGCTGCTTACTGACGAGTTCGCGTCGCACCAAATCCACGAACTTCACACTCCCGCGGTGATCCGCGTTGACCATCTGTGTTCCCTCCGGCGAAATGGAGGGCCATGTCCCAGACCAATCAGATTTGAAAACGTCCTCCATCTGCTTGCCCGTCGCTTGCCCAGTCTTGATGTCCCAAGCATTCTCATTCTCTACAGAACCAGTAAATAACAGTTGACGGCCATCAGCGGAGAAAGAAAAGTTACAGTACTCATTGCCTTCCGGCAGCTCGGAAATTTTCTCCCACTCGCCCACTTTCCAAACAACCGTCCGGCCCGATTCGGTTGAAGCCAAAAGCCGTCCGTCTCCTGAAAAAATCACGCCCCCAATTTTCTTTTGGTGACCGCGCAAGACTGCCGTCTTCTCGAACCGTTCTGCGTCCCAGACGATCACAGTTTGGTCATCGCTGCCAGTTGCGAACCACTTGCCGTCGCGCGAAAAATCGAGTGCACTGATGACCCCCGTGTGACCTTGCAGAGTCACCAGTCGTCCGCGTCGCGCGAAGTCCCAGACGATAATGGCGCCGTCCTCACCAGCTGATACCAGCCACCTTCCATCCGGTGAGAACACTGCACGGCGCACCGCGGCCGTGTGTCCGTCACTAAGACGCCTGACTTCCCACTCCTCGCTCACCGAGAGTCCTGCAGCAATTGCAGCAGTGACGACGGTCATCAACAGAATCAACAAGCACGCTTTCAAGAGTCCCCATCGCCAACTTTTTCGCAACAGATCTGCAGCCTGTTCGCTGGTCCTCGCATCCGCGTAACGGCGTATGAACCAAAGTTCGCTTGCAGGAATGCGGGACCGCTTGTCCAGTGCGTAGTTGGACAGGTGTTGTCGAACCAGGCGGTTGGCACGCTGCGTAGCGTCCATTACGCGGCCTGTGATCCGGTTGATCTTGCCAATAAGATATTCGTGGATCAGCTCATAATGCCACGGCTCTTCTTCTTGGATTTCGCGCACGAGCCTTGTGTTAACGAATAGTTGCAATAAATGCTCAATGTCATCACGCCGGCGCTGCGTACGTTGCGCAATCTCATCTAACGTGAGTGTAAGACGCGTGTCCTCGTCTGAGATCAGACTGCGGAGTAAAAGGTGTGCGCCCTTTTTGTCACCTGACTCACGGATGACATCCGCGAGGAAGCTATGAATGAGTTGTTCCTTGCCCCCGGCGTACCAATATTCCTCGGTAGTGAAGATACGTCTGCTTTGTAGCTGCGCCCCGACAATCTGTAATTCCGAAGGAAGCACCTTGTCATCCAGGGCCAAGTCGCGTGCTACCTGCAGGCAAAGAGATGTTTTCAATGCGAGACCGACCATCTGAGCCGACTTATGGAGGACCTCTTCGGCCTGTTCCTCATCAAGTTCACGCAGGTGATAGCGTTTGTCACCCATCAGCGGTTCGGGAATCTGACCATCGAACTCGGAGCTGATGACATGGAGAAAATCGGCACGGATCGAGAAGAGAAACTTGACTGGCAGGCTAACCGTGCGATAGCACTCGACGATGAATGACACGAACGGGGTGCGCTCTCGTCTGAGCTTAAAATTGATGAAGAATTCTTCAAACTGGTCGTAGATAATGACGATGCTGCAATTGAGTTCCTCGGCGACACGCCGCAAGTAGTTGGCGGGCGGCTCCGCATCGAGAGGGAAGATGCAGCTTCTTTTTTGACATTCCTCCAATAGTGCAACAAGTGGATCCTTATAAGAGCGACAACAAAGCGTCAGAAAACCATCCTCCTTGAGTCGGGGCACGATTCCGGCCATGAGCAGCGAACTCTTACCGCAGCCCGAATCGCCGTACAGCACACCGAAGCGGAACCTATCGCGCGTGATCATCTGGAAGAGCGCCAAAGTATCTTTGTCTCGCCCGTAAAAACAGTTTCGGTCGGTTTCCTCAAAGGCCGACAACCCGCGGAACGCATGCTGTTCAAGCGAGCGTGCGCTATTTTTCTCTCTAACTAGAAACCACGTTGTGTAGTGCCGAATCGCACGCGCTAACCTAAGGCCCAAGGTATCTGCTTCCCATGGCCGGCCCTTATCAGTTAAGGATGCCGGCGTTTCGCTAACGGCGTTTAGCTCAAATTTATTCCTGAGGGTCTTGAGGTCGGCAAGCATCTCACCCGCTGACTTGTATCGCTCATCGCGTTTCTTCCTGAGCGCTTTGGTGACAATAGTCTGAAGCGCCAAGGGTATGTTAGAGCGAAGCGAGGTGAGTAGAGGAGGTTCGTCATTCAAGAGTTTATGAAGCACTTCCGCGTTCGTATCTCCTTCAAAAGGACTCCGTCCTGCCAACATTTCATAAAGTAATACTCCCAATGAGAAGAGATCCGTTCGTGCGTCGAGTGGTTCGCCCAGCGCCTGGTCCGGTGACATGTATCGGACAGTACCAAGAACTCCACGCGTTGTTTCTGTGAACGCATCAGTCATAGGCTCAGGCGATTGTTGTTCTTTGAATTGGGCGATCCCGAAATCCAGCACTTTGACCAAACCATCACCGCGTACCATGATGTTTTCCGGTTTGATGTCCCGGTGGATGATACCCGCTTGATGCGCCGCGGCCAGCGCGCTCGCAACCTGTGTGGCGATGTCCAGAGCTTCCCGCACCGACAATCGGCCGCCGTTCAACAGTTGGCGGAGCGTCTCCCCGTTGACAAACTCTGTGGTTATAAAAGCCAGAGAATCGAGATTTCTTATCTCGTGAATCGTGAGGATGTTTGGATGATTGAGCGCGGATGTAGCCCGCCCCTCTTCTCTCAAGCGGCTAACCAAATTTTCGTTGGCAACAGCCGCATTAGATAGAATTTTAATGGCCACCTTGCGCCCGAGAACCGTGTCCTGCGCAAGATAAACATCTCCCATTCCTCCTGCAGCGAGCCACGATAGGATGCTATAGTTATCAAAAGTGAGTCCTACCAATGACTCGCCAAGATTGGGAGCTAGCAGTCTAAACCCATCCCTTGCGGGAAGATTATCGATTATGTCTATAGGCTTGTGTGCGCATGCTAGCAACGAATCAACTTCCTGCCGTAGTAGGACATCTTCACCGCATGCTTCAATAGCGTAAGCAGTGCGTTCAGTAGTCGTCAGACCTGAGGCGACATGGAAGATCTCCTCGATTTGTTGCCAACGCTCGGGGGTCATTGTGCTTCACCAATCTCGCGGCGCAGCCAAGCGGTTGCCATATTCCAATCACGCGTCACGGTATTGGCCGAAATCTTAAGAATCTCCGCCACCTCTTCATTACTAAGTCCACCGAAAGCACGCAGCTCGACAACTTGGCTCTTTCGCTCGTCAATGGCCGCCAATTTCTTGAGTGCTTCGTCCAGCTCGAGCAGTTCGTGAGAACGTTGCGGCGACATCAAGTTAACAGTGTCCAAGGATACTCTCGTTGCATCTCCGCCCCGTTTGACGCGATGGCGCGCACGGGCGTGGTCGACGAGGATCCGGCGCATCAGTTTAGCTGCGAGGGCGAAGAAATGAGCGCGATCCTGCCAACGAGTTTTCGGGTGTTTGGCGAGACAGAGATAAGCCTCGTTGACCAGTGCGGTGGTCTGGAGTGTGTGGCCCGCTCGCTCCTGCCGCAAGTAGTGCCGCGCCAGTCTGCGCAGCTCTTCGTAAACGAGAGGCATCAACTCGTCAAGAGCAGTTTGGTCACCGTCAGCCCAGTTAGTTAGAAGTCCAGTTATGTGCCCGGTGGATGGCGATTGCATAAAACACCGTTCGAGGAAGAGGTTAGCTTAGTGAGCGCTGTGGATAATAACAGAAATGACCAAGCTGCCTGAAATATTTTGATCTTGATGGTGGTTTCGTTACTCGATCGTCGCCTTATTAACTGAGGATGACGATAAGGAGGTTCACCATGATTCCCGGCAATAACCTGACTTAACTTGTTTACCGAATGTAACGACTGCAGCCGCGAAGCCAATCATGGTAGTCGGCTCGTTTTCTCCTCATTATCCTGCTGCCATCAGAAAGGAACCTAAAATGAAGAGTCAAGTTATTAAAGGTCTCAGCGTTCTTGCAGTTATTTTTACTGCGCTTATTACAGGATCAACATCAGCAAGACTCAATACACAACTAGAAGACATAGTGCCACCCGAATTGTTAGAACTGAGTTTCAATCCGGCGAGCATAGACGTAAGCGGCGGCTCTCAGACGGTGACGGTCAACTTCCGCCTCACCGACGCGCTCTCAGGGGTGAACTTCGGATGCGTGAACTTTGCAAGTCCATCGGGTCAGCAGAACAGAAACGTTTGCGTTCGTTCAGAACATCGCATCTCTGGGGATGCTCATGATGGGGTATACCAAGGCGGTCTAGAGTTCCCGCAACTGAGCGAGTCCGGCACTTGGCATGTCCTCGGCATAGACATTGGTGACAGAATAGGCAACCGGAGATTTTTACTGGAATCAGACCTCATCAGCCGGGGCTTCCCCACCACTCTCCAAGTAGTGGGCGGCTCGGACTTGACTCCACCCGAACTGTTAGAACTGAGTTTCAGCCCGGCGAGCATAGATGTAAGCGGTGGCGCTCAAACTATGACGGTCACCTTCCGCCTCACCGACGCGCTCTCAGGGGTGAACTTTGGATGCGTGAACTTTGCAAGTCCATCGGGTCAGCAGAACAGAAACGTTTGCGTTCGTTCAGAACATCGCAT
>JAICGZ010000063.1 GCA_025922875.1 Pyrinomonadaceae bacterium
GCTTACAATGGAGATCTTTGCCCATTTTTCGTGGCAGAATCCTGCTATGTGGCCACCTAGAAAGTGGGGATTATTGGGCTTCCGGCTTTGCTCGAAAAGTACTCAAATCACATTTGGAGTCCTCTGTGCGAAACATTTTTTCTCACGCAAAGGCGCAAAGGCGCAAAGAAAACCCCGGAAACGCGGTAGCGCTTTGCAAAGTTATGTTGTCGACAACATAAGCGCCTTATGTGGCCAAGTCAGTTATGTGGCGCTCAGCTTTTCTAGCCAGCTCTCAGCAGCCTCATCCGTTTGGTTTCCTTTACTTCACAAGTTGCCGGTGTCTTGGCTTTCATCTCAAGATCGGTTTCAGCGTAGATGTTGGTGGTATCAATCGAGACGTGGCCCAGCCAGGCGCGGATGGTGTTGATATCTACTCCGGCCTGCAGAAGATGTGTGGCGGTCGTGTGGCGCCTGTTCCGCATGCAGAATAGTAGATACTCGTTCGCGACCCATTTGTTGGAGGACGGCTACGACATTCGCACGATTCAGGAGTCACTCAAAGACGTAAAGACGACAATGATCTATACCCACGTACTCAACCATGGTAGACGTGGTGTCAGAAGCCCGGCTGACGTTTTGTAACTGAGAATGAGTTAGAATGATATGCGGAAACCGGAGAAAACTCCGACTCCAGTAGAGACTGACGAGAAGTCAGTGAAACAGGAAGAATTACGCGAACTTTCGTTTAGTTTCTTATCCCGACCGTAAGTGGCGGATCTTAATCCCATTTGTGCAGGCGCGAGGCGATGAGAGTGATCGTCGCTTGCAGTCCTGGATGGCATCGACGAGGCAAATCATGCAGAAGAAGGTCGTTCCAATGTTCCACGTGACCGACGTGCGGCGAACGGTCGACTGGTACAGAGACATCGGGTTCGAGGTCAAGGAAACCTACGGCGACGGTGGCGACGGCTTGAGCTTCGCGATCGTGGCATTCGGTGCTGGTGAAGTGATGTTCAGCTCAGGCGGACAACTCGGCTCCAAGCATCGCCGCGAAGTCGATCTCTACGCGTACACAGAAGAGATCGATGCGCTCCATGATCGAATCAAGGATCGCATAGAGATCATCGAAGGCCCGCACAATATGTTCTATGGCATGCGCGAGGTCATCGTCCGCGACCTAAACGGCTTCTGGATCACGTTCGGTCAGGAAATTCCCCCTGAAGTGCTGACACCTTGGCCGGCCGTGGATTCTGAGCTTCTGCAGCCCTACAAGGGCAAGTACAAGAGCGACGGCGGATCTGCAGTGCTGATCACCATCCACGAGGGGCGGCTGCTCGCGTTTCCGGAAGAGGCGCCCGGCGTGTTTTTGAGGCCGAAAGCCGAACACACGTTCACGCCGGTTATGAGCCAACAGGCAAGCGTCTCGTTCGAAGGCAGCACAGAGCTGATGACGTCGCTGACGTTCGAGCAGGACGGCAAGGCAATGCGATTTGTCCGTGTGCGCTGACGGCGCATCGCGCTGGCGCGCCGCGTACAAATTGAAGAAACACCGCATTTGCGAGGCCGAACTACAATGCGCCACATAACTGACTTGGCCACATAAGCGCCTTTGCGCGAGAGTTCTTCGCCTAAAGAGGTACTTTTCGGGCAAAGCCATTACTTGGGCATTTTGGCCAGGCCGTGGCGGAAGGCGTAGATAATCAACTCGAGGCGGTCGGAAACCTCGAGCTTGGAGAAGACCGAGCTGAGGTGGTGGGTGACGGTAGTTTCACTGATGAACAATCTCTCGCCGACCTGCTTGTTTTTGAGACCTTCACCAATCAGTGCGATGACTTCGCGTTCTCTGTCAGTGAGGGACTCAATCTTCGTGACTTCAGGGTCAACTACCGGCGGCTTATTAAACTCCTGGATCATGCTGCCCATCATTGAGCGTTCGATCCAGACCTCTCCCTCGTTAACTTTCAGAATTGCTTTGAGAAGCTGATCCGCTGCGTGCTCTTTCAACACAATTCCCATTGCGCCGCGCCGTATAGCACGGCGATGTGAATCCGGATTTTGCACGCCGGTCAGAACCAACACGCGAGAGTTGGGACTCGCCTCGCACAACTCCGGCAGAAACGACAATCCATCTTCATCACCGAGGAGTAGATCCAAAATTATTACATCCGGGCGCTCGCTAATCGCGCGTTCGAGTGCTTCAGCTTTGTTCCCCGCCTGGGCCACTACTCGCATCCGCTGATCGTGTTCAATTAACATCCGCAAACCGCTGCGGATCACGACGTGATCGTCAACAATCATTATGTTAATAGGCTTGGACGTCATAAAGGTATTCCAACACTGACAACTGTGTAATCTTTCTCGTCTACAAACACCTGCGTATCGCCGCCGAGGGAGGCTGCGCGTTCAGCGATTGAATGCGGCCGAAACGATCGGCCATCGCGGGGCTCAATTTCGGGATTTCCTCCGGCGCGCGGTCTACTGTTTTTAATCTGCAACAACAATAAACTTTCCTTGCACGAGATCTCTACTCGAGCGTCACGACAAAATGCATGGCGCCTGACGTTGCTCAAACCCTCGGCAACAATCTGAAACAACTCGGCAGCCAAACGATCGTTGATCTTTATCTTGCCGTAGGCCTCCACGTCTACTTTGATTCCCGTCACCAAAGAGAACCGCTCGGCGTATCGTTCAATCGCCGGCAACAGAATGTCCATTCGCTCTTCAGTCGCTCTTAGACCCCAAACAAATCGTCGCAGCTCGGCGAGTTCGTGGTTGGTCAGCTCCAGCAGCTCCTGCACATTCTCGCGAATGCCTGTGTTACCTGCCTCCAGCTTCTGGTCCAGCGCCGAAAGACCAAACTGCAATCCGAGGTAAGGTTGAATCACACTGTCGTGAATGTCATGTGCGATGCGGCGTCGTTCCTGTTCCGCGGCATCGGAAGCAAGGTTGTCGATGAGCCTGATGTTTTCCATCACCGGAGTAACATGGTCCATCAACTGCAGCATAAACTCCATGTCGGCGCTTTCGACGCGGTGCGGACCGTCGATGATATAAAGCCGGCCCACGGGCTGGTGACGATAGTAGACCGGCACCGACAAATATCTTTGCGCTTCGAGCATCCCGGCAAGTTTGTCACCACTACTGGAATCGGTGTCGGAAAACACGCGATTCTTTACGTCGAATAACCTCGTCTGAGACGAGCCACTCCTGCGGTAGATAACAGCGTACTCGAGGGAAGGGGAGAGAAACTGTGCCGCAGCTTCATGGCCGATTTCCGGTGGCGCCGATCTGCTGGGATGAATGCCGCGCGCGACGCGATACAACTGGTAACTTTCAGCATCGCCAGGTTTGCCCGGAATGACCAGCACGCATGCTTCGGCATCGTAAAAAGCGCGAATACTTTCGAGAATAGCCTTGATGGTCCTGTCGATGCCAAACCGTGGATTGGAAAAGACCGTCACGTCCTTCAGCAGCTTGAGACGGTTCTTGAGTTGAGTGTGATAACCGCCCCAGCGCGCGATGATGTAACCAAAAATAAGCAGCCCAATCGGCGCCAGCAGCAAACGATCAATCTCGAGAGGAGTGTTGTCAGGGGCGCTCAATACTCCGACGATCGTGTAGATCGATGCGGACGCGAGCGTCAGGCGCAATCCATCGCTGAGTCCCCAACTAAACGACGCCACGATGATCGAGAAGAAGAAGAAGTAATAGAAGAGACCATTGGTGTTGCTCGTGAAAGCGATCAGCGGGACGTACCACAGCATATCGAGCCAGGGAATGGCCCTATGTGCAACGGCCGGATTGCGACGAATTGAGAGGTGATAAATTACCAGGCCGTAAAGCGAGTAGAGAATAAGAGCGACGTAGGTTGGTGTCGTCCAGGGCAACGGTCCAACAGGTTGCATCAGAACGACGAGCAGCGCGGAGGTGCCCAGCGCCACGCGCATGCCGGCGATCAGTCGAAGATCGATCCACTGCTCTGAAAGTGGGTCGGGGGTTGGAACTGGTTTCTTCGTCGACTCTTGGTTCACGCAAAGACTTAAATCCAGCCACGGATTACACTGATAAATCAGTGAATCTGTGGATTAACGTCAAGCGTCCTTCAGTTTTTGCAGTACCTGCCACGTCCGATCGGCTTCTTCGCCAAAGAGCACAATCTCGTTCTGGCGTTCATCGAGATCCAGCCCCAGACGTGTTTTGCCTTCGCCGCTGCTTCGATAGTGCGCGCTCGTAATGTGATCGATGTGAACGAGAAATCTTCCGCCCTCGGGATGGGTTAACTCGATAAATTTCATCGTGGTGCTTCCTCAAAAAGAGTGGACAACAATTAGCAGTGTTAACGACCGTAGGATCTTGGCGATCTATGTCCGACGTGAATATGAGGCCCGGTCGACACGCCGGGAATAGGACCGCGAAAGACCAGAAACGGGATTGACTCCACGCGCAGGAACTCAACTAATGCGCGACCTTCAATGCTATCAGGATGGAGATTAACGTCCATGCTGTTGCGGTGGTCCAATCCCCAGCGAGTGTGCAGATCCGATTGTCCGAAAGTCGCCACCGGCAATGGCTTGTTGAACTTCGCTAAGAAAAAGTCACGAACCTTCGCTGCATCTGCAAGTTTCCACTTAGCCGGGCCTGCGGCAACTTCGGAAGAAGTGGATTCGCCGGGCGGTTTCGGGTGCTCGATGCGAAGGACTCGTTGGCGATCGAGAAACGTGGTCATGTTTCCGCGTTTGTACCAATAGCCGTCAGAGCTTTCCGTCACTTCATCGACCACCAACGGATCGCCGCCGGCGAGGACGATCGTGACCTGGGTTTTCTCTTCCGTAGCAGGCGCTTTCTTTTCTTCAGCCGCCTGCGCGAAGGCACACGAAAAACCAGCCGCTAAAATTAATAAACCAAAGAGTACTCGGGGCAACATTAAATAATTTGTAGGGGCGGCCTTCCGTGACCGCCCCCGGTTGAAAAGGGATCATGCAGGGGCGGCCACGGAGGGCCGCCCCTACAAAACTAAGTCTTTGGCGCGAAGTAACCGACGCGTGTGTGCGAACGAAAAGCAGGATTCGTCGTCTCCACGCGCACTCGCCGAAAACTTCCGTCACGTGCTTTGTTCAGCGGCGTGAAGTAGAGCGCGTATTGATGTCTCAGTTCATCGGCTACTTCCGCGTAGGTAGATTCCAACGCGTCGAAAGTGAGTGGCTTGTAAAGCCGGCCGCCGGTCGCTTGCGCGAGCTGCTCGAGGTTTTCTTCACTCTGGTCCAACACCCGCAATCCCAGCTTGAGATCGTCAATTCGCAATTGGTTAAAGCGCACCGCGGAATCAGAACCATTCAACAAGGTGTCGAGTTCAGCTCGCTTCGACGCTCGCGAAATCTCAGTATTGGCGACTACGTAAACCGTCACCTGCGCTCTGATCAGAGCTTGCAGCGCGGCTTCGAGAGTCGAAGTGCCGCGGCCGTTGTCAATACCGTCTGACAAAACAATCACGGCGCGACGTGATTTGGTCGTTCCGCCAAACTGTTCGCGAGAAGCGAGCAGCAGGGCGTCATTGAAGCGCGTGAACATGCCCGGTTCGATGCGATTCAACGCGCGTTTTAATTGGAAACGGCTTTTGGTCCAGTCCTGAAGGAGTTCGATGCGATCGTCAAACTTGATCAGGCTGATCCGATCGTCGGCCTGGAGACGTTCAGCGAAACCCTGTGCGGCGCGACGAAAGTCATCGAGATTGTTGGTGACTGACGACGACGCATCCACCATCAGCACGACGTCGACCGGCACCTGGCGCAACGCGAGGTCACTCAGCGGTTGCGGGCTGTTATCCTCAAAGACACGAAAATCACTGCGCGTAAGATCGTTGACAAACCGTCCGGTGGAGTCGCGCACGGTCACGGGAAACATCACTTCGGTGGTATCGACGGAAACAATGTCGCCCGGACTGACTTCCTGCTCAGGTGGTTTCTTTAGAGTCGGAACGGGCGGAGGCGCTCCCATTGTTTCGAGCTCTGTTTTTGGAGCAGGCGTAGCGGTTGGCTTGGCCTGTTTAGTTGCGGGCCGTCGCTGGCCAGTTTTTCGCTGTGCGCTGGCGACAGAAAACAAGAGCGCTGCACAAACAAGCAGCAGTGTAAAGAATCGAAATCGAATTCTCATATTTGATTGCCGATTGCCAATTGCCGATTGCCAATTTACCGATCTCTATTCTTCAAATCGGCAATTGGCAATCGGCAATCGGCAATGTCTTCACTTGTCCTCGCCCATTGCAGCCTTCATCGCCGCGAGCACCTTGTCACTTACGCGCCGCTTTCGCAGTTCGTCCAGCTTGTCTGACGCAAGATCAAACTCCACTGGCGACTGTTCGATGCGTCGGATGATGGTCCCTTCCGAAAAGCCTGCTTCCACCAGCTCAACGATTGAATCGTTGGTCAGACTCTTGGTCTTTTCGAGTTTAGCCGATTCTCCACCGGGTTCAGCCGGTGGTCTAAGAATGCGGACTGTGGCGCTTCCCGACAGGTTAGTCTCGTCTGTGTTGGACCCAAGTCCGGTGCGACTCGAACTCCTCTGTTTTGACCCGGTGCTCGAGCCAAAAATATTTGTCGAGCCATCAGAAGCTTTAGCCCCAACCCGGTCACCTTTTGAATTGCTGAAGAAGGGATCGTCCTCCCATCCGTCATCAGCAACCGAGACTTCATTTCCGTCCTGTCGAGCCAGCATGGCCACGATGATGTTTTCGCCAACACCGTTGCGTTTTAGCTGAATCATGCGATCCGAGGACAGATCGAAGTTGGGAGGCCGCGAGGCTATGATCAGGATGATCGTTTTCTCTTTGAAACCAGCCTTGACGAGTTTAACTATCTCGGCGTTGGTCAGTGGACCTTCATTTTTGCGATCCTGTGCACGCGCACCGATGGCGCCACCGGCGAGCAAACAAAAAGTAATTAGTGTTGTGGGGAAAAAAGATTTCATCGCGCACCCCCTCAGCGTTCCGGATCCGGCACATCGTTATCTGAACCTGGCTGCCGGCCCGTCAGTCCATAGCGTTTTCCAATAGTCTTAACGTACTCGCGTGTCTCTCTGTAAGGAGGGACATTGCGGCCGTACTTGAGCACCGCGCCTTCTCCGGCATTATAACTCGCGAGCACGAGATTGACTTTTCCGCCAAACATGTCCATCAGCTCCCGCAGGTATTGAGTGCCGCCCCGGATGTTCTCAGCAGGATCGAACGAGTTGCGAACACCCAGGCGCCGGGCTGTCGCCGGCATAAGCTGCATCAACCCTCTTGCCCCTTTTGGACTGACTGCACGCGTATGGAAACGCGATTCCTTCTCGATTACTAAAAAGACCAAATAGGGGTCGATTCCGAAACGGGCGCCGTTGGCTTTAATTAGTTGGTCAATTGCAACATTGCCGGAGGTCCAGTCTGTGTTCCGGCGTGCTGACTCAGGCGCGCCGGGAGCGGCTGGAGTCACGTGTTCGATGCGCGCGATACGTTCTTTGGCCAGGAAAATCGAGACATTATTGCGCGTGTACCAGGCGCCATCGATCGCTTCCTGAATTTCGTCAACTCGGAAACGGGCGCCGTCGACCAGATGAATCACCACCGAATCCGCTTTGGCTGGCTGCGGAGCGACGGTCCTGGCAGTCTTTGTCGCCTCCGCGGCTTCGGGTTTCGGCTGCTCGTAAACCGGCTTGACTGACTTGACCTGTTGCGGGACTCGCTGAGTGATGTTGCCTTTGCGATACCAGATCTCGTCGCCCTGCTTCCAAACTTCGTCGGCTTCGAAAGTGTAGCCGTCGGCAAGTGTGACGATGTTTCCCGTGACTTTTGGGGTAGGCTGATCCGAAGGCTTCTGCGCGTTAACTGTCACCGCGGATGAGCCGCACAGAAGCACACAAAACACAAATGACTTTAATTGAATACCTTTACGCCGCACTTTAATTCTTTTTGAGCTTTCCGTGTCGTTTTGTGGCTCACCTTTCTCTGGCTACATCGACATGCCGTCGCCGTTTGTCGCAGCGCGAAACTGCATGATCTCGGGTGCGAATCCATGTGACGTGCCGAAGTAATTTCCCCACGCCAGATCAACCAGCTCGGGCGTCAGCTTCATTTCGCGACCTTCGAAGAGACAGATGTCGTTGACCTTGTTCAGGAGGTCACGAGGTTCGCACCCTTTCATGATGCGGTTCTCGTCGGTGTAGCGCTTGAGAATGTGATGCAAGCACGCTTCATCAATCGTGACACCGCGCATCTTCGCCGTGCGCTTGAATATTTCTGTAAACGCGGCCGGCGTCGGCGGTTCGACACGTGCGCGATAACCCATGCGTCGCAGAAACGCTTCGTCCACCAGGTCTCTTTCCTCAAGGTTGGTGGAGAAGACGACAAGCTGTTCGAAAGGCACTTCGATCTTCTTGCCGCTATGCAGCGTGAGAAAATCGACGCGCCGCTCGAGCGGCAGGATCCAGCGATTCAACAGATCACGCGGCGCCACTCGCTGGCGGCCAAAGTCGTCGATGACCAGTGTGCCACCATTCGATTTAACCTGGAAAGGCGCTTCGTAGAATCTCGCCGCCTCGGACCATGCGAGGTCAGTGTTGTCGAGCGTCAATTCGCCGCCGACGATGATCAGTGGCCTTTCGATCTCGATCCAACGACGATCGTGTTCGATGATTGAGCTACGCTCCGCGACTGGACGATGGCAGTGAGCATCGAACACGCGGATGATGTTTCCGTCGATTTCAATTGCGTACGGGATCCAGATGGAGCCGGACAGTGCTGCGTTCATGCGCTCAGAGACGGCGGTCTTTCCTGTTCCCGGCAAGCCGGTGAGGAAGAGCGAAGATCGCGAGTTGATAACGCAGCCGAGTGTTTGCAGGAGGGAATCCGGCAGCACGAGATCCTTGAACGCATTTCGCACTGTCTCGATTGATGCGGGTTTTGAGGGGACTGCCTGGAGGCGCATCATCAGCGAATAATCGTCGAGCGAGACAGGTGCTGGACCAAGATATCCGCTTTGCGATTGGAGACGCGCGACGCGCTCCCAACCATGATCGAGCATTGCGTAGCGGGTAGAGCCCACCGCGCTCTGCAAACGCATTTCGATCAGCTTCTCGCGATACAGATGGTAAAGCAGTTCTTCTGTAAGGACGCGCGGCAGGTGTAGCCTGTCGGCAACCGCCGTGGTATTCGGCTCGGGAAGCATGGCGACGTGCTTTAGGGCCAGGTCACAAAGAAATGCTTCGTGAATCCCTGAGTCAGCCAACTCCTCGAGCATAGGTGGACCTAAGCCTTCAATCTCCGATCGGCTCAATATGCTAAGGTTTCCCATAAAATTTGGATCCTTTGAGTTTTACAGGGCCTATTTACTTTGCGGCTGCTTGCGCCTTAACTGCCACGAGCGCAGTGTTAGCCTCGGCGGCCATTGTTTCGTTACCGGTCCGCTTGTAAAGAACTGCTAATCTCAAAAGCATCTCTGCTGTCGCTGGACGCAATGCACGAGCATGCTCGAGGTGCTTGATGGCGGTTTTGTCGTAGCCCATCGATTGCGATCTGTTGGCGACGTTCATGTGTCCTTCGTATTCGCCGACCGCACGGGCAAAACAATCATAAGCGTCGTCAAAGTTAGCGCGTTGCGCCTGGATCAGGCCCAGGTTGTTCCAATAACGTTGCACGTTAGGCGCAACCTTGACCGCGCGTTTCAAATACTTTGCGGCTTTATCGTAGTCACCGTTCTTGAAGTGCAGGTAACCGAGATTGTTGAGGTATTCGGCGTTGTTACCGCTGCCTTTCACCGCTTTCTGAAGCGATTCAAATGCGCGGCTGCGCATGCCTTTCGCTTCGTAGGCGACGCCGAGAAGGTTGTGAGCTTCGTGCAGTTTTGCATTCTTCACCGTGGCGCTGGAAAGCATCGTGATTGCGTCGTTTACGTTTCCGCTGTTCAGCAGCGCACGCCCACGCTCGAGGTTTTCCTGAGCGGAAGCCTCAGCGGGATCCGACATAACGACGCTCGCCTCGGGTTCGGCAGCGGAAGCTGCTTCGGCTGCAGTACGAGCGTCAATTACCTTCGACATTCCGACGGTTTCAAACTTCTCCACATCTTTACGCGACAACTTCTGAAGCTTGTTATTGTCTTTTTTACCACCCACGCCAAACAAACGCCCGATCGCTTTGACGGGGAATTTCAAAACGCTGACGAGCTTGTTGCCGCCTTTCGACTCGCTCTTTTCGACGTCCTGCGAAGTGAGGTCGAGCATCGCCTCTTCCTCAGGCGTGATGTGCACACCGCGGACCATAGGCCCGGGCACCGCGCTGACAACCAGTACGAGTGTAAGCAGTCCGACTATTAATGAACGCTGAAACATTAGGATCCTCCTTGACTAAAAGGTGAGACCACCACCCAGCATGTCAGAGATATTGAGCAATGCCGGACCAAGAATGATGATGAACATCGTTGGGAAGAGCAGCGCTCCAAGCGGCAGCAACAGTTTGAAAGCTGCTTTCTGCGCAGCTTGTTCAGCCCGCTGTCGACGTTTCGTGCGCAAGCTGTCTGAGTAAACTCTTACCGCGCGTGCGATTGAGGTACCGAAGCGATCTGCCTGGATCAGCATGCCGACGAGACTGTTCAAGTCCTCGACTCCCGATCGTTCGGCGAGATTTCGCAACGCCTCACTACGTTCCCGGCCAACACGGATTTCGAGGTTGGCCAATTCGAATTCCTTGGAGATGTCGGGATGAACCGTTTTCAATTCCTCGCAAACTTTCAGCATCGCGGCGTTCAAGCCGAGTCCCGCTTCCATCGTAATCACCATGAGATCGAGGGCGTCAGCCAGTCCCCAGGTGATTCGTAGTTTGCGTTTAGCAACCAGCCGATTAAGGATGAATCGCGGCTTAAGGAAACCGGTGGCGAAAGCACCTATCATCGGCAGGATAGCCTCGCTCATTGGTTCAGCACTGAAGGTATAGCCGAGAAACACCATTCCCGGCAATATCAGCATGAGACCAATCTGAGTGGCGCGATAAATTGCGGGTGCCGAAGGCGAGCGAAACCCGGCCTGCATTAACTTCTTTTGCAGTTTCTTAACGTCGGCAGCAGACGGAGGAACCAGACGGTTAATCGGTTCAGCCATACGAGCGGCCAACGATTCCATCGAATTGGGTTCGATACTCGCCGCGACTGCGCCACCCCGGGCATCGTCGAGTTCGTGCAGCCGTTGGGCAGTCGCACTTACCGGCCTGAAGAGGAGCCAGTAAACAGCCATCACGATGAATGCGATGGAAACGAAAGTTGATAAAACAATAATAGTAATCATGATCTCACCCTATTCGATTGCCGATTGCCGATTGCCGGTTTTCTATTTGAATTCGTCAAATTGGCAATCGGCAATTGGCAATTGGCAATTTCCTCAAATCTTTATCCTCATGATCTTCTGGACCATCAGCATGCCCAGTATCTGCATGATTGCGGCGATGGCCAGCAGCCAGTGTCCACGCGGATCGCGCCACATCACATCCATGTAGCCGGGATTCATCAGCGTGACGTAAACCGCGAGAAAAATGGGCAGCGCACATAGCAACCACGCCGACCAGCGCGAGCTCAACGTCATCGTCTTAAGATCTTCCATGATCTTGAAACGCTCACGAATCGTATGCGCTACCTTTTCGAGAAGTTCGGAAAGGTTGCCGCCGGTTTCCCTCTGAATCAATACGGCTGTGACGCACATACGAAGATCGAGCAGCGGCACGCGCTCGACCATGTTTTCCAGCGCGAGTTTCAATGAGAGTCCGAGATTCTGCTCGTCGTAGGTTTTGCGAAACTCGCTTGCGATCGGCTCCGGCATTTCCGTCGACACCATCTGCAACGCCTCGGTGAAAGCGTGGCCGGCCGAAAGTCCGCGGCTCATCAGATCCAGCGCATCGGGCAGTAGTTGCAGGAACTTATTCAAGCGCTTCCTGCGCTTGGCGAGGATGTGAACGAACGGCAGCGCCGTAGCCACGATCGCGAAGAAAAACATCATTAGATATGACGTGCTAATCATCGAAACCGCCAGGAACGCGAGTACGCCGGCAGTCAATGAGAACAAGATCAGACGCATCACGGTCACTTCTGAAGCAGCCTGATCGATCATCTTCTTCATCTGCGACGTGACTTGAATCCCCAGCATCACGCGGTTTACCCACGGGATCTCGCTCAACAGTTCCCGGCGCACCAATTGGACCTCGAGGTCCTTGGAGTGAACCGAAGACCGGATCGCGTCAGCCAGCCGTTCCTTCAAAATGGTTCGCTTGGCCTCTGAAGTTCGAGACGTGATCAGGTAAAGCGCGTACACCATGAACAGGCACGCCAGAAAAACAAAGAAGGGAATAAACTCCAACATTCTCTTAAACCTCCTCAAAGAACGAGCGCGGCAGCTGCATGCCGTAAATCTTGAGCCGCTCTGCGAAGCGCGGCCGTACGCCGGTGGGACGGAATCTTCCGAGAACCTTGCCGTCCTTGTCCACGCCCTTGCGATCGAAAATAAATACTTCCTGCATGGTGATCGTTTCGCCTTCCATACCGGTTATTTCGGAAATGGAAGTGATGCGGCGAGTGCCGTCCGTGAGTCGCGCCACCTGGACCACGAGGTTGATGGCGGATGCGATCTGCTGTCGCATGGCGCGATCCGATAGACGCATGCCAGTCATCTGAATCATCGTCTCGAGCCTGGCCAGCGCATCACGCGGTGTGTTGGCGTGAATCGTCGTCAACGATCCGTCGTGACCGGTATTCATCGCCTGTAACATATCGATTGCTTCAGCGCCACGTACCTCGCCGATCACTATGCGATCAGGCCGCATGCGCAGAGCATTCTTAACGAGATCGCGCTGGCTGACTTCGCCCTTGCCCTCGATGTTGGGCGGACGAGTTTCCAGGCGGACCACGTGTGGTTGTTGCATCTGCAACTCCGCCGAGTCTTCAATGGTGACGATGCGCTCGTTCGATGGAATGTAAGCCGAAAGCGCGTTCAGCAGAGTTGTCTTACCGGCGCCGGTACCGCCAGAAATCAAAACGTTCAACTTGGCGTTTACACACATCTCAAACATCGACGCCATGTCGGGTGTCAGCGCCTGGTTCTCCAGCAAACGGTTCATCCGCAGCGGTTCGGCGCCGAAGCGGCGAATCGAAAGCACTGGTCCGTCGAGCGACAGCGGCGGGATGATGGCGTTGACACGCGAACCGTCTTTCAAACGAGCATCGACCATCGGTGACGACTCATCGATGCGACGGCCGACCGAAGAAACGATGCGCTCGATCACGCGCATCAGGTGTTCGTTGTCCTTGAACTCGATACTGGTGCGCTCGAGTTTTCCTCCACGCTCGATGTAGATGTTGTAAGGAGAGTTGACGAGGATGTCGGAGATCGACGTGTCCGCGAGCAGTTGCTCAAGTGGTCCAAGTCCGAACAACTCATGCCTGACTTCATGGATCAAACGCTCGCGCTCAACGGTCGAGAGCGGCGTGTCTTCCTGGGCCAGAAGGCTGGACGCAAGCCGCGCCACTTCTTCATGAAGTTGCTCGGGTTCGAGCTGGCCCAACTTGGTCAGGTCCATCCGGTTGATCAACATCCGGTGGAGCCTTGCTTTCATGTCCTGAAAGCCCTGTTGATTGCCAATCACGTCGTCGGACAAAGGTCCGGTTAATCCGTTGTCTCTGACAAGTCTTTCACGTAATGCCATAAAATTATTCCCCACCCGGCGCCATGCGCTCGGTTTTGCTGTTTACTGTGCCTCTCCCAGGTTTGCTCGTTCGAGGGCCGCGTTCAGACCCAAATCCTGCATGCTTGCCGATTGCCGGCGGAAGAGAGAGTTGAACGGCCGCTTTCCATTTGTTGACGGCGCTGAGTATTCGATCGTGTCACCGAACAGTTTGCCTGCCAGGCTATTGAGATCGGCGGTCACCACTGACCCCGGCGCCGATTCGATCAACGGCTGTCCCAGATTGATTGAGTTGACGGCGGCACGATAGTCACTCTGTACAAAAGCAACCACTCGCTCGCCGAGAAAGCTTTCGATCTGCTTCTGGTCGAGATCGATGTTCTTGCTCCAGCGATTCACGACCAGCCTAACCTTCTTACGGGGATATCCAAGACGATCGAATATCTCGAGCGCGCGGCGAGTGCTGCGAATCGCGTGTATCTCGAGCGTCAACACCACGAGGATCTGATCCGCATGGTCCAACGCCGAGATGGTGACTGAATCAAAGCTGTGAGGCGTATCGATAATCACGTTGTCATAGCGCTGCCGCAGCAACTCCATGATTTCATAGATGTGCTTCGGCTCGATGTCCTCAGCACTTTCGGCTTTCGTCGGGGCGGCCAGCAATGAAAGGTTCTTCGAGTAGGGAGTAATGTAACTGGCCAGCAACGCGTCATCCAGTCGCTCGCGATTTTCAACTACGTCCGCCAGTGAGAACTTGGGTTTGAGTCCCAACAGCAGCTCGAGATCGCCCGACTGAAGATTTAGATCGACGAGCACTGTCGGGGTCTTCTGTGTCATCGCGAGGTTGGTGGCTATGAGAGTGGTGCCGCAACCACCTTTGCTGGAAAAGACCGCGATGGCGCGTCCACGCTTTTTCGGTTCATCGTCGGCGTGTTCATTGGCGAACTCGGCGGTCCGATCGATTACTGTCGTTAATTCATCGTCGTTAATTGGGAGGCGAATGAAGTCGCGAGCCCCGGTGCGCATGCTGCGCAGGATCATGTCCGGCGAGCATTCTCTCGAGGCACAGATTACCGCGGTGTTGGGACAATCACTGACAAGACGCTGCACGAGCTTCAGTGCAGGTTCACCCATGTGACTGAGATTGATTACTACCGCGGAGGGACGCAGACGACAGCTTTCGGTAAACACTTGCTCCGCGTCGTCGCTCGTCATGAGCAGGCTAGTGCCTGGGTGCGCCCCGAGTGCGCGACTCAATTCTCGCGAGTCGGTGGCGTCTCTGCTGAGTACTATGAATGTTAGCGTTCGTTTCATTGCGAATTAATCCCTATGTGTTCCGAATTCTTTTGGTCGCTCAGCGATCCCATCAGACTAAATATTGGGGGGCACAAAGCCGGCGCTCTCTGCCGTCAGAGTTGTTCTGTAAGCGGGCATTCTTAATGTCCGCCTTAATAGGGGAATGCTGAGAATAAAGTCGTAATTCTGAATGGTTACCGTGGCAGTGCCGATATTCATGCCGTAGGCGAACGGCGACACGCCCGCATACGTGACCGCTACGTTCGTCGGGCCCAGTCCGTTTACCAATGGTTGCCGCCCTTCGAGCGGGGCGCAGGTATTTGCATTGATGTTGGTTTCCCCGTAGATAACTGCGTTTACAACGCAAGGATGATTCTGTGGACGGAGCACTGCATAGCGTGCACCTCGCCGGGCGGCGTCGGTCAGAGCGTTGTGAGTGTAAAGCAACCGGCCGAATTCAATGATTCCAAAGATGATCATTAAAAAGATGAGGGCCACAACAGCAAACTCCGCCATTGATGCCCCCTTTTCATTTTTGCGGTGTATCTTGTGACACATGGTTTTACAACACTCTCGTACTTAGTCAAGCATGTAACGCATCGTTGTTCTCGGAGCGATCGGAGGCGCGAAGTTAAATGAAGTGTGCAGGAGCGCGCCGATGTTAAAAATCGGGGAGTAATTATGGGGCGCTCCACAGCCTTCGTCAGCCGTGCGCGGAAGCCGAACCGTGACCGTTTCGACTTTCGGCGAGCCAGTTGTTTCAATACAAACTTTCGCGGCTGACATTCCCGGCACAAGCCTGTCCGCTCCGCAATCTGTTAGCCGCCCGCATACAACGAGGTTCTTTGCCCTGGTCTTCTCGTTGTCACTCAAGGGATGGTTTGACAAATAACGGGTCGCCGACCGTGTCGCTTTAGCCAGCGTCGTGTAGGTTTGGAAATAGCGGCCAAACTCGCTCACGGCTGCCAGCATCACGAGGAGGAGAGGCACCAGAATGGCAAGTTCCGCCAAACTACCGCCCGCCTCATTGCGTGCGAAGTGCAGTAGGTTTTGCAGTTTAATCATTCCTGGTTTCATAAGTCTTAACGGTAGAGAACCGGAGTCACAATGTTTGTAACGTTCGTGCCGCCGGGAGTACGCCCGACGACTGAAACGATATCGGGACCAATGTATTCAGCCTTGATCGCACCGTCGTTCCCATTCCCAACTTTTTTCTGAATGAAGAAAGCGCCGAGCGACGAAACACTAACGGTGTCGCGACCATTCGCATCGGTCCAGGTGCTAAAGGGAGTGATTGGCAGTACTAGAATCCGGCGACCATCCTGTGGTGTATGGGTTGGCGCCTGAAAAGGATCGCCGGCCAGGTACTCGTCATAGGTAATGCCGTCTTCACCGTCCGATGCGATATTCGGATCGGGTGGATGATCGACCGGATTCAGCGGCGGATCCCCGCCGTTGTACTCATCGAATCGCGTGTTTATGCCCTGCCTGATTGGTCCGGCATTGATACCCGGTTTCGTAGTCGGAGTAACTTCCTCGCCGGGGTTCGCCGGAGGACACTCGATACAATTGTTGCCTCCCGCCAGGCGCTGTCTTATCCACTCTGCGTCGCAGGTTTGGCCCGGACAACACAGACCATGGAAGTTACCAGGTGCGGGTCCATCAGACGGACCTGCACGAATCGTATAAACACAGTTTCTGCAAAATTGCTTGTTCGGATCGCAAGCCGTGCCGTCGGGATTGGGCCTTGGACCACCAGCATTGCAAATTCCGCCCATCGATTGCGGGTTACCATCGGCATCAAGGCACTGCGGATCCGCGCCGCAGTCAATTACCGCGAGTGGTGCGGGACAGAAATTTACGTTTCCAGGTACTGACAGGCCCGCAGTAGCACGCGCATCAAGGTTTTTCGAACCTCCGAGAATCGGTACCGCAAAGAAGATGGAAATCGGCACAGTGGGTGTTCGGACCCGAACGAACCGAATGTTGTCAGGGGCAGCTATAGCCTGCGCCTCGGTAAGATAAGGATTGTCGTCCAGATTGACTGCGAATTCGACAAGCGCACGCTGGTCGGCTACAGATGTCACAGCAGCATAGGTTCTGTTGTCGAAGTTATACTTGTTCAGGTTCATCACGGCGACAGCGCGATCGACCGCATCTGTAATTCGGTCCGGCTCGGGATTCGTCAACGCGGAAGCACCGGCGAGCGCGGCAGCATCGGCTGCGTTCTGAAGTTCAGCCTTAGCGAGGTAGAGGTGGCTGAGATCTACGCCAAGGCCGACAGCGAAAAATAGGAACAAGGCGGAAATGACCGTGTATGCCAGCACACTCCCGCGTTCGTTTTTTCGATCAGAGTTTTTTGTTATTCCTGCTGGTCGCATAAACCTGTCCTTGAAAGAGTTCATAACGACTATCGTCTGATTGCGTTCAGGGTGGTAATCAGATTTCGCTGACCACCACCCTCTGAGAAACTCACGCCGGTCGCTTGCAAAAGTCGAATCGGGCCTATGGCGTGAGCTTCGCGGCCGCGCCGGTCGGGGCCGTGGTTTCCGTCTTTGTTTTATCCGCGGGCTTAACTACCGGTGCCGCTTCAGGCGCCTTCTTTGGAGCCTCTTTATTGACCGCGGGTACGGCAGTGCCCGTACCGGTTGAGAAGCCACTCGTTCCGGAGATGCCTTCACCCTTCGGTTCGAGTCCGAGTGGCGAACCATTCTTCAAACCATCCATGCTACGGATGTTGGGCAGGTCGTCACGATTTACCGGCTTGACCAGATCCGCAGTCACGATAAACACCAACTCGGTCTCCTGCTTCTGGAATTGAGTCGACTTGAACAAGTTTCCGAGAATCGGCACATCGCCAAGCACCGGAACTTTCGAGAGCGAACGCGTCTCGCTGTTATCAAGCAGGCCGGCGAGCGCGAAGCTCTGACCATCGCGTAACTCGATGCCAGTGCGGGCGCGTCTCGTGCGCAGCGCGGGAACTACGAAACCCTGGAATCTCACGCCATTAGCAAAATCGATCGTTGAAACTTCGGGTTCGAGTTCGAGGCGAATGTGGTCTTCGTCGATGATGGTAGGTTTAAAGTTCAAACGTATCCCATATTCCTTAAACTGAATCGTGACCGCGTTGCCGCCGGCGCCGCCGCCACCGCCTTGAATAATCGGAATCGGAAACTCACCACCGGCGAGGAAGCTGGCAGTCTGTCCGTCCATCGCGATCAGGTTTGGCTCCGCGAGGGCGCGCAGCGCACCGTTGGTCTGCATGGCGCGAATCATCTGTGCGGCATTGCCACCCATCACGAACACGTTCATAGCGCTCGCGAAAGTTCCTTTCATGACGCCGTTCGCGACCTCACTAAGTGAGCCGGGACCACCGCCGCTGATAAATCCGCCGTTACCCGGGCTGCCCTGATAGACGAAAGAAGAACCGAGATCGCGCAGTTTGTTGCGGCTGACTTCCGCGACGCGAATCTGTAGCTGGATCTGCGTTGCATCCTTAACCGGCGAAGCAAGCATATTCACGGTCTTGAAGCCGGCGGCCTGGACCACACTGTCCGCCTGCGTCACGGTTGCCGGATCCGACACGGTGCCTGATAGCACTACTGATCCGTTCGCCTGGCTCAGCCGAATGTCATCGCGCGGAAACAGCGCGCGCATTTGGGAGTCGATGAGCGAGAGGTTGGCGCGCACAAACACATCGAAGACGATGAATTTGCTGTCGGCTTTCTCCCACGCAATGAAGTTGACCTGCCCAAATGCTTTTCCATTTACCAGCACCTGGTCGGGACGGACCATGACGGCCTCTGCAATTTCCGGATTGGAGATCGAGAACCGGCCGATGGGACGATCAAAGTTGATCACGCGGGACTGGCCCACGAGCACGTTGATCGGAATGGCTTCCTTGACGGTGCTGTTGAAGGAAGCGTCGTAGGTGGTTTCCTGGGCATAGATCGCGCTAACGACACCAAGGCCGAGGGTAACGACTGCTGCCAGCAGCAGCGTAATGAAATAAGATCTTTTGGAGTATGTAGCCAACATGTGTTCAGTTCTCCTTGAATGAAATCGGAGTTTTACGCCTTACGTGTGCGTTAGTCTTCTTACGGGAAATCAACAGTCTTTTTCTTCGTGCCTTCGTACACGTCGACAGTGGGCCGTGGCGGAGGCGGAGGCGTATTCGCTTTAGCCGTGGGATTGACGTCTTTCGGTACCGGTCGCGGCGCAATGCGGCGTGTCGGCGAGGACGGGGCCAGCTTTGGCGCAGCCGAGGTACCTGGCTCGGGAGCGATCGTGGCTCGCTCGCCATTCAACAGGCTTCTCTTGTTGGCGCCCGCCGTTTGTTCGTCGGCCTGGTCCACGGAGTTGCGCATCACGAGCTGGAGCTTGCCTTCGCTGGAGGCGAGGGCGAGTTTTTCAGCTTGTTCGGGGGTCACCTGAAGAGTGACAGCTCGGATGGCGCGTTCAACTTCGCGGTCGTCCTTCGGTTTGTCGATGTTCTGACCGTTGGCGAGCACTTTAATGTTTTGCAGCACGATCTTTGAGATCATCTCTTCGTTACCGCTGCCTTTTGGCGGAGTGATCACGACCACGATGTCCACCAACGTTCCCGGCATGATGAACCCGGATACGCCGACGACGTCGTTTACCGCGACAGTCATCGCGCGATAGCCTTCCGGGATGATCGATGACAAACCGCCAGCTGCTCCGACCGGTGCGAGCTTGGCCTCGGTGACTGGATCGCGGGGCGAAATACTGGTCACCACCACGCGGCCAATCAGCTTGTCGTCTATAACCGAGAGTGCTCCTTCCGGAGTGACGTTCGCGGGAAACTGAGCAACGGCGAGTTGCTCAGGAATAATTCGTGAGCCTACCGGGATATCTACCTTGGCCACCACCACGTCATTCAGATCGTTCTGGAACGTTTGGGCACTTAAGAGATACTGTTTGACGGAAACCGCGGCTATCAAGCCGAAAGTTATCGCCGCCAACAGAGCAATGATTAAACGCTTATTCCGCATGATGATTTATCTCCATTCGTTGAAACGTCGCCCCTGAGGCGGCCGTCCAAGGCATTACTAATCAATTCAGAATCGAACTATCTTGGAAATACTGCGACTGCGATCAAACTTCCAAGCATGATCGCGACGCCGTAAGGAATTGTGTGTTTGCGATCCGGCGACATCGCGAAACGAGGCATCTCCCAGCCTGGAAGAAGGCCGACAAAAATTCTCAACACGCCGTGTAGCGTCGAGATGACCGTGCCTGCTCTGAGCATCGTGTAAATGGCAAGCACCGCACCCAGCATCACCACTACGACAAAGGCGAGGGGCACGAGGCTGACTCCAAGAACAGATCCAACAGCGCCAAAGAGTTTTACGTCTCCCGCTCCCATTGCTCCGAAGATGTGCATCAGGAGCATGGGAATGAAAGCGAGAGCGAATCCTTGGACGCTGGAGATCGTTCCCTGAAAGCCGCTAAAGGCTGTGTTCACGGAAATGCCCGCAAGCAAGGTTGCAAGCACAAGTACGTTAGGAATTCGCCTGTACTTTACGTCGTAATAAATGACGAAGATGGCAAGAGGGGCGAGTAGTATCAGTTTCATAGTTTCCTCGGTACAGTGACTGGACGATTACTTTTGCACTTCGTTAGCCACGGCATTCATTTTGACGTTGACAGCGCTACCGAGAACTCTATAGACCACGAGCGCGACCGCTACGAGGATGGCTACGCCGACTGCGTACTCTGCCAACTCCGCCCCTTGCTCGTCCTGAAGAAAATTGTTTATTCGTTTCACCACTAACTCCGTTTGATAAACCTAAATTTGAGCTGCTCAGGCTGTGCCCCAGACTTGCAGGGCGCACTCAGCAGCTCACGCTACGGTGTAAAGCTGCTGGCTGAGGTTACCTTTGCGCCGGTGCCACTATTCTGATCGTTAATCGCATTACCTAAGGTCTTGTAAACTACTAAAGCCACGGCAACGAGAAGCGCGACAGCCACCGCGTATTCAGCGAGTTCAGCCCCTTGCTCGTCTTTAAGAAATTTTGTCGAGTATCGTTTGAAGTTCATCACCATTTATCCTTCGGGGGATTAGAAAATGTGAATGAGGTGGGAGCCCCAGATTTCGAGGCTCCCTTTGCCTCGTGTCGTTAAGCAAACTTTTTACGGGAAGGTAGCGGTTTGCATTTTCGAACCTGACACTGAGTTGGAAGTGTTCACCGCCGTGCCCAGCGTTCTGTAAACGACTAAGCCGATGGCAACGAGGAGGGCCACCGCGACGGCATACTCGGCCAATTCCGCGCCGGTCTCGTCTCTCAAAAAGGCTTTCAACATATCTTTCATTCTCCTTGGTAAGATTTTTGGGTTTTAAGTCTTTGCTGACCCGGTGTTTTTTAGTGCGTATGCTCCGACGCCGAGGCAACAGGTGAGTCTTGGAGTGCAGGCGTCATCCCAGGAACCCTGAGCTGATCGCTTCCTGCCAATCACGGCAACACTTCGAGACTGTGCCGCCCCAGTGGCAACGACTGTGCCGCAAAGAGATCCCGTTAATTTCGTTGATTGATGGGTTTGGCGAGCGTCGCGACTGCTCGCAGGCGAGCAGTTGCCTTAAAACGGCGCACGCTCAGACGACTCGAAAACCACGATCTCCTGGGCCAAGTGCTTTTCAGGTACGGCTATACGGCCGGATGTGAGGCGCGGCTTCGCCCCGCCGCCAGGTTTTATTAAGCCCTGGGGCTCCGCCCCTCGTTCGGCCTTTCGCCCTTAAAACAGTGGGGCAGAGCCCGGCCCAAGGGCGCAGCCCGAGCTGATCAATCAAATCTAACGGCCGGGCGGAGCCCGGCCTCACATCCGGCGGCGTAGCCGGAGCGGGCGTGCTTTAAGACTACTGAGTTACAGTTCCGGCTCCGGGCACGTTTTTTGCTCGGCAAACCAATCTATGGTTGCTAGTTCTGTCGCCATCAATGCCCGGCCGGTGGGCTGGCTGCGCGGGTTTTCTTTCGACGCTGTCTACATCTTTGGAATTCTCGGCGCGGCCCTTATCTCCGGCTGGTTTGTTATCGACAATCCAGGCTTGTTTCCAGCAGTTTTTGTTTTGAACGGCTGGCTGCTTGGGTATCACCACGTCGTGTCGACGTATACCCGCCTCACCTTCGATAAACAGAGTTTCAGCGAACACCGGTTTCTCATTCTTTGGTTACCGCTGATCGTGCTCGCCGCAGTGGTAACAGCGTGGGCCATGTTCGGATCGTGGGTCTTAACAACGGCTTACTTGTACTGGCAATGGTGGCACTACACGCGTCAGAGTTACGGCGTCTCCCGAATTTACAGCCGCAAGGCAGCGCTCCCGCTTAACGACAAACTTACAAATCTGACGATCTACGCCGTTCCGGTTTGGGGAATTCTCTACCGCTCTTATCAAGCTCCAGGCGAGTATCTTTTCACTGAGGTCAAGGTCCTTCCGGTCCCGTTTTGGCTCGTATCAGTGGCTGGCGCGTTCGCGTTGATCGTTACCGCAGGCTGGATCTCCCAACAGCTCAAAGCGTATAGCGAAGGGCGGCTCCCAGTCGCACACACGCTTTACATGTGTTCGCATCTGATTGTTTTTGGCGCCGGATATCTTTTGATCAGCGACATCAACCACGGCTGGCTCGTGCTGAACATCTGGCACAACTGCCAGTACATCCTCACCGTCTGGATGTTCAATAACAACCGGTTCAAGAACCAGATCGACACCCGGCACCGGTTTCTGTCTTACCTCAGCCAGCGAAAGAACGTCGTTGTTTACTTCGCCGTTTGTCTCGCCATCTCCACCGTCTTTTACAGCACACTTGCGACGACACTGAATTGGATCTCACCGGCGCTGGCGATCGTTACGTCACTGCCGCTTTTCGCGGTCGCTTATCAGACAATTAACTTCCATCACTACGTTGTAGACGCGGTGATCTGGAAGGTCAGAAAGAAGAGTCTGCGGCAAAACCTCGGCATCGCGAATTGAAGTTTCGCCAACGGTGATGAGCAGCGCTACCTTAAATCTAGTCAGCTCGGAGCCGCGGGTCAGCGAAAAGTCTGCTCCGTTCACACTCGGGTATCGTACCGCGCTGGACGGGCTGCGAGGTATTGCGATTCTTGGCGTACTGGCTTTTCACACGCACCACCTGTTTGGCTGGTCTCTCCTGAAAGGCGGCAGCGCCGGCGTTGATATTTTCTTTGTCCTGAGTGGCTTTCTCATCACTGCGCTATTGCTCGAGGAGTGGGAACATACCGGCGCGATCAGTCTCAAGAGGTTTTTCTGGCGACGAGCATTGAGGCTGGTGCCTGCTTTGTTAGTCTTACTCACGACCCTGTACTTCCTTGCAGATATTCTTTTTCTGTCCGCGGAAGCAGACGACACGCGCCGGGGCATGCCCATAGCTTTCCTCTACGCTTCTGATCTGGCGCTGGCGTTCTTCAACATCCGGTTGGGCGCGCTTCAACACACCTGGTCGCTGGCAATCGAGGAACACTTTTATCTTATTTGGCCGTTGCTCTTGTTAGGTGCTTTGAAGCTGGGCGTAAGCAGAAAACGGCTGGTGGTAATCACTTTACTTTTGGCGTTCGCGTCAGCATTTCACCGGGCTACGCTGCAACAGCTCGGAGCTCTGCCGGTAAGGACGTACTACGGCATCGACACGCGGGCGGACGCATTGCTGATCGGGTGTGCCACAGCTATGTGCGTGAGTTGGGGTCTGTTTCGCAACCGCAGCTTTAGACCTTTATTAATACCGGCATTCATCTTCATCATTCTTTGTCTGCTCGCAACCGGCTACGCCACCCCGTTTATGCACGTGGGCGGATTCACACTGCTGGCCAGCGCAACAGCGGTGCTTCTCGTCAACGTCGTGCTCTCACCCTCGAGTTTATTGCCCAGACTCCTCGAATACAGCCCTTTAGTCTGGTTAGGTCGTATTTCTTACGGCGTTTATCTTTGGCATTACCCGCTGTTCAAAGCGGTTAGTTTTGTGAGCTTAAGCTGGCCACTCAAACTGTGCATCGCGGTCGCGGCGACGCTGATGGTGAGTTCTTTGTCTTATTACTTAGTAGAACGGCCGGCATTAAATCTGAAGAAGAGGTTCCAGCCGGATGTCGTTAGTAGCCGCTGAAGAACCGGATAAGCTCAGCAGGGTCAAAATGATTGTGGATGCGTCGGAGCCATTCACTTTCAGGGACACAGATTTGGACCACCAGACTTTGCAAGTCTCAAATGCCTTGGAGTTATTAGCACCGCAAGACTCACATCGATAGTGAGCGCTCTTCGTATTCAAATTTCTTTGGTGATCTGGTTCGTTTAAGAAAGAGCCACGTCAACAATAAAACAGCTATCCAACACAGAGGCATTAGCGGCGTAGATTCATCATCATCGATGAAATATAGATAAACCAGCATCGCTCCACTGGCTGAATAATAGATGACCGCCGGCCAGAGTCCGAGAACAATTGGAAATGGGTCCAGCCAAGCCATATAGTTCGTTCCCCACGCCGGTGTAAACGCCATTAAGGTGAAGGCCACAAGTCCAAGCTGCGCGATAACGGGCTGGCCTTTAGTTCGCC
>JAICGZ010000064.1 GCA_025922875.1 Pyrinomonadaceae bacterium
CGATGTCGATGCTCTGAATCTTCTTGGTGTCGTTCGCGCAAAACAGGATCGGACCGCCGAAGCAGAACGACTCTTCCGGCGTGCACTCGCCGGTTCGCCTTCGCATCTCGGTGCACACATGAATCTCGGCGAACTTTTCCTGACCACGAACCGACCCGACCAGGCAATGCAGATCCTGCTCCGCGCGCACAAACTCGCGCCCGATCGTCCAAACATCAATTTGAATCTAGCAACGCTATATGCAGACAAAGGTAACTACCGCCAGGCGCGAGAACATTTACGCCTTGTCCCACGCGCCGCAGTTACGGACGACTACTTCCTCGTCTCGCTGAGATCGTTGATAGGTCTCAAACGACTGGAGGAGGTGCGCGAATTAGCAGCGGAGTTTCAAAAATCAAACTCCGTCAATCCCGAAACGCAAGCTGAGTTTGCGATGTTGCTTGTGAAAGCGGGGTTCAACGACGACGCGCTCAGTATCCTGAACACCGCTCAACAAAGTGCGTTTCCAATCGTTTACGCACTCGGAGTCGTCAACGCCGCAATGAAGCAGTATGAGAAAGCGGAGGAACATCTGACGGCAGCACTGACCCTCAAGGCTGACGATGTTGCGACACTGCGTGCTCTGGCAAGAGTCGCGCGCGCCACTGGTAATCTCGAAAAGGCGCTTTCTCATCTCGTACATGCGCGCCGTGTTGCGCCAGATTCTTCCGCAGTTCTTTACGACTTTGGTGTAACGACTTTGCAGATGGGCCTGGTCCTCGATGCTCTGCCTGTCTTCCAGCGGCTGCACCGAGATTACCCGCGCGAACCTGCTTATCTCTACGCGCTTGCAGCGGCACATTGGACCAAGGGCGAAACTCTCGAAACAACTCGCTTGCTGAACACCTATGTTTCTCTCCAGCCGCGCGATCCTGGCGGCTTTTACCTGTTGGGCGCGGCATTGCTTCGCCAGCAACGAATTTCAGACGCACAGGCCGCGCTGCAACGCAGTCTCAGTCTCAAAGCGGACGCGGATACCGAGTACTTGATTGGAGTGAGTTTCGAGAAAGCGGGCAACCGTGCGGCAGCTATCAACACATTTCGGCGGGTCGTCCAGTCACGCCCTGACCACGCCGCAGCCCATGCCGCGCTCGGAGCCGCGTATCGCGAAGCAGGTAATTACACTGAAGCTCGTTCAGCACTAGAACGCGCCGTTGAACTCGACGCCAACGACCTGCGGGCGAATTATCAACTCGGATTGGTCTACGCAAAACTAGGTGAAAAAGAAGCGGCAAAGAGGATGTTTGATCGCGCCGATGAATTGCGCAGTCGTCAACGTGATCAGGAGCGCGTAATCCTGAAGTTGACTGAAGCGCCGCAAAACTAACACAGATGAGCCCGCGAATGCGGGCAGAAGCATGTAGGGTGGGTCAAGCTCGCTCCACCCTGGGCCATATGCTTACACGCACTTCGCGCGTTGGTCCCAGGGCGATCTTCTTACATGCGCTTCAGTTGGTCCAACCAAAATGTTCGTGCGTGGTTTGACGTTATCTAGGCAACGCAATAAGATGCGGAGCCGCAAGGAGGTAAAACCTCGCGGCCACCTTTGAATAACGAACCCTCTGCTACCGAACAGCGCGCCCAAAAGATCCTGCAGGAACTGCTGCGCGTGGGTAAGGTTTCTGTGCTTCCGCTGGCGAAGCGCCTGAAGGTGTCGCCCGCGACCATCCGCCGGGATCTCGGCGAGCTGGAGCAACGCGGACTGCTCCGGCGCAGCCATGGCGGCGCTGTTCCCCTCCAGCCGTTGCTCTACGAGCCCTTTCGTCACATTTCCTACTATCACGAACAAGAGCGACAGCGCGGCGCGGAAAAACGTCGTATCGGTCTGGTCGCGGCTGAACTGATAAGCGATGGCGACATCCTTGCCATCGGCGCCGGAACGACCGCGACGCAGGTTGCCCGCAGCGTCTGTCTACATAAAGGCATTACCGTTTTGACGAACGCCGTGAATGTGGCAATGGAGTTGAGTAACCGCGACGATCTGAAGGTCATCGTTACAGGCGGATTCCTGAGTGGAGACTGGTTCGCGCTGGTCGGGCCTTCAGCTATCGAAAATGTCGGCGAGATCTTTGTAGACAAGGTATTCATCGGCGTCGACGGGATCCATGCCGAACATGGTCTAACTACGAACTATCCGGACCAGGCCACCATTCATCGCGCCATGATGCGCCAGGCACGCCAAAAAATCGTTGTGGCCGACCACCGTAAGATCGGCGCGGTTGGTACCGCTCTGATCTGTCCACTCGAGGAAATAGACATCCTGATTACCGACAAGGGCGTATCGGACGACGCGATAGCGCCTTTCATTAGTATGGGGATCGATGTACACCGAGCGTGATAAACCCGGACTGTCAGTGGGTTATGACAAGATGCTAGAATCCGAACATGCTTATAACTACCGGAAAAGTAAATAATGGAGTAATCGAAATCGATAGCAGAGACTTGCCTGACGGCACTACAGTCACACTTCTGGCTCATGAAGGTGATGAGACGTTTGAACTCGACCCTGAGCAGGAAACTGAGCTTCTAGCTGCTATCGCTGAAGCCGATCGAGGACAATTTATCAGCGCCTCCGAGCTCCTTCAAAAGATTCGCCATTCATGAACTCACCGTTACCCGTTCGCATTGTTGACAGTGCGGCTCGGGCTATCGAAGAAGCGGCGAAATGGTGGACCACAAACAGACCAAAAGCGCCCGACGCGTTTGTGGTTGATTTTGAGAACGCTTTGAAGCTCATAGCCTCACACCCCGGCAAGGCGCGCGCGCCCGAAACGCCGAAATGGAAGATGTCCGTCGCGTTCACTTGGCTCGCGTACGGTATCATCTGTACTACCGAGTAACACGTAAACCCTCAATAGAAGTGCTGGCTTTGTGGCATACGAGTCGTCGTGACTTTCCCAAACTGTAACTCTCGAGGTCATGGATGAATGCCCGCGTTCGGGATCGTGGGCCAGCCTTCCGAGTCCCAAAGAATAGGCGCGATTCGCAGGGTTGAGACACCGCGCGACTGTGTATCGTAAGCATGATAGACCAGCCGGTCACCGTCCTTGTCTCGCAGGACGGAACAGTGCCCTGGGCCGGCCCAACGGCTTCCACCAGCCACCACGAGTGTTCCGCCCCCGTCCATCATCGGTTTGCCGCTTCGATCGATGTATGGTCCGGTGAGGCGGCGCGCGCGGCCGACGCGAATGTTGTAGGTGCTGTCTTTTCCACGACAACAGAAGTCGAAAGATACAAAGAGATAGTAGTAGTTGTTCTTCCGGATGATAGCCGGAGCTTCAATTGCCCCCGGCAACTCTGCTGTTCGGGGCCGGCTCGCCAGTGAGTACAGAGTTTGATCATGAGTGGAAAGCTTGCCGGTTGCCTTTTCAAGTTTGCGCAGTTTTATGCCTCCCCAAAAACTCCCAAACGACAACCACGGCTGATCCTGCTCGTCAAGCACAACATTTGGATCGATCGCATTCCAGTCGTCTCGCGCGTCTGAACTGATTACCTTTCCCTGGTCTACCCACTTGTACTTGTCACTGGTTGGATCGAGAGTCTCATTGGTCGCCAGGCCGATGCTGGAACGATTGCTGCCAAACGTCGAAGCAGAATAGTAGAGGTGGTATTTGCGATTGAAGTACGACACGTCCGGAGCCCACAAACCTCTGAGACCCGGCACGTCCTGGACTGCCCATTCCGGCAGGTGAGCGAATACGTCACCGCACAAGCGCCAGTTGATCAAGTCTTTCGAACATCTGATGGCGATGCCAGCTCTCGTCGAGAATAGATAGAAGGTGTCTCCATCCTTGATGATGCTGGGATCGTGAACCTGACGGACATCGCCCTGGACCTGGGCCGGCGCGAATGCCGATAAACGCCTTTCCCACAAAAAAGCACAAGAGGAACAAATGATCAGAACACTTGCGACTTGAACGGCTTTAGACAAATTTCTTTTGTGGTTCATGTGTGGCCTTTCGCCAGATAATCCTTGACTTCGTGCTCATTTGTGGAGTAAATGAGCAAACCCATTAATCGATTCGGGAAAGTTTACACACAGACAGCTAATTTTTGCCGGTTTTGGCGTTTTCTATTCACTGGGAGGTGGTAATGAGAGCCCGTCATTTGACTATCGCTGGATTGCTCGTGCTTGCATGTGTTTCATCAATCTTTGCCCAAAGCGATCGTGGTGCAATAACCGGGAGAGTCACGGACCAGGCCGGCGCCGTAATTGCCGATGCAAAGGTGACGGCCTTGAACCTTGAAACGAACGAAGTTCGCGAGGCACGCACAAATAACGAAGGGAACTACACCATCCCACAATTACAAGCCGTTACCTATACGGTAAAAGTCGAGGCCGCCGGCTTCAAAACCGCCTCAATTGAAGACGTCAAAGTTGCGGTGCAAATCACGCGCACCGTAGATGTCACACTCGAAGTCGGAGAGATCGGCAACACGGTAACAGTTTCGGCTGACACTGTCCCGGTCCTGCAAACTGAAACGCCCGTGCAACAGCTCAACGTGAGCGAGCGCCAAGTGCGGGAGTTACCCTTGCTCGTTGCCTCGGAGAGCGGCGGGCGCTCTCCTTTGTCATTCATCTTCCTCGACAGCAGTGTTGTATCAAACGACCGGACACCGACAGGCGCGACCTCCGGCAGCACCGGCACAAACGCCACCAACTTTCGCATCAACGGAGGACAGGGCCTCGGCGCGGACATTCTGATCGACGGCGCCCAAACGCGGCGCGGTGAGAATGGAACTTTCTTTTCCGAGGTCGCACCCGGACCGAACGCCTTCCAGGAATTCACACTGTCGACAAGCAGCTACTCTTCAGAGTTTGGCAATTCTTCAGGCGGCGTCGTCAACTTCACGATCAAAACCGGCAGCAACGACTTTCATGGCGAGGCCTACCTCTTTCACATCAACGACGCGCTAAACGCAAACATCGATCGGAATCGGCTACTGGGCTTCGATAAGCCACTCGATCGGCAGTTTGATTTCGGCTTCAGTGTCGGTGGGCCTCTTACTCTGCCGCGATTTGGCGAGGGCGGTCCGGCAATCTGGAGCGGCAGAAACAAAACATTCTTCTTCTTTAACTACGGAGGCTACCGAACGTCGCAGTCTGAAACGGTTGAGTTGACTGTTCCGACTTTAAGAATGCGCAACGGTGATTTCGGCGAGCTGTTGACTGATCCTTACGTGCTTCAGTTCTTCGGTGGGCCGGTACAGATTTTCGATCCGTCGCAACCTGTCGGAGCGCGTACCGCTATTCCGGGTAACCGGCTCGATCAGTACCTGGGCGGAGCTCGTATCTCGCCAATCGGTCAGAACTTCGTCAACCTGTTTCCATTGCCAAACCAGACGGGGCCGAACGGGTCAACCGTCTTTCGCAACTTCCGCGCTAACACCAACACGACCGCCGAGACGGACTATTACGTGACGAAGATCACGCACAACATGACCGACCGGCAGACGCTCAACTTCAGTTACACATTTCGCAAGCTGCCCAGCATTAAAGGCGGCTTCCCACGTTTCCCAGAGCCTTTCGTTGCACAGGGCGTCTGGGACCAGACTTTCAAGTCGTACTACGCGCGCCTGCAACACGATTGGACTGCGACGCCATCGTTTATCAACCACTTCAACGCGGGTTTCTCGCGTTCCGACGTGCAGAACTTCAACTTCACGCGCGGCATTCCCGTTAGCTCACTCGGACTGAGCCCGAACGCTACGCAGAACTTCGGCCTCCCGCTGATTGGTTTTCCCGGATACGGTGATCCCGTGACCTCGACCGATCCGCGAGCTTATCAGGCCGGCGGTTCGACTTTCTTCGACAATCGCGTTCGCGATAACTCCGTTCACTTGAGCGACGTGTCGACCCTTCTACGCGGCCGGCATACGTTGAAGTTTGGCGGCGAAGTGCGTACGCAGCAGTTGAACAACGCCGCTCACTTCGATATCGGCGGTAACTTCAACTTCCGCAGCAACCAAACGGGCAACACAAACGACTTCAATCAGGGTTGGCCCATCGCCAGTCTTATCACTGGCAGGCCCGAGTTTTCATTCAACAGCAATCAGACGATCGATCCGGCGCTGCGATTTTTCTCGACTGCCTTCTTCGCGCAGGACGACATCAAGGTCACTCCGAAACTGACACTGAACATTGGTATCCGGTACGACTACGGTCGCCCGCGCGAAGAGGCGCGCGGCTTCATGCGCGGCTTTGATCCGGACACACCTAACCCGGCGGCAGGCGGGCGGCCGGGAGCGATCGTCGGAGCAACCGGGCAAGGCGGTCTACAGGCTGCCAACTTCGGACTGGTCAATCCGGATAAAACTAATTGGGGGCCGCGCTTCGGCTTCGCTTACTCGATAAACGACAAGACCGTCGTGCGCGGCGGCTATGGCATCTACTATGCCCCGGTCGTCTATAACGACTTCGGCAACACCGGCGTGCTTGGTTACAGTCCTGGCGCTGTCAACATCAACGGTGGTCTCGATGCCTTTATCACGCTGGACAACTATCCGTCAGTGCCCCAGGCGAATCCGAGCGATCAGGCAGTGGGCCAACTCGACCGCACCGACATCGACTACTTCGACAAGAATTTCAAGACGGGTCGCACCGCGCAGTACAGTCTCGACGTACAGCGCCAGTTGCCGTGGCAGTTCGCCGTTCAAGTCGCTTACATCGGTAGCAAAGGCACGCGACTGCGTTCAAACTTCGATCCGATCAATAAGATACCGCTGAACGCACTGAAGCTCGGCTTACCACTGTTGCAAAAACCGCTGGCCGACGTGACGCCGCTGGAGCGCCAGTTTGCGGCAAGTGTCGGAGTTCCGTTGGCCGCAAGCCCTGATGCCGTGTATCCGGGATTTAATACTCAGGGAGGAGCGTTCTCTCGTACGGTTGCACAATCACTCAGAGCGTTCCCGCAGTACGGGAT
Source organism: Pyrinomonadaceae bacterium (assembly GCA_025922875.1). Lineage (GTDB taxonomy): Bacteria > Acidobacteriota > Blastocatellia > Pyrinomonadales > Pyrinomonadaceae > PSRF01. The sequence continues at coordinate 6,963 of JAICGZ010000064.1, forward strand.
CATCAACAACCGTTTGGAAAGCCAGGGACAGAGTTTTTATAACGCAGGAAAGGTTGACTTAACGCGACGTTTTGCGCAGGGCATACAAGGTGGGCTTTCGTACACGTTCGCTAAGTTAATTACTGACGCGGGCGAAGACATCTTCGGCGACTCTCCACTTAACGGAGTGATCCAGAACCCGTTCGATCGCAGACCGCTTCGTTCCGTTTCGCCGAACATTCCGCCGCACTCGCTGGTTTTCAACTACATAATCGAGTTGCCGTTCGGTAAAGGGAAGCGATTCCTTAATCAGGGTGGTTTCGTTGATCGCCTGGTGGGGGGATTCCAGGTAACCGGAATCCATCGCTACCGGAGTGGCCCGGCGCTGACGCCGTTTGTCGCCGGAGGACAAAGAGACTTCCTGCAACTTGCTGGTTACCTGGGAAATTTGCGACCGAATGTCACTGGACTACCGTTCTACACAGACATTCCTGCGGGTGGTGTGGACTATCGTTACCTCAACCCGGCGGCGTTTTCGCGCCCGCCTGATTTCCGCGCGGCGCCTCCGTTCACGCTCGACGGTACAACCGTGAATCCGGCTTACGCTGCTTACTATGCTGATCCGCTTCGTTTCTTCGGTAACGCCGCGCCGACGTATTCTGATCTGCGGGCACAGCCTTTCTTCACGGAGGATTTCAGCCTCATGAAGAAGACTAAGATCTCGGAAACAACGTACTTCGAGATACGTGCCGAATTCTTCAACGTGTTCAATCGCGGGCGCTTCGGGTTGGCAAACGTCAACGTTGACGACGTGAACTTTGGCATCTCGGCGCGCAACGCCGATATCTTCCAACCACGAAGAATACAAGTAGGTGGTAGATTCGTCTTCTAAGGAGAGGATAAGGCCAAAAAAAGCACAAAGGCACAAATGGTTGTAAGGCTTAAAGAATTTAGAACCCCCCTTTTGTGCTTTATGTGCCTCGTTGTGGCCTTCAGTGTTTGCAACGCGCAGACGCGAGGTCAACAAGCAAAGCAACTCGTTGATGATGGAGTCACGGCGTACGAGCGCGGGGATACTGCCGCCGCGCGGGAAGCTTTTCAGAAAGCCCTCAGCATCAATGCGAGGGAAGTGACCGCGCACACGTACCTCGGCATCATTGCCGATAGCGCCGGCGATCTGAAAGAGGCTGAACGACATTTCTCGGCGGCTGTGAGGGCTGAGCCTAATCGCGCGTCGGCGAGAAACAATTATGGCGCGATCCTGATGCGCAGTGGCAGACCAAATCTGGCTGCTGTTGAATTTGAAAGGTCGCTGAAGCTCGACCCTAACCAGCCAAACGCGCTAGTCAATCTCGCACAGATACGCTTTGCTGGCGGCACGCCTGACGATCTGCGCGCGTCCGCCGAGTTGTTCAAACGTGCTTTTGCGATCAAGCCGGACGTCGAAATCGCCCGCGCGTTGACTGCGATCTCTTTACGTCTTAAGGACCACGCGTCGGCATCAACTTACTACCAGAACTATGCGACCGCTTTGAACGCAGAAAGCGCAACTCGTGCCCACGATCCCGCGGCGCGAGCCGAGCTCGGTGCTGCACTGTTCGAAGCAGGACTCTTGAAAGAAGCTGAAGCTGAACTGACCGCGGCAGTCAGTCTCAATCTCGCGGACACTGAGTCAGTCGTGCGGCTGGCGCGGGTTTACCTCGCGCGCAACGATCTTCGTGGCGCTGGTCGAACGCTTGAAGCATCAGTCGCGCGCGGTCATGACTCTGCGGGTATCTACGCTCTGTTGGCGGACGTTTACGAGCAAAGCGGTCACCTGGAAAACGCGATCCCCGCAATGCGGCTGGCTATACAGCGCGATCCGAAGTCTGAAAAGTATCGCTTCGACTACGGCATTCTGTTAACGAACTCAAACGCGCCAGGCGCCGCTGTTATCAGGCTTGAAGAGTCGATCCAGTCGTTTCCTTCGTCATCGCGTCTCTGGTTCGCACTCGGATTCGCCAACTTCAAGCTCGATAAAAATGAAGAGGCTGAGCGGGCTTTTAGAAAAGCAATTGATCTCGATCCGAAATTTGCGCCGGCGTTTGCTTACCTTGGCTTGCTACGCGCAAAGACAGGAGCATACGCCGAAGCGATCTCGCTGTACGAACGTGCTCTAGGCGCGGATCCGAAACTCGCCGTTGTTCACCATCTGATTGCCGACACGATGCTGAAGCAGATGAATGCTGACAACAAAGTCATCGAAACACATCTCAGACGATCTGCCGAGATGGATCCGACCTTCATGCCGGCGCGTCTCTCCCTCGCCAAACTCTTTATGCGCTCGCAGCGCTGGACGGAAGCCGTCGCGGAACTCGAGCAAGTCATCAAGCTCGACCCGAATGTGAGTGAGGCTTATTACCAGTTAGGGCTCGCGTACGGTCGACTTAAACGAAGCGCGGAGGCGCAGTCCGCGATGGCCAGCTTCAAGCGTCTTAGCGACACTCAGAAGAAGCAGGAAGATGAGGAACTGCGACTGGTCGTGAAGAGATTAAGTAATGTTCGTTTCTAAAACCTTTAACAGGATGAACAGGATTGTTTAGACGTGACTTCTTGAGTGGTGCAGCCGCGCTTGCTGCCGCGGCTATCGTTGAGCGTGGCCTCGCGTATTCATCTCGCGCCGCTGACTCGCGGATTGAAGTTTTGATCGGCGAAGAAATTGGCACGATCAGTCCACACATCTATGGCCATTTCGCCGAACACCTCGGCGGCGTGGTCTATGACGGCATTTGGGTCGGAGAAAACTCCAAAATCCCAAACACCGCCGGTATTCGCACCGCACTCGTGGACGCTTTGAAACGTATAAAAGCTCCGGTCATACGTTGGCCGGGCGGCTGCTTCGCGGATAGCTACGATTGGCGCGATGGTATTGGACCACGCGCTCGGCGTCCGAAGCGGACAAACTTCTGGGCTGACGCGCCTGAATGGCCCAGGAACGCTCCTGATGGTCCATGGAAGTTTGAAACGAACCACTTCGGCACAAACGAGTTTCTTCGCTTCTGCCAGTTGACTGGCGCCGAAGGATACCTCGCCGCAAATGTGCGCGGAATGGGCGCGCAGGAATTCTACGAGTGGATCGAGTACTGCAACTCGCCCGCAGGTTCTACAACAGGTGCAGAGCGGCGCGCGAGCAACGAGTTGCCGAATCGTGAACCGTTCCGGGTTCGTTTCTGGGGCGTAGGCAACGAATCGTGGGGCTGCGGTGGAAACTTCACACCCGAAGAATACGCCGCTGAATACAGGCGATTCACAGCCGCCGTTCCTCGCTACGGCGTTAACCTGAGCTTCATCGCGTCGGGCGCGAACGTCGACGACTTCAACTGGACCCGCGGTTTCTTCTCAAAGACTGCGGAGAAGAACCGCGGCTTGTTTGGTGGAATTTATGGTTGGGGTCTGCATCACTACGCGTGGAATCTTGGCCTGGGTAAGACCAACGACTGGTTCGCCGCGAAAGGCGATGCCCTCAAGTTTGACACAGCAGAGTATTACGAGTTGCTTCGCGAGGCTGACCGCATGGAGTCGCTGATCAATCAGCATTGGACCATCATGGGCGAATACGACCGGCAGCATCGCGTCAAACTGGTCGTCGATGAATGGGGAGCGTGGTATAAACCGGGATCGGAAGTGGCCCCCTCGCACCTGTTGGGCCAACAGTCGACAATGCGTGACGCACTTCTCGCCGGCCTCACGCTGGACACGTTCAACCGCCATGCAGACAAGGTTGCGATGGCGAACGTTGCACAACTGATCAATTGCCTGCACGCGCTCTTTCTCGCGCACGAAGACAAGTTCATACTGACGCCGACTTTCCACGTGTTTGAGATGTTCATGCCGCACATGAGCGGCCGTGCAGTGCGCACTGTCTTCAGCGCGCCTGAGGTGCAGTACACGCGCGTTGACAAACCCGCGGAATTCTGGGGCCTATCGGGTTCAGGTTCGATTAGTGGCAAGCAAGTGACGTTGACGGTAACTAACCCACACCTCAGCGAGCCGCGCGAGACGGAGATTGCACTACGCGGCGCAAGTGTCAGCAGCGCTCAGGCGCAGGTGTTGGCGATGCCCGACGTTCACGCACACAACACGTTTGAGAATCCGAGAGCCGTGCAACCGCGCGCCGAACAAGTCGCGGTTACAGGCGGCGTTATATCTTTTAGCTTTCCCCCTGCTTCAGTAACTCGCTTGCAGATCGCACTGGTCTGAATATGTACTGGGAAGAGCGTTGGCATCCATTGCGCGAGGAGTGGGTAATCGTAGCTGCTCACAGGCAGAATCGACCGTGGAGCGGCGAGACGATTGACCACAACGAAGAGGCGCTGCCCGAATACGTAGCGGATTGCTATCTTTGCCCGGGCAACCCGCGTGTTAGCGGCGCGCGAAACGACAACTACACCAGCACGTTCGTCTTCGACAACGATCACCCTTGCGTCGGTTTTGACGCGCCGCAAACACTCCAAACCGCGCCGGGTATTTATCGCAATAGACCAGCAACAGGGATCGCACGCGTAGTTTGCTACAGCCCAAACCACGGGCTCACGCTTGCCGAACTCGAGCCGGCCGAAATCGAAAACCTGCTCCGGGTATGGCAGGAACAGTATCTGGCGCTTAGTGCTCACCCGGAGATCAAGCACGTATTGATCTTTGAAAACAAAGGCGAAGCAGTAGGTGTTTCAAACCCACACCCTCACTGCCAGATCTACGCCACGAATTTCGTCTTCAAGACAATCGAAACCGAAGCGCGCGCCAGTGATCGCCATTTCGCGGAAACCGGGCGCGTTTTATTTCAGGATGTGATTCGCGCCGAGAAGGAAGACGGCCGGCGCATCATCTGCGAGAATGAAACAGCCATCGCTTTCGTCCCCTACTTTGCGCGCTACGCTTACGAGGTCTTTGTCGCGCCAAAGGCAACACACGCAAGCATCGCCACCCTCGACCCCGAAGAGCTCCGCGACTTTGCTGCATTGCTGAAACAGGTACTCGTAAAGTTCGACAACCTTTGGCAGATGCCTTTTCCTTATGTGATGCCATTACATCAAGCTCCTACTGACGGCGGTGACTACTCGAGTTTCCACTTTCACATTGAGTTTCATCCGCCGCTGCGGCGTCCGAATCTTCTTAAGTACCTGGCAGGACCGGAAATTGGTGGCGGCAACTTCCTCTCCGATACTGCTCCGGAAGAAAAGGCAGAAGAACTGCGCTCGCAATCGGATGTGCATTACAAACACGTTGCTGAGGAGCGGCAATGATCCGCGACGTGAGAGATCTGCTGGACCCGATTCGCCGGATTCACGAGCGAGTGCGTGATACCGTCCTTGCGGAGTGTGAGCAAGCGGAACTGGAACAACTTGCCGCAGTCGCTGACGACGAATCAACTGGCGACACGATCTACGCAGTCGATCGGATCAGTGAAGCCGCACTGATTGAGTTCTTTGAAAAGGAATTGGCGAGCATCGCGCCGCTCGTGCTTATTGCCGAGGGGATCGAGAGCGGGCCGCTCGTGTTACCAGTTGGAGCGACCGAGCAGGATGCAGTTTGGCGCGTCATTGTCGATCCGATCGATGGTACACGCGGCCTGATGTATCAGAAGAGAAGTGCGTGGGTCTTGACGGGAGTGGCTCCGAATCGTGGCGCAGGCACAAACCTCCAGGACATCGAGCTTGCTGTACAAACTGAAATACCGCCGGTGAAGCAACATCTCTGCGACTTGCTCTGGGCCATCCGCGGCGAAGGGCCGCATGCTGAAAGATTCAACCGGTTAACTGGTGAACGAAAGACGCTAACGCTGCGTCCGTCGCGAGCGACTACGATCCGGCATGGCTTTGCGATGATCGCACGCTTCTTCCCTGGCGCACGCGACGAGCTCGCCGCTATTGATGAAGAGATCGTTCGCGGCGCGCTTGGTCCAGTGCAGCCGGGTAAGACACATTGCTTTGAGGATCAGTATCTCTCCTCCGGTGGTCAACTCTATGAGCTGATGATGGGACACGATCGTTTCGTGGCGGACTTGCGTCCGTTGATTGAGTCACTGCTGAACCGGCGTGGGCTTGCTCTTGGTCTCTGTTGTCATCCTTATGATTTGTGTACGGAGTTAATCGCCCGCGAGGCGGGGGTCATTGTTACTGATGAGCGCGGTGATGCTTTGCGTGCCCCGCTCGCTGTCGAGCCTGACATGGCCTGGGCGGGATATGCGAACCAGGCAATCCGCGATGAGATTGAGCCGTTGTTGCGCAAGGCGTTGAAGGAACGCGGTTTGGCTTTACATGTTAATCATGAATAATTATGTAAATCCTGTGAAGCTGGCCGATGTGTCCGAGTTTATCGAAGGACTTGACAGGCCCGCGCTCTTTGACTCGCAACAGGACATCATCATCGCGCGCGCGCCGGGCCGGCTTGATGTGATGGGCGGCATTGCCGACTACTCAGGCTCGCTCGTGCTTGAATTGCCGATTGCGGAAGCCGCACTCGTGGCGTTGCAAAAAGACGAAACACGACGGTTGCGTCTGATCAGTTTAGCGGCACAGGAAACACTGATGTTTGAAATGCGGCTCGCGGATCTGGAGCGTGATGGCGAGCCGATCGAATACGACGAAGCTCGTGCGCTTTTCAAAAGTAATCAGTGGGCTGCATACGTCGCGGGTGTTTTTCACGTTTTGATGCGAGAGCTCGGAACGCGTTTCGATCAAGGCGCGCGTCTGCTGATTTCATCGCGCGTTCCCGAGGGCAAGGGGGTGAGTTCTTCCGCGGCGCTCGAAGTCGCGACCATGAGTGCAGTAGTCGAAGCCTTCAACATTAAACTTGCGCCACGGGAGATCGCGCTGCTGTGCCAAAAGGTTGAGAACCTCGTGGTAGGAGCGCCATGTGGTGTGATGGACCAGATGAGCGTGGCGTGCGGCGAAGCGAATCAACTACTCGCCATGGTCTGCCAGCCGGCTGAGTTGCTTGGAACCATCTCGTTGCCTGAAGATCTCGCCGTGTGGGGACTTGATTCAGGCACGCGTCATTCTGTTGGCGGCGGCGATTACGGCTCAGTGCGAGCGGGAACATTCATGGGTTATCGAATCATCGCCGATCTCGCTGGATTAAGTGTTGAGCAGCACGGCGATCGAGTTGTGATCGATGATCCAGACTGGCACGGTTATCTGGCGAACCTCGCGCCGGCTGAGTTTGAAGAAAGATTTGCAGCGACGCTGCCGGAGAGTTTGAGTGGAGAGGAGTTTCTCGCGCGTTACGGAGGAACCAGCGATCCGGTGACGAAGGTCGAGCCTGGGCGGACGTACGCGATTCGCGCTCCTGTATCACACGCGGTCTATGAAAATTTCCGAGTAAACAGGTTCGCTGATTTGTTACGCGGTGACTTGGGCGACGAAGAAAAGCTGGCGTTGGGACAATTGATGTACGAGTCGCACGCGAGCTATTCGGCTTGCGGCCTTGGTGCGAAGGAGACAGACTTGCTCGTTGAACTAGTGAGATCAGCCGGAGCGCGTCGTGGACTTTTTGGCGCGAAGATCACCGGTGGCGGCAGTGGCGGCACGGTCGCTGTTCTGGGAAACCGCGACGCTGAGGACACTGTGGAGGATGTTGCCCACAGCTTTGCTGTGTTGACAGGACATCAGCCGTACATCTTTCGTGGTTCGTCACCAGGCAGCGCAGCTTTCGGAATCCACAGATTACACAGATGGAGGACAGTATGAAAATAATTTGCGGGCTTATGTGTGCGTGTTTGATGTTATTTGCATCGTGTACGAACAATACCGGCCCGGCTAATAGCGGGAGCACTGGCGGAAACCTGCGACTGGCTTTCGTTACAAACAACACATCCGACTTTTGGACCATCGCCCGCAAGGGCACCGAAAAGGCCGACGCCGAGCTCAACGACGTAACTGTGGAATTCAGGATTCCATCAGACGGAACAGCCGCCGAGCAGAAACGACTGCTGGACGATCTGCTGGCGAGGGGCGTCGAGGGCATCGCAGTCAGCCCGGTCGATCCTGACAATCAGACGCAGGCGCTCAACGAGACGGCGAAGCGCACGCTCGTGGTGACGCAGGATTCGGATGCGCCGAATAGTGATCGCGCGTTCTACGTCGGGACCGACAACGTTGCCGCGGGACGCGTTGCGGGCGGCTTGATCAAAGAAGCGCTGCCGCAGGGCGGCAAGATCATGCTCTTCGTCGGAAAGCTCGATGCGCGCAATGCTCAGGAGCGTTCGCAGGGAATCCGTGAAACGCTGGAAGGCTCAAACATCGAGATACTCGATATCAGAACCGACGACACCGATCGTGTGCGGGCGAAGTCGAATGTGTCTGACACGCTTGTGCGTCACCCTGATGTCGCCGGGCTCGTCGGTCTTTGGAGTTACAACGGTCCGGCGATCTTAAACGCCGTGCAAGACGCCAACAAGGTAGGTCAGGTAAAGATCATCGCCTTTGACGAAGAAGACGAAACGCTCACGGGTGTGAAACAGGGCGCGATTTATGCGACGGTTGTGCAACAACCTTTCGAGTTTGGTTATCAGGCGATTAAATTGATGCAGCAGTATCTCAAAGGCGACAAGTCAGCAGTCCCGGCAAGCAAGCAGATCTTTATTCCGACGCTCGTGATCAAGCAGGACAACGTCGACGAGTTTACGAAGAAGATCAATGAACTACGAGGGCGCTAAACAGGAGCAAAATCCTGTCCAAGTGAGAAGGAGATTAGGTATGTCACAGGGGAATTACACACCGCGCCGCGAGCACAAATTCACGTTCGGCCTATGGACCGTCGGCAATCGCGGACGCGATCCATTCGGCGACGCTGTTCGTCCAACGCTAACTCCGGTAGAAGCAGTGCGGATGCTCGGCGAGCTCGGCGCTTACGGAGTTAACTTTCACGATAACGATCTCGTACCGATTGACGCCTCACCGCAGGATCGCGATCGCATAGTCAACGAGTTTCGTAGCGCCTGCGAGGAGAACGGCATCGCCGTGCCGATGGCCACCGTCAATCTCTTTTACGATCCGGTGTTCCGCGATGGCGCGTTCACAGCTAATGACAAGTCTGTTCGTGCTTACGCACTGCAGAAGACGATGCGCGCCATGGATCTGGGTGTGGAGTGTGGTGCGAAGATCTTTGTGTTGTGGGGCGGGCGTGAAGGTGTGGAGACTGACGGGTGTCGGCGGCCTGACGAGGCAGTGAAACGACTAAGAGAAGCGCTCAACTACTTGTGCGAGTATTCACTGGATCAGAAATACGTTTACAAGTTTGCGCTCGAAGCGAAGCCAAACGAACCGCGTGCCGACATCTACATGCCGACCACCGGCGCTTACCTCGCGCTTATCGCAACGCTCGATCGGCCCGAGATGGTGGGCGTAAATCCTGAGGTGGCCCACGAGCACATGGCCGGTCTCAACATGACCCACTCGGTGGCCCAAGCCTGGGAAGCAGGAAAGCTTTTTCACATTGACCTCAACGATCAAATTCCCGGTCGCTACGATCAGGATTTGCGCTTTGGCTCCGCCAATCCAAAGGCTGCTTTCTGGCTGGTGAAGTTTTTGGAGGACGTCGGCTACTCAGGACCGCGGCACTTCGATGCGCACGCGTATCGCACAGAGGATTACGACGGCGTAAAGGAATTTGCGAGTGGTTGCATGCGCACTTACCTGATCTTCAAGGAGAAGAGTGAGCAGTGGAACGCCGATCCGGAGATCAAAGCTTTGCTGGCCGAAATTTCCGAGACGAGCGGGGACGGGCGCGGCACAAAGTTCAATTCACAGCACGCGAGCGAATTACTATCAGCGAATTTTGATCGTGCTGGATTGGCGGCACGGGGCTTGAAGTATGAACGGTTGGACCAACTGACGATGGATATTCTGCTGGGGGTCAGATGACGACAGCGCTTCTCTCCCGCAAAGGCGCGGGAAATCAAAGTTATTAAAGGAAGGTGTTTTTGTTGATGTCAACATTCCGAAAATCAATCCAGGTAATCGTCACTATCCTGCTGCTCACGCTCACAGCGATTGGAGCTGAGCGGTGGTCCGAGCAGAAGGCAAGAGATTGGTACGCCAGGCAGCCATGGTTGGTCGGCAGCAACTACAATCCGGCCAGCGCGATTAACCAACTCGAAATGTGGCAGGCAGATTCTTTCGACCCGAAAAGGATCGATCTGGAACTCGGCTGGGCGGAAAGTCTGGGAATGAATACGATGCGCGTTTACCTTCACGATCTCCTGTGGCAACAGGATGCTGAAGGCTTCAAGCGCCGGCTCGATCAGTTTCTGACCATTGCTGCGAGGCACAGGATTAGACCGATGTTTGTGCTCTTCGATTCGGTTTGGGATCCCGATCCGCAACTTGGTAAACAGCGCGCCCCGAAACCGGGAGTACACAATTCGGGCTGGGTCCAAAGCCCGAGCCGTACGACACTGCAAAACAAAGCTGAGTATCCACGGCTCGAGGCTTATGTGAAAGGCGTTGTCGGTGCATTCGCAAAAGACCAGCGCGTTCTCGCCTGGGATATCTGGAACGAACCCGACAATGAAAATCCTGGCAGTTACAACCATCTCGAACCAAAGAACAAAGTTGAACTCGTTCTCGCCCTGTTGCCGCAAGCGTTTGCATGGGCCCGCGAAGCCAACCCGGAACAACCGTTAAGTTCGGGCGTTTGGAAGGGTGATTGGTCCACTCCGGAGAAGATGACCGCGATGGACCGTTTGCAGATCGAATTGTCAGACGTCATTACCTTTCACAACTACGACTCACCAACAGAATTAGAGAAGCGCATCAATTGGTTGAAGCGTTACAACCGTCCGATGATCTGCACTGAATACATGGCGCGCGGCAACGGTAGTTATTTCTTTGGTTCACTATTGATTGGGAAGGTTCACAACGTGGGCATGATCAATTGGGGACTGGTGCAAGGTAAGACACAGACTCATCTGCCCTGGGATTCCTGGCAGCGTGCCTATGTCGATCGCGAGCCATCTGTCTGGTTTCACGAGGTCTTTCGGAATGATGGCAAGCCGTACCTTCCGGAGGAAGTTGAATTCATCAAGCGCATGACTGGGGTGAATGCAAAGGCTAAACGGGCAGGGAGGTAACCGTTGTTAGACAGGATTACAGGATTTTTCAGGATTTGCTTGCTGGCGATAGTAGTTTTCCAAACGCAAATTGCTTTCGCGCAGAACATCACAGTCCAGGTGGACAAGCCCGGTGCCGCCATCCCTAAAACACTCTTCGGCCTCTTCTTCGAAGACATCAACTTCGGTGCAGACGGCGGCCTCTACCCGGAACGTATAAAGAATCGTTCTTTCGAGTTTCCGAATCCGATGATGGGTTGGAAAGAGTTTGAACGCGGGAACACGAAGGGCCAGCTCTACATCTTCGATCACGGCTCGATAAACAACACCGCAAACTCTCATTACCTCCGCATCAAAGCGCCTGCGGGTGGAACAGCCTTCGGCGTTACGAACGAAGGATTTCGCGGCATCGGCGTCGAGAAAGGCGCTGACTTTACGTTCTCGATGACGGCGCGCCGGATCGGTCCTGCTACGCCCACCTTGCGTGTAGAACTACAGGACGGCGATCGTCTGCTCTGCCAAACGCACTTTGGAGTGGCTTCGACCGAATGGAAGACTTACACCGTCACTTTGCGTTCAACAGAAACGAGCAGCAAGGCACGTCTCAATCTCATGATCGAGGGAGACGGCACGGTCGATGTCGACATGCTCTCGCTTTTTCCAAAAGACACTTTTCAAAATCGATCAAATGGTTTGCGCAAGGATCTGGTTACGCTTTTGAAGGATATGAAACCCGGCTTCCTGCGCTTTCCCGGCGGCTGCATCGTCGAGGGCAGATACCTGGAGCAACGTTATCAGTGGAAGACAACGATCGGCGATCTAGACGAACGCCGTCTCATCATCAATCGTTGGAACACTGAATTCCATTGGCGTCCAACGCCTGACTACTACCAGTCGTTCGGACTCGGTTACTACGAGTACTTTTTGTTGAGTGAAGATATCGGAGCCGAGCCGCTGCCCATTCTTAATTGCGGGATGGCCTGCCAGTTCAACTCGAGCGAATTGGCGCCGCTCGAGGATCTCGATCACTACATCCAGGACGCAATCGATCTGATCGAATTCGCGAACGCTCCCGCGAACACTGAGTGGGGCCGCAAGCGCGCAGCGATGGGCCACCCGAAGCCTTTCAACCTGAAGATGATTGGCATCGGAAACGAACAGTGGGGACCGCAATATGTCGAGCGGTACGAAGTGTTCGCCAAAGTTCTCAAACAGAAGTATCCAAACATCGCCCTCGTCTCCAGTGCTGGACCGGCGCCGGAGGGCGAGCGATTCGATTTTCTGTGGGAGAAGATGCGTGAACTGAAGGCTGACTTGATTGACGAGCACTACTACATGGAGCCCAAATGGTTTCGCAACAACGCCGGGCGATATGACGACTATCCGCGCAGTGGTCCAAAGGTCTTTGCCGGTGAGTACGCGGCACAGAGCGTTGCGATAGCCAGTCCTGACAACCGCAATAACTGGGAGTGTGCTCTATCTGAGGCGGCGTTCATTACCGGTCTGGAACGTAACGCAGACGTAGTGCAAATGTCGTCTTACGCACCGCTGTTCGGACATGTAGACGCGTGGCAATGGACTCCGAACATGATCTGGTTTGACAACCTGCGCTCTTACGGCACGCCTAATTATTACGTGCAGAAAATGTTCAGCGTGAACCAGGGCACGAAGCTCTTGCCCGTCCTGCTCGACGGCTCCGCGAAGAACGGACAAGGTGAACTTTATAGCAGCGCGTCGCTGGATGAACGCACGGGCGAGGTGATCGTGAAAGTCGTAAACACCGCCTCTGCCGCAAAAGAGGTGCGCGTAAATTTGGCAGGTGCAAGCAGGTTCGGCCCGAGTGCGAAAGCCTTCGTCCTGCAGAGTACGGATTTAAAAGCCGAGAACAGTTTGGATAATCCAACCAGGATCGCTCCGGTCGAACGGCAAGTTTCAATTTCGTCAGGTGAGTTTGCATACACGCTGACGCCACAGTCTTTCACAGTCCTGCGCATATCATTAAAGTCATGATGATCGGGTTTTGCGTCGCAATCAGCGCAATTGTAGGGGCGGCCCTCCGTGGCCGCCCCTCGTTTAGGTTGCGCATTCTTCGTGAGAGGAGCGGCGACGGAGGGCGGCCCCTACAATTGCGCCTATTGTGCCTTTTTGTGGCCATCTGTGGCCAGTTGCACATTGTTGCGGCGCAAACCGCGTCCATAACAATTGACGCTCGTAAAATCGAAAACAGGATCAGCCCGCTGCTCTACGGCCAGTTTCTCGAATTCATGTATGAGGGAATCAAGGGTGGCTTGCATGCGGAGTTGATTCGTAACCGCAGCTTCGAAGAACCCCCGAACGTCATCGGTCTCTCACGTTACTGGGAACGTTATCCTGACGATCGTAACGACGACTATGCACTCTCCTTCGCGTGGGCCGATGACTTTGCTTACCCGGAACAACGAAAGATAAAAGTTGAGAACGTTGAACGCCAAACTAAGGAACACTCGCTGCGAGTCGCAGCCGGCGACGGAGTGATTCAACGTCACGGAATTTATCAGCCACGCATTCCCATCCGCGCCGGCCTCGAATACCGGGGTTACGTTTGGCTCAGGACTGCTGATTACACCGGCGCCGTCACGGTTGCGCTGGAATCGGATGTGAATCCCGGTGAGATCCACGCGAATGCAAATCTCAATCAGATCGTCAAAGGCGACTGGCGCAAGTATGAATTCTCTTTGAAGCCAACACGGACCGATCCACTGGCGCGCTTCGCCATTCTCTTTCCCGGAAAGGGTCACATCTGGATCGATCAAGTGTCGCTGATGCCCGGCGATGTTGTGCCTGGTGGTGTTCGGTGCGACGTGTTCGAAAAGATAAAGACCCTCAAACCCGCATTCATTCGCTGGCCCGGGGGAAATGTTGCACAAGACTATCGCTGGCTCTGGGGCGTCGGGCCGCGCGACCAGCGCGTTACGTGGTCCAATCTCTCCTGGAAGAATGAGCCGGAGCCAGGCGATTTTGGCACTGATGAGTTCATCGCGTTTGCTCGAGCTGTCGGTGCTGAGCCTTCGATTACCGTCAACGTGGAAGGACGCGGCGCGACGGTCGAAGAGGCCGCTGCCTGGGTCGAATACTGTAATGGACCAGCGACTTCGAAATATGGCGCAATGCGTGCGGCAAACGGCCATGCAGCTCCGTTCAATGTGAAGTTTTGGGAAGTTGGAAATGAAATCTGGGGCGACTGGGTGCGTGGCCACTCAGACGCTGAAACCTACGCGCGTAATTACAACCGCTACGCGAAAGCCATGCGCGCCGTCGATCCCTCGATCAAGTTGATCGCCGTGGGCGACAACAACTTGAATTGGAACCGCACTGTGTTGCGCACGGCTGGACAGAACATCGACTATCTCGCGATTCATCACTACTACGGGCGGCGCGAGGCGGCGGGCGATCCCTTGAACCTGATGGCGCGCCCGTTATTTTTCGAGCGCTTCTATCGAGAAGTCGATCAACTGCTGCGCGACCTCGCGCCGAATCGCGGTATCAAGTTGGCGATCAATGAGTGGGGACTCGATCTTCCGACCGAGCGGCAGTATTCGATGGAGTCGGCGCTGTATGGAGCGCGCTTGATGAACGTTTTCGAGCGGTCAGGCGATATCGTCGAGATGAGTGCGGTTTCTGATCTTGTTAACGGATGGCCGGGAGGAATCATCCAGGCCGGGCGACACGGCGTCTTCGTTTCTCCGATTTACCTCGTCAATCAGCTTTACAACGAGCATCGCGGCGATGCGCGCGTGGGCGCGAGTGTTGCGGGGCCGGCTTTCAGTTCGTCTCGCGAAGGCAGCAACGTGCCTTACCTCGACGCCGTTGTCACCCGCACCTCTGATGGCAGAAAGATCTTCATCAAGGCAGTGAATACGAGTCCGACCAGCTCGTTAACGACGACGATCAGTTTGCAGGGAGTGATTCCCGTTGCGCGAGCGGAGGTGAAGACGATCACTGCTCAATCGCTGACAGCTTTCAATGATTTTTCGCGACCTGAAGCAGTTTCTATTACGACTCGAACAGTGACCGGAGGCCGGCGTTTCGTGGTCACGTTGCCGAAGCACTCAGTATCCGTGATCACCGTGAGAACAAACTAAAACCAAACCACGGATTACACGGATCTTTTTCTGATCTCCGTAATCTTTTTTCTGTCCGATCCGTGTAATCCGTGGTTTGGTTTTACCTGGATATACCGGTCGATGGGTGGATTGGCAATCGTTTGAACCCGTCCGTTGGGCCAGCGAACTTCAATCGAGCGGACTCCTTTCGCTGCTCCCAGCCCAACGAGGATGCGCGGATCGTTTGACGCCAGATAACTCCCCGCATTCGTCACGTCAAAAAACTGCTTCTGGCCCATGCTATTGGTAACAATCAAACGCGCACCAATCCCAGGAAGCGATATCCCCAACCAGTGATTTCGCGTTCCCGTATTGCGCAGGATCAGTGGAGCATCATCGAGAACCGCGACTACGGCATCGAGTTGTCCATCGTTATTCAGATCGCCGAAAGCTGCGCCACGCGCGGCAACGGAGTGTTTGAACGGCGCGCCGGCAGTTGCTGAAATATTCACGAATCCTTTACCGGTATTGCGCATCAGGAGCAATGGCTGTTTGTACTTCAAATACGCAGTCGTTTTCTCAATCGTGTCCAGCACATGGCTCTGCGCAACAAACAAATCGCGAAGCCCGTCGTTGTCGACATCAACAAATCGCGCCCCCCAACCGGAGTAAAGCAACGTTATCTGTCCCACTCCGGACGTGTTGGTTACGTAAGTGAAACTGAGATCGCCGTTGTTGCGATAAAAGGCATACTTCTCGTTTGACAGAGTGGTGATGAAGACATCCATGTAGCCGTCGTTGTCATAGTCAGCGCAGTCAATGCCCATACCGGCAAAAGTTTTTCCGTCTTCATCGTATGCCGCCCCAGACAGCACTGCGATGTCTTCAAATGATCCATCGCCTTTGTTTCTGTACAGCGATTGGCGCACACTGTCATTCGCCACAAAGACATCCGTTAATCCATCGTTGTCAAAATCAGCGAAGGCGACGCCAAGACCTTTGCCGGAAGGATCGGCAATGCCCGATGATTTGCTTACATCCTCAAACGATCCGTCCGCGCGCTGATGAAGCAGAATATTCGTTGCGCCTTTAAAGTTGTCAGGATGGCAGTACGCACGTAACGCCGAGGTGGGACCACCGCAGAATGTGGCGCCGCTTTCGAAGTCCCACTCCATGTAACGTACGATGAAAAGATCGAGGCGGCCATCGCGATCGTAATCAAACCAGCCGGCGCTGGTGGACCAGCCGGTGTTATTCGTAATCGAGAGCTTACTCGTCACGTCGGTGAAGGTGCCGTCGCCATTATTGCGATACAGATTGTTGGCTTTGTACCCGGTAACGAAGAGATCGCAATCCCCATCGTTATCGTAATCGGCGGCCGCGGCGCCCATGCTGTAGCTAACACCTTTAAGGCCGGCGCGCTCGGTAACATCTACGAAAGTTCCGTCGCTCTTTTGCTGGTAGAGACGATTCCAGTATCTCGGTTCGCTCTTGTCAGGGATCTCGTCTTTTGCCATCGGCTCTTTCAACGCTGCGCCGTTTGTAAAGAAGAGATCCATTCGACCATCGTTGTCATAGTCGAACATTGCCACACCGCCGCCCATCGTCTCGAGCAGATACTTCAGTGAAGTTCTTGAGGCAGCATGCTTGAAGTTGATGCCGCTCTGCGCGGTGATATCCGCGAACGTCACTGGTGATGGCGCCTGTGGGCCAGGCGGTGGTGGACTCTTGGGTAAATCAGGCACGGCATAAGACCGGCCGGTGCGCTCCGGCGACGGCGCCGGCGAAGGTTGTTGTGCAAGTGCATTGGCAGTTATGCAAAGGAGAAGAAGTGTGAATAAAGTTAACTGGTTAACTCGAGACATTTGGCTAATCGTTAGGCGCTTTCTACTTCTTTTGTGGCTATCCGCCAATGGATTACACGCCTGGCGCCATGGTGAATAGTGGGCGTGAAAAGAACTCTGCGGCTATCTTCGAACGGCCGATGAGTCTCGGCACGCGTGCTCATCAACTGGCGATGTACGTGGTCTACGAAGCGCCGCTGCAAATGCTTGCTGATTCTCCATCGCACTATCTTCGTGAGCCGGAAGTGATGGAGTTTCTGAAAGCAGTTCCAACCGTATGGGATGAGGTTGCACAG
>JAICGZ010000065.1 GCA_025922875.1 Pyrinomonadaceae bacterium
CCGGGCCAGGGAGATGAGGCCCAACCTCCACGCGGCAATCACGATGGTGGTGTGCTTGCGTTTGGACTCGATGGCAAACTCTACATCATGTTTGGTGATGCGGGGCGCCGGGGTCAACTCCAAAATCTGCCGTCTGGACCAACGCTAACCGGCCTCGGACCTACAGTGCCCGACGATCAATTCGGTGGACCACAACCTGACGATGCACATTTTACCGGCGTGATCCTGCGGCTCAATGACGATGGGACCACTCCGACCGATAATCCTTTCTTCAACGCCGGTACCTCAATCGGCGGTGAGGTTGGTGAAAACATTAAGAAAATTTTTGCCTATGGTGTTCGCAACAGCTTCGGGATGGCCGTCGATCCTCTTTCAGGCAATCTCTGGGATCAGGAGAACGGTGAAGACGCCTTCGACGAGATTAACCTAATCGAGCCGGGAATGAATTCCGGTTGGATTCAGATCATCGGACCTGCGGACCGCGTGTCTGAGTTTAAGCTCATCGAGACCACCTCCTTGCACCATGAAGATTTCCCAAACCTACAGCAGTTCCGCTGGGGTCCGGAAAGAATCGCCGACACGCCACAGGAAGCGTTATCGCGATTGTTTGTACTTCCTGGCTCCCATTACAGCGATCCCGAGTTTAGTTGGAAACATGTGCTCGCGCCGGCCGCAATCGGTTTCCTGAATAGCCGTGCGTTAGGGCCGCAGTACTTTGGAGACTTGTTTGTTGGCTTCTCGGTGCCGGAGCCGTTGGGTGGTCCCCTGTTCCACTTCAATCTTACTGGGAACAGACGGAAGATCGGCTTGGACGATCCACGTCTCGAAGATCTAGTCGCGGATAATCTAACTTTCCACGATATGACCGAAAGTGAAAGCTTATTGATCGGTAGAGACTTCGGAGTCGTCACCGATATAAAGACCGGACCCAATGGCAATCTCTTTGTGATCTCGCTGGACCAGGGCGCGATCTATGAGATCTTTCGTTCTCGTTAGTAAAGCGATTTACGAACTCAATCGAAGTAAGTGAAGGAGAGTTATGAGTACTAATCAAGCTGCGCCTGGAAGGGATGATGAACAGGCAATTCGTGAATTAGTGGATACCTGGCTCGCAGCGAGCAAGGCAGGAGACACTAAGACGCTGCAAACACTCCTGGCTGACGATGTGCTGTTTATAACTCCGGGTCAGGAACCGTTTGGCAAGGAGCAGTTTGCCGAGACGGACGAGTCGATGAAAAATGTGACGATGGACGCAGACATCGACATTAAGGAAATCAAAGTCACCGGAGACTGGGCCTGGATGCGGAGTTTTCTTAAAGTGACTTTCACGCCCGACGGTGGAAATCCTGCGAAGCATTCAGGTCACATTCTCACTATTCTGCGCAAGAACCCGAATGGCGAATGGGTCATCGCGCGCGATGCGAATTTTGTAAAACCCGACACGGAAAATTAACTGTCTCCAGCCACAAAGAGGCACGAAAATCACGGAAACCTTTTTGTGCCTTCTGTGCCTCTTTGTGGCTCTACTTGAATGGCCAGAAGATCGGGACCAACCAGATAACGATCGCAAATACTGCAATCGTTAGAATCGATCCCACCTTCAGAAAGTCCAAAAAGCGATATCGTCCCGGCGTGTAAACCAGTACGCAGGCAGGCTCAAGCGGTGTCAGGAAGGAGCACGACGCTGCGTACGTGACCGTCACTGCAAACGTGCGCGGGTTTAGTCCCAAGGCGAGTGCAGTCTTCACCGATATCGGCAGCATGACGAGCGCGGCGGCCTGGTTTGACATCGGCTGCGTAAGAGCAACCGTCATTAGAAAGAAACCCGCCAGCACTGCTATCGGACCGTAATGGCCCGTACCCTGCACAATGAAATCCGCCAGGTATTGATCCGCACGCGTCTTTTCCATTGCCACACCAAAACTGATCATGCAGGCAATTAGGATGAGTAGTCGCCAATCAATAATTTCGTAGATTTCGGACATGCGCAAAGACCGGGTCGCCAGCAGGATCATCACGCCGATAAGGACAGCGATCGACAAAGGAACAAGGTGCGTCAGCGAGAAGAAAAGAAAGACGGCGAAAGCCAGTAACGCCCATTTCTGTTTGTAGGGTCGCTGCTGTTTTCGGGAAATCTCTTCCAAAAGCAAGATGTGACCGTCCGTAGCGAGAGTCTCAACCTGTTCCCGGGTTCCCTGTATCAAGAGCACGTCGCCAAACCGCAGCCTTACCCTGCTGATCTTTGAGAGCAAGTCCACTCCATGCCGGTTGATCGCCAGTACGGTGACGCGGTGCCGCCGTCGAACTCCGAGGCGTTTTAATGTTCTGCCGATAAAGTCTGAACCACGCGGCACCATCGCCTCGAAGAGTTCCGTACCTTTACCTTCCAGCAGCGTATCGTTCAACGTAAAGTCAGGCTTAATCTCGATGCCGGCTTCACTCTTCACTCTGAGAATGTCTTCGGCACGACCCTGGACCAGCAATAGATCGTCAGCCTTTATCTTCTCCTCCGGGTTGGGCGCAATACGATACTGGTCCTGACCTCTCAAAATTCCCAGAACAGTCAAATCGAACTCGTCGCCTATGCGAGCCTCAGCTAGTGATTTATCAATTAGCGGGGAGTTGTCCAGCACGATGACTTCCGTCATGTATTGCCTGACGTGATATTGCTCCGTGAGAGAGTCGGATGTCTTTCGAGTTGGCAGCAGGCGCAAACCTACGAGCAACATGTAGAGCATTCCCACACAAACAATAAGCACGCCAACCCTGGTCAGTTCGAACATTGTAAAGGGTTCGATACCGTAGCGCGGCAGCGCGCCACTTACGGCAAGGTTGGTCGATGTTCCGATCAGGGTGCACGTACCGCCCAGAATTGCGCCAAACGCTAGCGGCATCAGTAACTTTGAGGGGCTTATATTCCTGCGTGCGGCGATCCCTAACACGACCGGAAGAAACATCGCGGTGGTAGTCGTGTTCTTCATTACCGCGGCGCACAGTGCAGCAGCGAACATGATAAGCGCCGCGATGCGAAACTCACTGTCACCCGCGGTTCGATGCAAGCGGCGCCCAACTTCGTCGATTATGCCGGTCTTTGCGAGCCCTCCAGTCAGTAGGAAAAGACCCGCGATTGTTATCACGATGTCGTTACCAAATCCTGCGAAAGCTTCGCTCGCGGTTAATGTATTAGTGAGGACTAAGGCCATCACCAGGAGAATAGAAACTACCTCGAGCGGTATTCGCTCGAGGCCAAACAGAACCAGAGCGATGACCAGAAGCGCGAGAACGATGGCGATTTGGGTTGTCATTCAGGGTGATTTTCTATCCACACATTCCACAGATTGATTTGTAGAATCTGTGGAATCTGTGGAATCTGTGGATGAATTAGCTCACCGTAGAAACATTTTCACGATCCCGGTCCAGATAGTATGGACAACAGATCTTCACCTAATCAACCATCACTTATGCGCCAACAACCCAGATTAAGCTCCGCTGCCTTTAATAGGCCACAAAGAGGCACAAAAAACACAAAATGTTTGATTGCTGGACGACTCATCCTCCATCAAACGTTTAGATTTGCAATCACAAACTCCTGCTACTGAGTTTTCGCTCGGCATACGGATCTATGCGAACACCGGACAAGTCGCTGATCTGAAACGTCAACGATGCTCGATGCGTTTGCAATCAAATGGTCTGGTAGCGCCGCACTCTTCGGCTAATCGTGTCTACTTTCTTGATACGGAGTTAGAAAAAATCTAGGTATGCAGCCTTAACCTATGTCATAGTTAGTGCCCCCGACGCACTGTCCGTTAAGTGCGGACAATTTATCCTGCCAAAGTTTCTTTTCAGAACTTCGGAAACCGGACCCCAACTCCTAAACCTAACCTTCCCAAGGAGAAATTAATGAAAGTTACAACGCTTTGCTCCCTCTTGAGCTTGTGCCTCGTCTTCTCTGCGCCGGCTGCGGTCGCAGCTTTAACTCCTATTCCACCAACAGAGACCAAGCTGGTCGCCAATGACGCCGAGTTCGGTGATGAATTCGGTAATGAAGTCGCTATTCAGGGCAACATCGCGGTTATCGGTTCGCAAGGTGACCGGCCTTTAGGATTCGGCACCGGTGCGGCGTACGTGTTCGAAAAGACCGCTTCCGGTTGGCAACAGCTACAGAAACTGACCTCCAGCGACAGCGCTTCTCACCAGTTCTTCGGCGTCTCGGTAGCGATCGACGGTGATCGCATCGTGATCGGCGCTTGGGGCGATCAAAACGCGGGTGTTTTTTCCGGCGCCGCTTACGTCTTCGCACGTTCCGGATCGACCTGGGTCGAAGAGCAGAAGCTCACCGGAAGTGAGAACTCCTTTGCCGATGGTTTTGGCAAATCTGTGGCTATCGAAGGCGACACGATCGTAGTTGGCGCATTTGGCAACTCCGATGTCCCTCAAACCGAAGTAGGTTCGGCCTATGTTTTTCGTCGCACTCAGGCTGGTTGGGTCGAGCAACAAGAATTGACCGCGAGCGATGCCGCTGCAGGGATGCGTTTCGCCTTATCCGTTGATATCAGCAACGGCACGATCGTAGCCGGAGGCGATGGCAACTCGGAGTTGGGCTTCTTTTCCGGGGCAGTTTATGTTTTTACTTTTGATGGATCGAGTTGGGTTGAAGAACAAAAATTACAAGCTCAGGACGCCGCGGAGAGCGCATCGTTCGGTTATCACGTTGCGATCAGTGGCGACACGATCGTAGCCGGCGCGCCTGGCGATATTGTCGGCGCACTCATGCACGGCGCGGCTTACGTCTTTAGTCGCAAAACTAACGGCTGGTCACAGGACAGAAAGCTCGTAGGGAAAGATACGAATGCCTTTGACGGATTCGGTTTACGAGTGGCTATTGACGGAAACACGATCGTGGTCGGAAGTCCAAACGACTCCGAACTAGCCTTCCGTGGCGGCTCCGCTTACGTGTACAAGCTGAATGGACAGTCAGGCTGGTCGTTACACAAAAGGCAATATCCTTCTGACCCGGCAAAGGACGACACGTTCGGCCTTTCAGTAGCTGCAAGCGGAAACACCGTTCTGGTTGGAGCGCCTGCCAAGTCTGACATCGCATTTTTAGCGGGCGCGGCTTACGTATACGAATTCTGAGTTAACAACGAATCACAGAAGCACAAAGCACAAACGTCACTCACACTTTTGTGCTTTTGTGCTTTTTGTGCTTTTTTGTGGCTCAAGATGGAAGTACTCGACGATAAATATCAGATCGAGCAACTCCTCGGACAAGGAGGAATGGGCGCTGTCTATCGCGCAACACACCTTGGGACCAGGCGGACCGTAGCCGTCAAGGTTATTCAGCCGCAACTCTCCACTCACGAGCAATTCGTAGCGCGCTTTCGACGTGAAGCCGAAGCCGCGGGACGACTGCGACACCCGAACGTGGTTGACGTCACCGACTTCGGATTCGCGCAGACTGCTCGTGGCCCAGTGGCTTACCTCGTGATGGAGTATCTCGATGGCTGCACGTTGGCTGAGATCATCTCCGAGGAAGGGGCGCTTCCCATTCAGTGGGTGATCGATATTCTGGAGCAAGTGTGTGCGGCAGTTGAAGAAGCGCACCGCGCAGGCATCATTCACCGTGATCTAAAACCGGATAACATCTGGCTTGAACCAAATGGGCGCGGTGGGTACACCGTTAAGGTCCTGGATTTCGGTCTCGTAAAACTGGGCGATTCCGATCATGGTCCAACAGCCGCTCCGCCGATCCCTGCGTTGAATACATCAGCTACTGAAGCCGATACGCTGTTACGTTCAACCACTGAAGAACATGCGACGCTGATCAAAGCGAGCGACCAAACCGTGGATGACAACTTGACGGCGGTGGGATCGGCAATGGGCACTCCTTTTTATATGTCGCCTGAACAATGCAAGGGCGAACGTTTAGATACCCGATCAGACATCTACAGCCTGGGTGTTGTCGCTTATCGCCTGCTCACCGGCGAAACGCCATTTGCGGGCCCGCCTGAAACAGTGATTGAACTTCACAAAACCGCCCCACCTCCGCCCATTCGAGAAAAGAATCGCAAGGTGCCGCGAAAAATGGCGCGCATCGTTATGTCGGCGCTCGCGAAAGATCCGGCCGAACGCCCGCAAAGCGCCGCAGGCTTCGCGGCTTCACTGCGTGCGAGTTGGGAAGGTCCTGGTCACCTGTTGCGACAAGCGTTCGCGCTCTACAGTGAACACTTCCCGACCTTCATTAAGATCTCGCTACTCGGATATGCGCCCTTTGCTGTGCTCGCATTGGTAAACCTCTCAGACAGGTTGATCGACCCGCAGCGACTATCACCAATGCGATTGATGATTTACGGCATCGCGCTGTTTGTCGCGATGGTGATCACACTTCTCTTTGCCTATTTCTTTGTTTCCGCGGCGACTGTGCCTCTGGTTGTGCAACTGATGATTGCCCCCTTGCGGCCCGTACGAATCAGCACCGGTATCTCAGCTTTAAAACGGCGCTGGCGGATCTTCGTTCTCACGTCGTTGCTCGTCATGACGTTGATTCTTCTCGGTTCGATTCTCTTTGTGATCCCCGGATTGATTGCTGCGATTATTTACGCACTTTACGCCCCGGTCGTGATCATGGAAGACCTCGGCGTGCGTGGCACGCTGCGCCGGAGTCGAACATTGAGCCGCAGAGCGTTGTTGACTGTGGTGATCATAACGCTCGTACAGTTTGCGTTGCCGGTATTAGTGTGGCGGGCGGCGGTAACAACAAACTTTACGCTGCAACTTAACGACGACTACTCTCCCCGGCAGATCGGTTTCGATTTTTCAATGTCGGGCTTGTCCGGTCTGTACCAGTTGCTGAATGTGTTCGTCACGCCATTGACCGCGATCATGGCGTCGCTGCTTTATCTAAAAACGCGCAAGGCAGGCGGCGAATCGTTAAGAGATACGAGCGATCAGTTTGAAGCGCTGGATATACCGCGCAGCAAATGGCAGGCACGAATGCGCAGCCGATGGACCAGCACACGCGGTTGAAGAATTTGAACTCTTCGTAACAGGCGGCCGCACTTCAGGAAGGCGCAATTGACTTTTACGGACGCGCGGCTTTGAAGTTGTCGAAGACAACAGTGCCTGGCGCCACAGGCTCTGGCTGCCACGTGCCGGCCTTGAGCTCGAATACTATTGTGGCTAATGGTACAGAAGTGTTGTTCCACTGCTCGACGCTGCGCACGATCCAACTTCCGGGCAGACCTGGATTGTCACTCGCCGTTTCAAAGACCACGTTTCCTGTAGATTGATCGTGTCGTATCCGCCAGTACCTGTGTACCGCCGGAGTGTACGCGGAAGTAAACAGGTTTCTCTTGGTCCCACCTATCTTCGCCTGGCAGATGAAGATGCCCTCTTCAACGTAGATGCGATAGTAATTGTCGGCATCTCTCCCGACTGTAAACATCGCATCAGCCTTGGTGGTAGAGGCGGCCGCCTGCACTAGCTCAACGTAGGTATAAGCTCCGGTGAAGTTGTAAACGTTCGCGGACCTGACTCCGTTGTAATGCGATCCTGACTGGCCCGCCAACAACGATCCGATCTCCAAACGTTGAGTGGTTTCTCTCGCCGGCACGGAAGAGTCAGTGAATCCACTAAAGAGATTATTTAGACTCCACTTCCCCTGGTCCAACGAGTTGTCATTGAAGTCGTCCTCAAAAATGACGGATTCAGCAACGGTCGTATAGGTGAACCCGTTCGTGAGGGTACCGCTCTGACCATCGGAGTTTGTGACTACGACATTTACTGTTCCAGCCGCGTGCGCCGGCGCAGTTGCGGTGATCGTGGTGCTACTGGCCACGCTCACGTTCGTGGCCGCAGTGGAATCAAATCTGACCGTTGCTCCTGGGGCGAAATTAGTGCCGGTGATTGTGACCGAAGTCCCGCCACTCGTGCTTCCGGAATTTGGCGATACGGCAGTTACTGTCGGGGCTTGCGGCGCCGGGCCTCCGCCGGACGCGGGCAGCACTGTGTTGTCGTTCTTCAGCGCTCCAGGTGAATTGTGCAAATAAGTTCCCGGCGATAACACTATCTGATCGATCGAAATTCCATCTTCTCGTCCCTGTATTCGGATCGTGTGCGTGCCCGTTGACTGAAAGAAGATCTGTGGACCAGACACACCAACTCCCCAACCGTTGTCCTGCCATCCCCAACCGCTCAATCCACACCCGGAACAGTCTTCGAGATTGATCTCCGTGCCTGTTGTCGTGCCGATTCGATAGACGGGCGCGCCGCTGCTGTTGACGCTACCTGAAAACTGGGCCCAGACCGAGTCATTGCCCCAAAAGTCGTTTTGTGCTTTGGCTCTAATCCACAGTCGATATGGCCTGCCTGCCTCGGCGTTGAACGTCATTTCAAAGTAATGCGGTGGGTTGGCGAAAGGCGTGGTGACTTTCGCTGCTCCGGCGTCGGTATGATGAATGCGAACGCCCGCTGCTGCGGATAAGTCTGAGACGTTTCCCCATCCGCCTACCTTTACTGGGGCTTGCGAAGCATAAAGAACAACCTCGGCACCTGTCGTAGGAAAAGGCGTTGGCGTCGGCGTTGGCGTCGGCGTTGGTGTCGGCGTTGGTGTTGGCGTTGGAGTTGGTGTCGGTGTTGGTGTCGGCGTCGGTGTTGGCGTCGGTGTTGGCGCCGTGCCCGACACTGTAAATCGCCATGTTGGACCACTCGCCGTCTGGTTAGCCATAGTCTTACTGACTATGCGCCAGTAGTAAGTAACTCCATTCTGCAATCCGGAAACCAGATAACTTTCTGAACCCTCCGATCCGAGAGTACCCGTAACTACGTTGGAAGCGATGAGAGATAAGTTACTCTCGACCGTGCCAAAATAAATATCGTATTTATGCGCCCAACGTCCCCCCTCCCAGTTGAGCATCACTGACTGGCCTACCGTACTGGGATTCGCGGGCGATAAGTAAGTCGGAACACTGGGTGGCAGCGGTACAAACGGCTCATACTCTGTTGCTGAGTTCCACTTCCGGTTGAATTGATTGACGAACCAGTCAAAGAACCACGTCTTGTTAGTGAAATAGTTATGCTCTTCCTGATAATTGAATGAGTTGAAACTCCAATTGGATGAACCAAAGATCGTCAGGCCCCGTCCATAGAGTGACACAGACTTCTGGTGATTGAGACCGAGGTGCTTTCGCATCTTGATCTGCACTCCCGCCGCATGCAGTCGATCCAGGTTGTAAGGCCCGGTCAGTTCTGCTCCCAACCTGCTCGCATCGAAACGGTATTCGTGCGGTTCGGCAAGCAAGCGCACGGGCACACCGCGAGCCAGTGCCCTGAGAAGAGCGTCACAGATGCCGATGTCTGTGATGCGATACATAGTCAAATCGATCTTTTGATTCTCCTGATCAATCTGCGCAATTGTCCGTGCGCCGTAATCCTCCGCGGGGTTCGGATTGGGCAGGAGGTTTACTGATGGATCGATCGGATGAGTCGGATACCTGCGAGTTAAAGAAATGGTGATGTTGGCATAGTCGCCGTACAGACTCGTGTTGGTCCATATGTCGTCATACCTGGTCTTAAAACTGTTAACTACTGCGACGTCATCGCTGAAGTACCATGCTCCATCCACATAATTGACGAACGGATCGTAGGGCCTGACGTCGCCATCGCCGAAATTCGAGCCGGTGAAGACAACTTTATTCTGGCCGGCGCATAGCAACACCTTCGCATGCACGAATGCGTCGCCGAGTTTGTAGCGCATCGGGATGCCTGCCGCCTTGAAGCGATCGAGTAACGGTTGGTTTTCCGGAAACTTCAGATTTGCTCGCGGCTCAACTGTAAGCCGAACGGGAACACCGGCCTTATGCCTGGCGATGACGGCGTCGGCGAGTCCGGGAAGCTCGATCATGTAAAAGACCATATCGATCCCGGCAGTCTCATTCTGCACAAGCTGCAGCAAAGGTGTGTAACAGTCTTCGAACGACGGATCGCACAGCCGTTCCTGGGCTGGTGCGGAATGGGAAGTCAGAAGAATAAAGGTGATGACCAACAGCGAGGTTTGCACAAAACGAATTGGGGCAATCATGAAATTCAGTCCATTTCTCTGAGAAAAGATCCTCAAGCAGCGGCAATGAATGGGTACTTTATTTGCTTGCGGTGTAAAAAGTCTTTCGATAGTATTTCGAAGACTTTGAGCCGGTCTGAGGTCGTCGCTCCCCTGAACTCCATCAAAAACGGGCCCCTTCCAGAAATCCGTTTACTGTTTGACCTCAGACAAAAACATAATCCAACCAAAGCAAAGGGGTTTTATGCCGAAATTCCTAATTGGCCTCTGCACGTTGCTACTCCTTGCAACGTTTATGCCGTCAACGGCCCACGCGGACACCATTGTCGTTACCAGCGGCTCTCTGACAGTGCCAGGATTCTTTCAGGGTCCAAACTACAGTTTTGCCGGGCAGAATTTTTCAGTGACTGCCGGTGGAGGAGACGTCGGTTTTGTGGGTCCTTTTTCCTGCTTCCCGTGTGGCGGTGGCAATCTAAATATGAACTCGACCTTCGCCGGTACGAGCCTGGGTCAGGGCACCGTCACGATCAACGGTATGACCTTCAATGACCTGTTTATCGCGGGCACATTTCAATTTATCGCTGGCTCCATCGTAGCACCGCCGCCAACCTCGGCCATCACGTTAACGGCTCCATTCACATTTTTGGGTGTGATGAGTGGTTGCACAGTGTCACACGCTACCTGTACCGCGTCGGATATTGTGTTCACTACCGAGTTAAGCGGTAGCGGGATTGCCTTCGTTGAGCTCGACTTCTTTCAAACACCGAGTTTTTCGTTTTATCAGTTTAAGAAAGTCACCTACGTTTTCAACGCCGAACCCGTTCCCGAACCAATGTCGCTGCTGCTGCTGGGCGGAGGTCTCGCTGCATTAGGTGGTGCGCGGTGGAAGCTGCGCAAGAAACGTTAACACCGATCGCCACAGATTCCACGGATAAACTCCGCGGATTAGATCCGTGTAATCCGTGGCTCAAACTTACTCCTTGATGTCGTACGCCCACAGTGTTCCGAGGTCGCGAATGTAAAGCCTTCCGTTCGCAATCACCGGATACGCAAACGCTCCCTCCGGAAATTGGCCCACTTGTTTATGTTTCGGCGGGTTTGGTGGAGTGAAACGTCCCTTCTCGTGAAATGCTTCGGGAGTAGCTTCTACCAGTATCACTTCTCCACTTATCAGATGAAGATACAAAAGCCCGTCGGCCGCGGCGACTGACCCCCACCCGAAATTCTCAGCCTGCCATTTCACCTTGCCGGTCGTGAACTCAGCAGCAACCAGTTTCTGGCCCACCTCCGTGCCGTAAATGTGATCGCCAACCAGCACTGCTCCGCCGACGCCGTTCGGAAGTCCGCGTATGAAGTAAACCTGCTCGGCAGCGACTCCGTTTCCATCCGGTTTCAAACGCACCAGTCCACCTCCAATGCCTAGCGCACCGCCGTACACAAATTCACCGCGCGCAACCGGTGTGAAATACTGCGCCGGACCTTTCGCCACTTCCGCATAACGCCAGAGGAATTGTCCGGTCTTCGCATCAACTCCGACCATGCCCTTCGTCAACAACTGCACATACTGTTTCCGGCCGCCACCCTGGACCACAATCGCCGACGCGTAACCCGCTGGTTCGCCGTCCGGTATTGCCGATTTCCAAACGAGCGCACCCGACTTCTTATTAAGCGCAACCATCGTGGCCTGCGCGCCTCCGGGCGTGACAACAACAACATCACCATCAACCAGCGGAGACTCTGCGTAGGCCCACTCGCCCGGCTGACCACCAAAGTCTTTACGGAGACTCTTTGACCAACGAATCTTGCCGGTCTTCGCTTCGAGACAAGCAAGATCACCATCTGAGCCGAGAGCGTAAATGAAGTCTCCGTCAACAGTCGGAGTAGACCGCGCTTTCGGGTAATTCGGGTTCTGATCCGGATTGCCGACGTTGCCGACACGCGTTGTCCAGATAGGTTTTCCATCCTGAGTTGAGAGTGCCTGGACAAACTCATTGTCCATGCCGGTGTTGCTCATCAAGTAGATGCGCGTTCCGACCACAGCGGGAGTTGAGTAGCCGTCACCGATGTCGTTCACCTGCCAGAGCAGCTTCGGTCCGCCGGCCGGCCATTGTTTGAGCAAACCTCTTTCGGGCGAGACGCCACTGCGATCCGGACCACGCCACTGAGGCCAGTCGGAAGTCGCAGAACTCGTAGCGGATAACGTCGAGACACACAAACAAACTGACGCAATGATAGTTAGCAATCGTGACTTCACCACCGCTCTCCTTCTGACGATTGGGATTGTTCTCTGGAACTGCCGGCCGTGTGAGTTACGGATCAGTCAAACGAAATGTTCTGCCACGTGAATAAAAATATTCCCACCCTACGGTAATACCGCCCCGAGTTCAGCAACTTTCTCTTTCGGTATTCAAGTTTGAATACCAGTCGGAAGGATGTAGTTACACGGCTTTTCCGTTTATCCCAAATTGCCGCTCACCTCGTCCTCACGACAATAACCAATGGCTTAAATAGAGGAGAAAGTATGCATTACATAAAAGTGAAACTGTTCATCATCACTACCTTAGTCTTAATCTGCGGCATAGCAATCACGTCTTTGCCGCGCGCCAGTGCGCAGCGGGAAAACAGTCCGTCTGCGGAAGAACAAAAACTCCTGGAGGTCGCAGCGAGACGCGTAGGGGTCGACGCTGCCAGCCTGCAAGTGCTTAAAAGCACGAACGTTGAACTACCTCTGACTGGACGCCGCGTCAAAGTCGCGAAGGTCCTTAACACAACCAACAACCAGGTGCTCACTGCATCCATCGACGAGCAGGGGCAGGACGTTGACTTCTCCACGCTGAAAGCTGAAGAGCAGCGCTCGTATCGCGAGCGGTACGGCAAGCTCGATCCGAAGTTGCACAAAAAGGTCGAGACCACGCGGGGGAGCGAGAAGATAAAGGTCGCTTTCTGGCTCAACCATGCCGAAGACCTCGATGCGCAAGATCCGCGGGCGGGACTCACCGATCTAACCCGTGAAGAAGTCGATGCGTTGGTTGCGCGTCGCATGGAACAGGTGAAGGCTGCCACGTCGCGCGCCACCGAGGGACTCGCACGTGCTTTGGAACACGCGGGTCACGGTGTCGATCGTCGCAGTGAGGGAGCACCAATGGTGTTTGCCACACTGCCTGCCGGACTCGTAAGACAATTTTCCGAGCGCGCGGATGTGCAGGTCGCCTACCTCGCGCAGGACGAACAGTATAAAGATCACATGAACGTTGCTCGTCCTTCGATCAGGGCCGACCAGTTGAACTCAGTAGGCATCACCGGCGCGGGTTACCGCGTTGCCATCATCGAGGATAGCCGCGTCGACTTCAACAACAGTTGTCTATCTGCCAACAACGCAGGCACGCGCGTGCCGAACGATCCCAACGTGGACGATCACGCGACGGCTTGTGCGGGCATAGCCGCCAGCACGCATCGTAATTTCGGCGGTATCGCTCCAGGTGCTGGTATCTATAGCTCCAACATCGTGAACTACGCCGACTTCAGCAAAATCGCGGCCGCGATGGATGCCGGCTGGCAAAATGCCGACGTCTCGAATAATAGTTGGGGACTGGATAGTTGTGGTTATGACGGCTCAGTAAACGTCTGGGGTCGCCATGCCGATTACATCGTCCGTTACATCTGGGACACTGTCACGGCGTCCGCCGGCAACCTGGGCTTTTGCCCGTCGAGAGGTTATGTGAATAGCGTAGCCTCCGGTTACAACACTATCGCTGTCGGCAACTACAACGACTCCGGCACGGTGTCACCTTTGGACAACACGATGTGGTCGACTTCGAGCTACGAAGATCCGATTTCGCCACACGGCGATCGCGAGAAACCCGAAGTCTCGGCCCCGGGTGTCAAGATCAAGACCACGCTCATGAGTCCGACCTTATCGTGCGATAACGATGAGATCGGTTCCGGCACCAGTTTCTCGGCGCCGGCAGTAGCTGGCCTTGCCGCTGGTTTAATGCAGGCGAAGCCAGTGCTACGCATACTTCCTGAATCGCTCAAGGCACTCATCCTCGCTGGCGCAACCGACAACATCGAGGGCGCAGCCGGTATGAGCGAGTTCGACGGGGCTGGCGGTGTCAACGCGATGGCCTCTTACACGAGCGCGATCAACAACCGCTACACGTGGGACTGGGTTGGGCCTTCGGACTTCGACGCGAACGGCGACAGGTACATCAACATGGGCTGGGTAAATGCGGGCCAACGTGTGAAGGTGGCGCTCGCGTGGGACTCGAACCCAGCGAGCAACTATTCAACCGATCCGCTCAATGCCGATCTCGATCTCTATGTCTACGGTCCTACTCAATTTGGGTATTCCGTGACCTATGACAACAGCTACGAGATCGTGGACTTCACTGCAGCGGCCTCTGGAAACTTCCTGATCAAAGTCCATAGGTTCCGCTTCGACGGTGCTAGTGAGTTCATGGGCGTAGCCTGGAACCTCCAGTAATGACGCAACCCACAAGAGGCGCAAAAGCTCAAGCAGCTGTTGTGCCTCTTTGTGACAACTATCTCACCCACGGCGTCGACCACCAGGCGAAATCTGTAAAGCCACAAAGAAGCACAAAGCACAAAAAGTTTCGCTGAAGTTCTCATTTATTATTTATTGACTCGTTCTTTCCGAACAGCCGCCTGAAGAAGCGCGCGATGATGGCCCAGAGGGCGCGGAAGGCGAGTGGTGCGGCCGCGACGGGCTTGGTTTCTGGTGGCGTTACCGTCTCTGCTGGTTGAGATCCTTCAATTGGAACTTCCAGCCTCTGTCTCACGCACGTCGAGAACTGCCGGAACATCTGCCGCGAAACTTCTTCAATCATTCCGCGTCCGAACTGGACGATCTTTCCCACGAGCTCGACGTCCGCGTTAACAGAAACTTCCGAGCCTCCGTTCGCCAGCGGCGTGACCGTGCTCAACATCGATACCTTTGTCGATCCGGAGCCGCCAACCTCGCGCGCGTCACCTACCATGCGCACTTGATGCGTCTCCTCGTTCACTTCAGTGAACTTCGCGCGACCTTTATAAGACATCGCGAGTGGTCCAACCTTCACCTTGATGGCGCCGAGGAAGTTGTGCTCGTCCTGCTGCTCGAGCAACTCCGCACCCGGAAGACATTGGACCACGCTCTGCGGATCGATCAAGTATTTCCAAACTCGCTCGACCGGCGCCTGCACCTCAAAACGTTCTTCAATCTTAAAAGCCATCCACCACCTCCGCTGGGGAAGAATATTTCTCGCGCAAAGGCGCAAAGAAAGCCCTTAGAAACGCGGTAGCGCTTTGCGCCTTAGCGCCTTTGCGCGAGAAATATTCCCGGTATAAAGGTATCTTGGACCATGTTGACGTTTACGGCAAACGCCTCGTATCATCGTTCCCTTCCCGAATTGAAACGCTCAGTTTGAACGCACGCAAAATCGATTCCGATGTAGGAAGGTGACGACCCCATGATACCTCGGAGCTTTGAATACTACTCTCCCCGCACACTGGACGAAGCAGTTGCACTACTGCAAAAACTCGGACCCGAAGCCAAATTACTTTCCGGCGGCCAAAGCCTTATTCCGATGATGAAACTGAGACTCGTCTCTCCTGAATACATCGTCGACATCAATCGTATCCCGGGCCTCGACTACATCTCGGAAAGCGACGGCCATTTGCGAATCGGCGCGCTCGCGCGCGAACACCAGCTCGAGTCGTCGGAAGTGGTGAAAACAAAATTTCCCCTCCTTGCCGACACCGCAAAAGTCATTGCCGACCCACTGGTGCGCAGCCAGGCGACGGTTTGCGGCAATCTCGCGCATGGCGATCCGGCTAACGATCACCCAGCCACAATGCTCGCCCTCGGCGCAAAAGTGATTGCCACCGGCCCTCAAGGGCAACGAGAGATCGCGATCGAAGATTTCTTTCCCGGCCTCTTCACCACTGCTCTCGAAGCAGAGGAGATACTTACCGAAATCAAGATTCCTTTTCCTCCGCCACGTAGCGGAGGTTCATATTTGAAGCTGGAGAGAAAAGTCGGTGACTTCGCGACTGCCGGAGTCGCCGTTCAAATCACGCTCGAGGATGCTGAAACGTGCACGCGCGCCGGCATCGGTTTGACGAATGTCGGCATGACGCCGATAAAGGCAAAACAAGCCGAGGCATTTCTCACCGGCAAGAAACTCGACGAAGCCACTATTCAACAAGCTGCCGAGCTGGCGGCTTCAGAGTCGCAACCGATGGACGACATTCGAGGTTCAGCTGATTACAAGCGCGACCTCGTGCGCGTCCTTACTGCACGCGCCCTCAAGCACGCGTTGGATCGCGCGAAAGGAGGAGCTTAACGATGGCTAAAGTTCCGATCAACGTAAAAGTCAATGGCGTCGAACATAACGTCGACATCGAACCACGTTTACTGCTGGTCCACTTCCTGCGCGAGAACCTGCGACTGACCGGCACACACATTGGTTGTGATACGAGTCACTGCGGCGCGTGCACGGTGGTAATGGATGGACGAGCGATCAAGTCATGCACGGCGTTCGCCGTTCAGGCAGATGGGCGCTCGATAATGACCGTCGAAGGTCTCGAACAAGACGGCAAGCTGCATCCCTTGCAGGACGGCTTCTTTCAGGAGCACGGTCTGCAATGCGGCTATTGCACTCCCGGAATGTTGATGACCGGATACGTCTTCCTCGGCACGAATAACAATCCGACCGAAGACGAAATCCGTCACGCGATTTCGGGGAACCTGTGCCGTTGCACAGGCTACGTCAACATCGTCAAAGCATATCAATACGCTGCTCAGAAAATGCGCGAGGGAGGTGCAGAAGATGGCGCCAAAAACATCGCCTGAAATCGGTGGCATGGGCCACTCGGTAAAACGCAAAGAGGATCCGCGCTTCCTGCGAGGACTTGGTAACTACGTCGACGATGTCAATCTCCCCGGCATGCTCTATCTCGACATCGTGCGCAGTCCGTATGCACACGCGACGATCAACAATATCGACATCTCCAAAGCGACGGCCATTCCCGGCGTGCTCGCTGTCATCACCGGAAAAGATCTCGAAAAATACAATCTCCACTGGATGCCGACGCTCATGTCTGACACGCAGATGGTCCTGCCTGTCGACAAGGTGATGTACCAGGCGCAGGAGGTTGCGGCAGTGCTGGCGACTGATCGCTATATCGCGGCCGACGGAGTTGAAGCAGTGGAAATCGACTACGATCCATTGCCCGTAGTCGTCGATCCGAAAAAGGCACTCCTGCCGGACGCGCCGGTGTTACGCACTGACAAGAAAGACAAGAAGGACAATCACATCTGGCATTGGGAATGGGGCAATCGCGACGCTACCGATCAACTGTTCCGCGAGGCGGAAGTCACTGTCAAAGAAGACATCTACATTCCGCGTATCCACGTTTCATCGATCGAGACGTGTGGCTGCGTCGCTCATTTCGACAAGGTCAACGGAAAGTTAACCGTCTGGATGACCACTCAGGCGCCGCACGCGATTCGCACCGTCTTTGCCCTCGTCGCCGGACACGTTGGCCTTTCAGAAGAGAAGATTCAGATCATCTCGCCTGACATCGGCGGCGGATTCGGCGGCAAGGTGCCGGTGTATCCCGGCTACGTGATTGCGGTCGCGGCTTCAGTGCTAACAGGTAAGCCGGTCAAGTGGATCGAGGATCGAATGGAGAATCTGCAGGCAGACTCCTTTGCTCGCGACTACCACATCACTGCTGAACTTGCCGGCAAGAAGGACGGCCAACTCACTGCCCTGCGAATCAAAACCATCGCAGACCACGGCTACACAGATGCCGCAGCGAATCCGTCGAAGTTCCCCGCGGGCCTGTTTCACGTCTGCACTGGTTCTTACGATTTGAAAGCAGCACACGTCGAAGTGGATGGTGTTTACACTAACAAACCTCCGGGCGGCATCGCTTATCGCTGCTCATTCCGCGTCACTGAAGCCGTGCACACCATTGAACGAATGGCGGATCTGATGGCCCATGAGATCGGAATGGACCCGGCAGAGTTTCGCATGAAGAATTTCATCAAGCCGGAGCAGTTTCCTTATAAGTCAGCGCTCGACTGGGAATACGACAGTGGCAACTACGCCGCTGCTCTACAGCTGGCTATGGATAAGATCGGCTACACTGAACTCAAAAAGGAACAGGCGGAGAAACGCGCGCGCGGCGAGTTGATGGGAATCGGCATCAGCAGCTTCACTGAGATTGTCGGCGCCGGTCCGTCAAAACATTTTGACATCCTCGGAATCAAGATGTTCGACAGTGCTGAGATTCGCGTTCACCCGACCGGCAAGGTAATCGCTCGCTTCGGCACCAAGTCACAAGGTCAGGGACACGAAACCACTTACGCGCAGATCGTCGCTGAAGAACTCGGCTTCCCGGTTGATAGCGTCCTGGTCGAAGAAGGCGATACCGACACAGCGCCTTACGGATTGGGAACGTATGCCAGCCGGAGCACACCGGTTGCCGGCGCCGCGTGTGCAGTCGCGTGCAGAAAGATCAAAGACAAGGCACGCAAGATTGCCGCTTATCTGCTCGAGGCTCACGAAGACGATCTCGAATGGGAAACCGGGAAGTTCTTCGTCAAAGGCTCGCCCGATCGCGCAAAGACGATTCAGGAGATCTCGCTGGCCGCTTACACCAATCATCCGCCGGGCATGGAAGCGGGACTCGAAGCAGTCAACTACTACGACCCGCCAAACCTGACGTATCCGTTTGGCAGTTACATCTGCGTCGTGGACATTGATAAGGGTACGGGTGAGGTCAAGATACGACGCTTTGTCGCGATCGATGATTGCGGCAACATCATCAATCCGATGATCGTCCAGGGTCAGATTCATGGTGGACTGACGATGGGGCTCGGCCCGGCGCTTTACGAGGAGATCCAGTACGACGAAAGCGGTAACATTCTGCAAGGCAGCTTTATGAATTACCTGCTGCCGACGGCTGTCGAAACGCCGAATTGGGAAACTGCGAATACTGTTACGCCTTCGCCACATCACCCGCTTGGCGCTAAAGGTGTGGGTGAGTCGGCGACGGTAGGCGCGCCGGCTGCGATAGTTAATGCGGTTGTCGACGCGCTTTGGCACCTTGGTGTCAGGCACATCGATATTCCGATCACTTCGGCGAAAGTTTGGAAGTTGTTGCGCGACGCTGGAGTGAAAGATTAGACCACCGTTTGTGCTTTTTGTGCCTTTTTGTGGCTGGCGATGTTTACCAACATTTACGACGAGTGTAATGACTTGCGCGCCCGGGAAGAACCTTTTGTTCTTGCCACCGTCGTCGCCTACAAGAGTCCGCAATCCGCCAAGCCTGGGTCGAAAGCGATTATCAAAGCTGACGGCACAGTAGTCGGGTGGATCGGCGGCGGTTGCGTGCAGCCGATCGTTCTGCGTGAAGCGAAGCAGGCACTGCAAACAGGTAACACTAAGCTTCTCACGATCAGTCCCGACGCGGCGCGTGATGATTGGGAAGGAGTCGAGTCGTACCGGATGACCTGCGAAGGCGGCGGTTCACTCGAGATCTATTTGGAACCCTATTTGCCCAAACCTCAACTCCTGGTTGTCGGTCGCTCGCCTGTAGCCAAAACCATCTGCCAGTTGGGCCAACTCCTCGATTTCAAAGTCATCGCCGCTGATCCGCAAGCAAGCAGTGAATCATTCCCGGATGCAGATTTAGTGCTTACCGATCTCAGTTCGGTCCGCACTCACATCAACGACGATAGTTTTGTTGTGGTCGCAACCATGGGTAACGGCGATGAGGAAGGCTTGCTCGCTGTCATTGGTACGAGGCCGAGATATCTGGGCCTGGTTGCGAGTGAAGAGAAATCGAGAGCGCTTTTTGAATACGCACGCGCCAAAGGCGCGACAGATGAAAACATCGCGGCGATCAAATGTCCTGCCGGAGTCGAACTCGGCGAAACGTTACCGGAAATCGCGCTGAGTATCGCGGCGGAAATCGTCCGCGTGCGCAGAACGACGCCGGATGAAAAACCTTTACCGAGAAGCGTTGCGACCGATCCGATCTGCGGAATGACAGTAGACGTCGAGAACGCCAGGTATACTTCAGTAGTGGGCGACGAGACGATCTATTTCTGCTGTCTACGCTGTAAAGAGACATTTGATCATCCACAGATCACGCAGATTACACAGATCGGCAAATGAAGAAGTTCATCTCGGGACTGATTCTCGGCGCCGGCGCTTCGCAGCGTCTTGGACCACCTAAGCAACTCCTGCCTTTTCGCGGCACGACGATGCTCGGCTGGGTTGTGGACCAGGCCGAACGCGCTACCGGACTTGATGAAATCGTCGTCGTGCTTGGCCGCGCAGCGGATCAGGTGCGCGCACGCGTCGATTTCGGCGCGGCGCGCGTGGTCGAGAACCCGGCCTTCACTGAAGGTTGTGCATCGTCGTATCTTGCGGGACTGGCGGCGCTGAATCCCGACTCGGAAGCGATCATGATCATCCTGGGCGATCAGCCGGGAATCGCGCCGGAGATCATCGACAGACTAGCGACAGAGTGGAGTCGCGGCGAAGCTCCGATCGCGCTCTGCTCGTACCAGGGTCGCAAAGGTCATCCGATGATCTTCGCTCGATCGATGTTTGATCAACTGGAACGCCTGCATGGCGACAAGGCCGCCTGGAAGCTCGTTGATGCGAATGCTGAGTTGGTCCAGGAAGTTCATTTCAATCTCCCCTTCCCCGACGACATCAACACTCCCGCGGATGCTGAACGGCTGACCGCAACTGGAAACTCGAATTGAGAGAAGAAGTCAAACAGATCCAGCGGCTGCTGGAAGAACAGATCTATATCGCCGACGCTGCCGTCGCTACGGCCTTGTACTTGTCAATGGCGCTGGGCAAGCCACTGCTGATCGAGGGACCCGCTGGTGTGGGAAAGACAGAGATTGCGAAAGCCCTGGCGAACGCGCTCGGCGCCAGACTTATTCGCCTTCAGTGTTATGAAGGTCTCGATACCACGACTGCCCTGTACGAATGGAACTATCCGAAACAGTTACTGCATTTGAAACTCGAGGAGTCGTCTCCTGCGTCAGAAGCCGAGAAAGAAGCGGCGATCTTCAGTGAGAGTTTTCTGCTCAAACGGCCCCTGCTGCAGGCGATCACCGAACATGAGCGCGCCCCGGTGCTTTTGATTGACGAGATCGATCGCAGCGATGAAGAGTTTGAAGCGTTCCTGCTCGAAGTGCTCTCTGATTTTCAGGTGACGATTCCCGAGATCGGCACTATCAAAGCGACGCACAGACCACACGTCGTATTAACTTCCAATCGTTCACGCGATCTGTCCGATGCGCTCAGGCGACGTTGTCTTTATCACTGGATTGACTATCCCTCAGCGGAAAAGGAACTCGAGATCGTCCGGGCCAGGGTACCGGCGATCGAAGCCGGTCTTGCAGCGCGAGTGACGAGCGTAATGCAGGCCACCAGAACGATGAGCTTGTCAAAGATACCCGGCGTTGCCGAAACGCTCGACTGGGCCAACGCGCTGGTTGCTTTGCAGGCAACAGAGTTGAATAGCGAGATCATCGCGGAGACGATTGGTTGTTTCCTGAAAGATGAAGCTGACATTGCGTCTTTCCGCGCGGAGCTCGATGTCGGGCGTTTTGAAGGGTAGTGATTGCAGTTTAGAGTTCAAGCTGCTTTGC
Source organism: Pyrinomonadaceae bacterium (assembly GCA_025922875.1). Lineage (GTDB taxonomy): Bacteria > Acidobacteriota > Blastocatellia > Pyrinomonadales > Pyrinomonadaceae > PSRF01. The sequence continues at coordinate 21,747 of JAICGZ010000065.1, forward strand.
AACAAAAAGTAACCAAACGCTTCGATGGACGAAGAATAGATCTCGCGCAAAGGCGCAAAGGCGCAAAGAAAAGCCCATAGAAACGCGGTAGCGCTTTGCGCCTTTGCGCGAGATCTTCTCAGTAGAGGTACTTTTCGGGAAATGCCAGTTCAAGCTTTAGCTTGCGCTTCAAAACAGCAGCCAATGGCTGAACTCTGAACTCAGGCAACGGATTGACGCGGATGATACAGATTGAAGAGCTTGTCAGATTTTGTCGCGCATTGAGAGAAAGCGGTATCCACGTGACGCCCGCGGAAGTAATTACTGCGGCTACGGTGTTTCAGGTAATCGACACGAGCGATCGCGACGAGGTTTTTCTTAGTCTGCGCAGCGTTCTTGCTACGAGCGTTGACGACTTTCCTGCCTTTGCAGAGTTATTCGACGAGTTTTGGAGTCAGTCGCCACGAAAGTTGGTCGAGCGAGATGTCATTACCAGGAACGCGCCGGCCAAAGGAGCGAAAGGACTCGCCTTCTTCCTCGAGCACTGGGCCAATTCACTTCGCGCGGATGGAAAGCCCATCAACGTGCCGGGCGCCAGCGACACCGAGTCAGGTGCTGAAAAAGATTTCAGCGCGTTCACCAACGAGGAGCTGGAGGAAATTTCGCGGCTCGCGCGGCGTGTCGTAAAGCGATTAGCTAGTAAGCCCAGCCGTCGTTGGCGCCCGGTACGGCGCGGACATAAAGTGAACCTGCGACGTTCGCTACGCCTGTCTCTCAAAACGGGCGGCGAGCTGATCGATCTTGCTTACAAACAACGGCGGCCGAAGCGAACCAGGCTGTTTGTAATCTGCGACGTTTCAGGATCGATGGATCTCTACAGCCGTCTGCTATTGCAATTCGTCTATGGACTCCAAAACAGTTTCGCGCGTGTCGAATCGTTTGTCTTCGCCACCTCGCTGTCGCGCATAACCGGCGAGTTAAAAAACAAGACTTACCAACGCGCTCTCGATCGTCTGTCAGCGAGCATTCACGGCTGGTCGGGTGGCACGCGTATCGGCGCGAGTCTCGCTGCCTTTAACGCTCAGTGGCTCCGGCGCATCGATAAACGCACCATCGTGATCATTCTGAGTGATGGGTGGGACACAGGCGAACCGGAACAACTCGCCGCTGCTCTTTCGTTATTGAAAGCCCGTGCCGGCAGGTTGATCTGGTTGAATCCGCTCCTCGGTAACACGACTTATCAACCAGCGACGCGCGGAATGCAGGCGGCTCTGCCGCTCATCGACGTGTTTGCGCCCGCGCATGATCTAGCCAGCTTGCGCGCTCTCGAACCGCATCTCGTGCTGTAAGACCATGGACGAACTCTTTGACGATCTCGAGAAACTTGCGCGCGCTGAGAAGCGAGTGGTCATGGCGACACTTGTCGCAACTCGCGGCACCAGCCCCAAGCGCGAAGGCGCAAAGATGTGGGTCGGCGAAGAAGGCCGCATCCTTGGTTCGGTGACGATTGGCGGCTGCGTCGATGCACGTGTAATCGCCGAATCGGAGCAAGCCCTTTCCTCTTTTAGACCACGCCTGGTGGAGATGAGACTGGCGAATGAAGATGCCTGGGAGATTGGGTTCTCATGTGCCGGTGATCTTGATGTGTTAATCGAGCCCGTAGATCTCTCGAGTCCGGAGGGTAACCTGCTCGATCTTTATCGAACCGTGCGTGAGTCAGTGGACCAGGGCAAATGCGCAGTGCTGGCGACTTCTTTGAAAGATAGTTCGCTGAAACTGCTGATAGTCGAGAGTGGCGAGACGTCAGGAACACTGGGCACTGCGGAGCTCGATCGCGAAGCACAAACCGTCGCGCTCGATCTTGTGCGACGGCGTACGTCGCGCACCGTTACCCTCGGATCGTCACCTGTGTTCTTCGAGGTACATGGACCACCTCCGACCTTGATCGTCTTTGGCGCCGGGCATGTCGCCATGTCATTAATAAATCTGGCCCACGACCTGGGACTGAAAACGATAGTGGTGGATGGCCGTCCGCGCTTTGCTACTCGA
>JAICGZ010000066.1 GCA_025922875.1 Pyrinomonadaceae bacterium
AACCAGTCGATTCTCGACACACTCCAGGCCAATTCAATCAAAGCAGCACTATTCGTCATCGGGCGCAACATCGACAGCGACGAAGGCAAGCAACTCCTGTCCGCGTGGGACAAGGCCGGGCACTTGATCGGCAACCACACCTATTCACATCGCAACTACAATGCTCCTCAAGCCACTATCGAGGAGTATCAACAGGACATTCTCCGAGCCGAAGCCTTGCTAAAAGAGTTTCCGCGATTTCGAAAGTATTTCCGTTTCCCAATGCTGAGGGAAGGCGACACTGCCGTAAAGCGCGATGCGATGAGAGCGTTTTTCGCGAAGCAGGGCTATCGCAACGGCCACGTCACGATCGACAATTCAGACTGGGCCATCGACCAGCGGCTGACCGCGCGCTTGAAGAAGGATCCTAACGCAGACGTAAAACCGTATCGCGATTTTTATCTGGAGCACATGTGGGCGCGTTCTGAGTATTACGATCAACTTGCGCGACGCGTAGTCGGCCGGGCGGTGAAGCACACGGTGCTGGTCCACTTCAATCTCCTGAACGGCCTCTTCCTCTCCGACTTGATCTCGATGTACAAAGCAAAAGGCTGGCAGCCGATTGATGTTGTTGAAGCATTCACCGATCCGGTGTTTTTCGCCAACCCGAAAGTCCTTCCGGCAGGTCAAAGCATCGTCTGGTCGCTGGCGAAGGAGAACGGCACGATATCGAAGTCGTTGCGTTATCCAGCCGAAGACGGCGATTATGAGAATGCAAGGATGGACAAACTAGGGCTGTGAACTGGTTCTAGCTCCTGTTCCACCTCACCTTTATTGCTTAGGCAGTATACTTTGAACCGAATTACCTCTGGAGGTTCAGATGATTAAGTCAGTACACTTCCAAAACTTTCGAGCATTGCGAAGTGCTACTCTTCCGTTAGAACGTTTTACTCTCTTAGTTGGTCCAAACGGGAGCGGAAAGAGTACTGCAATGCAAGCCTTTAGTTTTGTCTTAGGTAGAAGTAGTTTCAGCTTTCAGGAATGGCTTACCGTTGGGTTAGAGAGATCCGAAGTCGTAGCAGTGCGCGTCACATGGGTTGAGGATGGTCAAGAATTTACCACTGGAGGAGAGCTTAGAAGTTCCAGTAGTTTCACCGTGCGAGAGGAACTAAACACGGATACTCCTCCCTTTTATGCAGGTAAACTTCGAGACTATTTGAGTAGTTTCCGGGTCTTTTCCTTTGATGCAAAAGCAATAGCAGCTGCGGTTGAGACCACGCCCAATCCACAATTAGGAGAGGATGGCTCGAATCTTGCGGCGGTTCTGGACGCGTTGAGAGACAGCCACCCAGAAAGGTTTGAGGAGCTCAATAGAGAATTCAATCGTTGGCTGCCGGAATTTGACCGAATTCTGTTCGAGACGCCGACAAAGGGTAGGAAGAGTTTTCTTGTTCGTATGGCAATAGGTCATCATCGCCTAAGGGCTTCCGAACTCTCTCAGGGAGTTCTTTTTGCGCTGGCATTTTTGACTCTAGCTTACTTGCCGAATCCTCCATCTATTGTGTGTTTCGAAGAGCCGGATCGAGGGATTCATCCGCGGTTGCTAATGGATATTCGTGATGCGATGTATCGGCTCGCCTTTCCTGAGAATTATGGTGAGAAGCGGGAACCCGTGCAGGTGATTGCAACTACGCATTCACCATACCTGCTTGACCTATACAAGGAACATCCAGAGCAGATCGTGATCGCGCACAAGGATAAGCAAGGTGTACACTTTGAGCGCTTATCCGAGAAGCCTCATCTTAACGAGATCTTGGAAGGCGCACCGCTTGGAGATATTTGGTTCAGTGGTATTCTCGGCGGAGTTCCAGCAACTCCATGAAGATAGCTGTTGTGAGCGAATCGCCAGCCGATGAAGCTGCGATAAAAATTTTGGTGGACGCAATAATCGGACATGAAACGGAACTGGTGTCTGCTTCACGTTTGCGTCCCGGCGGCTGGCCACAAGTCCTGAATCTTCTGCCTAGCATTGCAAAGGCCTTGCATTATCACACGGATGCAGAGGGTGTCGCGGTTGTTGTGGATTCTGATAGCTCTCCGGTTCATTTACTTGACCAGCCGGCAAATGAAAATTGTGACTCAGAGTGTCGCCTCTGTTTGCTGCGCAATTGTTTAGGGAACTCATTGCTAAGAGTTTCACCCGTTCCAAATCGTGCTTCCCTTAGAACAGCTGTCGGGCTAGCAGTCCCGTCTATAGAGGCCTGGTATCGCTGCGGTTTGGATCTGCACGTAAATGAAGCTAGATGGACAGGCAAACTATCAGGAGAAAGGATCAATTACAGCAAGCGGTCCTTGAAAGTAGATGTCTATGGATCGGATCAGCCAAGTCTTCAAGCCGAAACTACAGCCGCAGTTGAGGCGGCACGGCGTCTGGCCCACAATATGGATCAATTGAGTCAACTGTTCCCTAGTGGGTTCGGATGCTTTTTGACGGATATTCGGAATTGGCTTTGAAACAGTGACAAATGCCGCCTGGCTAGATCGGGAGGGCGACAGCATCGTCTGGTTCTTGTGAAGGAGAAGGGCGCGATACCGTTGCGCTACCCGGCCGAAGATGGTCATTATGAAAGGAGAGGATGGATAAACTACGACTGTAGACACGAAGCGACTCCTTTTATTGCTGTATATGCTAATCCTGATGCCGACTGGCGCCATGAGCCAGGAGAGACGCATTGAACGCGGCATCGGTCCGGGCGTGCGGCCAGGTAAACAGTCTCGTCTCCTGTGGCGGAGTTTTACGATTAAGGGTGAAGAGTTTTCAGTCGCTCTACCGACCTTTCCCACGATGACAACACGGAAAACATTTCAAGCGCGAGTTGGCAAAGATCGAGTGGAACGTGAGCTAAAGGCTTCCGCGGATGGGGTGATTTATAGCATTACTATTTTTAAGAACCCCGAGCCAAGGCAGTCGTTGCCGGAGTTTATCGCCGAACAAAATGCAAACTCCGGATACGACCTCGCAACGGAAAGCAATCTCAATGTTAACGAGTTTGTCGGTAAACAGTACTCATCTCCAGATAAAAGTTCGCCTGCCACAGTGCAGTTTTTTACTACGGAGGGCCGCCTTTACCGATTTACCGCAAGCGGCAAAGTCGCAGTAGATGACGCAGTGAGAGAATTCTTTTCCTCCATCTCGTTCGGCAAAAAGAGAGCCGGAGTTGAGGTTCCCGACAATCCGGATGAAAGGGTATTCACTGGAAGAGAAGCCGACGTAAAGCCCGTCTCGATGTGGATGCAGCTTGAGTATAACTTCATTCCGTAGTGATGGCCCACCTGCTCGAAGTCAGAAATCTCCAGACACACTTCCCCACGCGCGCGGGGCTCGTGCGCGCGGTGGATGGAGTCAATTTCCATCTCGATCGCGGAGAGCTGCTGGGACTGGTTGGTGAGTCGGGTTGTGGGAAGTCGATCACTGCGCTCTCTGTGATGCGTCTTGTGGCGCCGCCGGGGAAGATTGTCAGCGGCGAAATACTCTTCGACGGCAAAGACCTGCTGAAACTCTCTGACGCAGAGATGCGCGAGATGCGCGGCGACGACATCGCCATGATCTTTCAGGATCCGATGACGTCGCTCAATCCTGTTTTCACAGTGGGCGAACAGATTGCCGAGGCGCTGCGACTTCACCGCAAGATGTCGCGCAACCAGGCTCGCCAGGCCACGATTGATGCGATGCGTGAAGTCGCGATTCCGGATCCCGCGCGCCGCGTCAACGATTACCCGCATCAACTCTCCGGCGGCATGCGACAACGGGTAATGATCGCGATGGCGCTCGCCTGTAATCCAAAACTGCTGATCGCCGACGAACCCACAACCGCTCTCGACGTGACGATTCAGGCGCAGATCCTCGAGTTGCTCGACGACCTGAGGAAACAGCGAGACCTTGCGGTGCTTTTAATCACTCACGATCTCGGTGTTGTCGCCGAAGTCGCCGATCGCGTCGCAGTGATGTACACGGGACGAATAGTGGAAGAGTCGCCAGTGGACGAGGTGTTTGCACGGCCCAGGCATCCTTACACCGAAGGTTTGCTGCGTTCGGTTCCAAAACTCACGAGCACGCAGATAGTGCAAAAGGAACGACTTGAAACGATCGAAGGCGTCGTGCCGAAACCTACTGACTTACCGCCGGGCTGTCACTTCGCCCCGCGTTGTCCGCACCGCATGCCGCGTTGCACTGAAGGTCATATTCCGCTTTACCAGCTCGAAGGCAGTGTTCAAGTACGCTGCGTGCTTTACGATCTTGCTGCCGCAGTGACGGCTGACCGCGAAGGAATTCATGAGTGCCCAAGTTGAAATAAACAATCAACCTCAGCCATCTCTACCTGCAAATCTGAGCGACACGCTGGTCAGCGTTCGCGGCCTCGTAAAACATTTTCCAGTCGAGGGCTCAGACGACGTGGTGCGTGCCGTCGATGGTGTGTCGTTTGAAATATTTGCCGGCGAGACGTTGGGTCTGGTTGGGGAATCCGGCTGCGGCAAATCGACGGTGGGACGTTGTCTGCTCCGTTTGATCGAACCCACGGCCGGAGAGATCTACTTTCAGGGTCGCGACATACTCTCGCTCAACAAGAAACAACTGCGCGAGATCCGGCGCGAGATGCAGATAATTTTTCAGGATCCTTACGCTTCACTCAACCCGCGCATGAAGGTTGGCGACATAGTTGGCGAACCGCTCGTCATTCATAACCAGGGCACGAAGAGCGAGCGTCGCGATCGGGTCGCGCAACTCTTGCGGCGCGTTGGACTCGATCCTGATTACATGAATCGCTACGCGCACGAGTTTTCAGGTGGTCAACGCCAGCGCATCGGTGTCGCGCGAAGTCTGGCGCTGAATCCGAAATTGATTGTTGCCGATGAGCCTGTTTCAGCACTGGACGTTTCCGTGCAGGCGCAGGTCGTCAATCTTTTGCAGGAGCTTCAGGAAGAGTTCAAGCTTACTTACTTGTTTATCTCTCACGGGCTCGCGGTGGTGGAACACATCTCCACGCGCGTCGCGGTAATGTACCTCGGAAGGATTGTGGAGATCGCAGGTGCAGCGGAGTTGTATGCGCAACCCCTACATCCTTACACGCAGGCGTTGCTGTCTGCTATTCCGATTCCCGATCCTAAGCAGAAGCGAAAGCGAATCATCCTTCAGGGCGACGTTCCGACACCGATCAATCCTCCCTCAGGCTGTCGCTTCAGGACGCGTTGTCCGATCGCCATCGAAGACTGTGCGCAGATCGATCCGGAGTTGCGCGAAGTGTCACCCGGCCACCACGTCGCGTGTATCCGCGTGCCTGGTTGGGGCCACGAAGAAGCACAAAAAGCACCAGCTGAACCCTGATCTGTTTATGTGCCTTTGGGGACTTTTTGTGGCCCAAACGTGAAACCTTCGTGGCGCGACTCCGTATCAGCCTATACAACTTCCCCAAGGAGACTGAAACGATGAGTGCAGAGTCCGCCCCGCGCGCGCCACGACCTATCAAACTACGGCCCATCGCAATCGGATTGTTTGGGCTGGGAGTGATCGTACTTATTGGCGGTATTGCGAAGTTCATTGCCGGAGGATTGGGAACCGGAGCCGCTCTCGCTTTTGCCGGCGTTTTGTTATTTGCGCTGAGCTTTATTCGGCTGCCAATGATTGCGGAGAAGGAGCAGCCTCTTTCGCTGGTTGAAAAGGTAACTGGCGTGTTCTACGAGCCTGCGCGTGTCTTCCGCAATCTACGCGAGCACCCGCACTGGGCCGGAGCATTTGTCATTATCGGCCTGCTCACCGCGATCTATTCGTTTTCATTTGTGCAAAGGATCACGCCCGAGCGAATTGTCGAGCACACAGTGGAAAAGGTTGCCGAGATGGGGCCGCCGTTCGCGCCGCCGCCAGAGCGATTGGAGGCGATGAAAACCACTCAGTTACAATCGCTGAAAAATCCGGTCGAACGCGTCGGCTCAGTTGCCAGAGCATTTGTTGGTCTTTTCGTGGTCAGCACGATTTTGGCGGCACTCTCGCTGCTCGGGATTCTCGCCTTTGGTGGCAGAATAAATTTCTGGCAAGCGCTCGCCGTCACGGTTTATTCGTTGTTGCCGGTGGTAGCAATTCAAAAACTTCTTGGCCTGGCAATCCTCTATCTCAAAGCGCCGGAAGACCTGCATCCGATTCTCAACCAGGAAACGACGTTACAGGACAATCTCGGTATCTTGTTCTCGCCTGCAAATCACCCCGTCTTGTTCGTGATCGCAAGCTTCATCGGTCTCACGTCGTTTTATGGGCTTTGGTTGCGTGCGAAGGGATTGCACTACGGCGCGACGAAGGCGAGTAAAGGCGCTGGTTGGGGTGTCGCGATCACTTTGTGGGTCCTGGTACTTATCCTGGCCACAATCTTTACAGCATTGTTCCCAAGCTTCATCTCTTAACCACGGATTTCACGGATTAACACACGGATCAATCAGAATATGATCTGATCCCTGCTTTTTTCCGTGTTCATCTGTGGCTTGACTTACTCGTAGCGCAGCGACTCGATGGGATCGAGGCGGGCGGCTTTCCATGCCGGCCAGAGTCCGAAGATTAGGCCGATGCCGACGCTGGCGATCAAACCACCGATGGGCGCCCAGAGCGGCACGTAAGACGGGAGCAGCAGACGCAGTAACAAGGTCAAGCCCCAGCCGATCGATAGGCCCACGATTCCGCCGAGACCGGTAAGTGTTGCGGCTTCAATCAAAAACTGCCACATGATGTCGCTGCGTTTAGCGCCGATGGCTTTGCGCACACCGATTTCGCGCGTGCGCTCAGTTACCGACACCAGCATGATGTTCATTACGCCGATTCCACCAACCATCAGACCAACCGAAGAGATTACTACCATCGCGATCGCCAAACCGCCGGTGATTGACCGGAAATTATCGAGAATACTTTCCGATGTCTCCATTCCGAAGTTGTCGTTAGCAGCGAAAGGCACCTGCCGCCGCACGCGCAGTAAATCGCGCACCTGGTCCTTTGCCTCTTCCATCAGGCCCGCACGCGCCACGGCGAGAATGTAGATGTCGTCGGCGTTTGGTTTCAGTTTCTGGGCCACAGTGAAAGGTACGTAGATCACGTTGTTCTGATCGTCACTCCCGCCGCCGATGAGAAACTGTTCTCGTTTCTCGAGCACTCCGACAACACGAAACTCCTGCGTTCCGATCTTGATCGTTTGGCCCACCGGCGAACCCAGTTTGAAAAAGTCGTCGGCGACTTTCGATCCAACTACGCAAACTTCCTGATTCGTATCGTTCTCAGTTTGAGTAAAAAAGCGGCCTTCTGAAATTATCTGCGTCCCGGCTTTTTCAAACTCGGGAAGTGTGCCCTGAAGCGCAACTTGCGCCGACGTCTTTCCGCCTCCGGAAACCATCAGTTTGCCGCCGAACCAGTTATTGGTGATATCGAGGAAGGGGACTGACAGTTCCACTGCGGGCAGCGATTGGAGTGCAATGGCATCGTCGTAGGTCAACTCTTTGCGCATTCTTTCTTCGCGCGACATGCGTCCGATGTGAATGCCCGGGTTGTATTTGCTGATGTAGATGGAACGAGTGCCGAACGATTCGACTTCTCGTTTCACCGACACGTCGATGCCGCTGATGATCGACGCGATCAGCATCACCGTGATAATGCCGATGACTACGCCAAAGACCGTCAGGAACGAGCGCAGCTTGTTGCCGCGCAAGGTTGCCAGGGCCATCTTGAGGTTTTCGTAAATGTCGCTTCGTAGAATGCGCATAATCTTTTCTTAATAGGACCTATTCTTAATCAGCCCTCAACGCTTCAATCGGATCGAGCCTTGCTGCTTTCCATGCAGGAAAGATGCCTGAAGCAACGCCGGCGCCGCCCGAAGCCGCGAGCGCTCCTAAAATCGCTAAGAAAGATAAGTAAGTTGGAAAGATCCAGGCGCTCACAATAGCCCCCACAATCCACGCGAGGAAAATTCCGACTGCGCCGCCGATGATCGCCAGTGTCACTGCCTCCACTAGAAATTGCTTCAGTATGTCCATCTGTCGCGCGCCCAGAGATTTTCTGATTCCAATCTCCTTGGTGCGTTCCGTGACGGACACCAGCATGATGTTCATGATGACGATCGCGCCGACTATCAGAGCGATACCGGGCACGGCGATCGCGACGATGAAGATGGTGCCAAACAATCGATCGCGCAGGCCCGTGATAGCGTCAGGCGTGACAATGCCGAAGTTATCTTTTTCGCTTGGTCCGAGTTTACGTCTCACGCGCATCAAGAACCGTGCTTCCTCGACAGCATCGTTAAAGTATTCATCGGTTCTCGAAGTCGCGACGAAGTAAAGCGATCGTTGTCGAATCAATGAGCCGTAGTTTGTCGCGTAAGTCTTCAACGGCAGGATGATAAAAGTGTCTTGAGGAATACCGAAGACTGTTCCCCTGGCAACTTCGACGCCGATTACTCGATAGGGCAATCCGCGCACGCTGATTTCCTGGCCCACTGCATTGCCGGCGGGGAAGAGTTTGTTTGCTACATCGGCGCCGATGTAAGCGACGCGCGCGGCGCCCTCGTTTTCAGGTTCGGCGATAAAACGCCCTTCGGCAACGTCGCGGTTTTCGATGTCCACGCAGTTGGCAGTCGCGCCTGAAACGAATACGTCTTCGAGTACCTCATCGCCGCGTTTAACTTCAGACGGAGTACCCCTGGCCTTTGCGCCGATCCTGCCGATCAACGTAGCCCGCGCTTTCAGGTATTCATAATCGTCGAGGGTTAGTTCTTTGTTGCGTCGTTGGGCCGCGGCGATCGTGTCAGTGTCTTTGAAGTCTTCGAGTGGATTGAAGCGTTGGACCGTAAATGATTTGGCGCCGATGCCCGCGATTTTTTCGTCAACGTAACGATTGAAACCCTCGATAAGCGAGACGACCACGACGAAAGCAGTGACGCCGACAATCATGCCGAGCAGCGTCAGTGCGGAGCGCAGTTTGTGCGCCCAGATCGCGGCGAGCGCAAGTTTCAGGGTTTCAATAAATTTCACGGCGTTAGTACGGGATAGCCTCTAGTATGGTTGCATTATGCTATGAGCCACCCAGAAGCACAAAAAGCGGTAAAGCTTCACTCCCAACGTAGAGCGTCAATTGGGTTAAGGCGTGCAGCTTTCCAGGCGGGCCAGAGTCCGAAGATTATCCCCACTGACGCCGAGATCCCGACTCCCACGCCGATGGCCCACAACGGCACATAGGCCGGCAGGGGTGAGTACTTGTTCATCAGCAAACTCGCGATCTCGCCGACAACCAGCCCTGCAAAGCCGCCAATTGCAGTCAGCACAACCGCCTCAATCAGAAATTGCGAGAGGATATTCAGTTTAGTCGCACCGACAGCTTTGCGAACCCCGATCTCTTTCGTGCGCTCCGTAACCGAGACCAGCATGATGTTCATCACGCCAATGCCTCCAATCATCAACGCGACAAAAGAGATCGACGTCAAGACCAGCGCAGTGGCCCCGGTAAGCTGATTGTAAACGTCCAACAGCGAATCCTGTGACGAGATCCCAAAGTTGTTGCGGTCGCCAGGGGCAAGTCGACGCCTGCGCCGCAGGATGTCAGTGATCTCATCCATCGCAGATTTCACGAATGCGCGTGAAACCGGCCGCACGATAACGAAGAAAACAACTTCCGGAAATGGTTGGTCGGGATAATACTTGTGGAAAGTCGTAATGGGAATAAAGATCGAGTTGTCGCGCGACTGGCCAAAGAAATTTCCGAGCGGCTCCATCACGCCGATAACTCGAAACGGATTGCCGTTGATTCTGACTTCCTTGTCAACCGCGTCTTCGTAGGGAAACAGCGCCTGCTTAACATCGACGCCGATGATCACGACGTTCGATCGGTCCTGCATGTCGACGTCGCTTATGAAGCGGCCGCCGGCGACGTACTGCGATTGAACAAACTCGTAATAGGGTGTGACGCCGAAGAGAATCGGCGTGTCGGTCTGTTTTTCCTGGTATCTAACCGTGGCGGCTAACATGCGATAGATCGGCGAGACTCCGGCGATGGAAGGGGCTTCATTTCGCAGCGCCTCAGCATCGTCCATCGTGAGATCTTTGCGGTGAATCTCTTCCGGACCAGGCGGGCGTCCGAAACTCGGTTCAAACTTTGAGACGAAGATGGTGTTGGACCCGAGCGATTCAATCTGATCCGCGAATGCCTTGTTGAGTCCCTGGATGATGGACACCATGAAGATGATAGTGACAACACCCACGCTGACACCGAGAATCGTCAACGCCGAGCGCAGCTTGTTTGCACGCAACGTGTCGAATGCCATTAGCGCGGATTCTTTGATGTCGTCGAATCTCATAAAAACAATATAGGTCCTATAGGACCAATAGGACGCTATTCAGCTCTTAAAGCCTCAATCGGATCCAGCTTCGCTGCGCGCCACGCGGGCCACATTCCACTCGCGATTCCCACTATCGACGAACACGCAACACCCAATACTGCCGACGTCACGCTGATCAGCAAAGGAAATCCGATCAACGCGGAGATTACATAAGCCAACCCAAATCCCGTTCCGACTCCGATCGCGCCGCCAATCGCAGTCACACCCACGGCTTCGATCAAAAACTGCGTCAGGATGTCTTTACGGCGCGCGCCAACTGCTTTGCGGATGCCAATTTCCTTGGTCCGTTCCGTGACTGATACCAGCATGATATTCATCACCACGATCCCACCGACCAGCAGTGATACGGCAGCGACCCCGATCGTGACGAGGTAAATATTCGATGTTGCGGAGCCGTAAAGATTGAGAAAGACATCCTGCGTTTCGAGTGCGAAGCCTTCGTCCTCATCCGTCGCATGACCACGACGGTTGCGCATTATGGTCCTTACCTGGTCCTCGGCTATTTCAAGTTGCCCCGCATCAGGAACCTGAATAAATACAACCAGGGAGCGCCTGCCACCGTATGCCTTTTGATAAGTCGAATACGGAATGTAGACCACGTTATCGCGCGAGAAGCCGAAGATCGATCCCAAAGGTTCGAGCACGCCCAAAACGAGATAAGGCCGCCCATCGATCCGTATCTCCTGACCAACAGCTCTGTCAGAAGGTGCGTCCGAAAAAAGGTTCTTCAGCATATCGGCGCCGATCACGCAGATGTCACGCCCTGAAGCGCCTTCAGTGTCGCTCCAGATACGTCCAACATCGATCGTCACGCCATCGATATCAAACATCGTGGTCGGATCCACACCGCGTATGCGAACGTTTTCCGCTTTCTGGTCCGCATACTTGACCGTCTCGACGGCATTGGCCGCGATGCCGACTCTCCAACACGCCGGACACAGACGCGCGATCGCTTCCGCATCCTCATGCGTTACGTCTTTGCGCCGGTTTGCTTTTATGAACTCCTCGCGCGATTTGATGATTTGCGGGTTCTTCGAGATGGAGAAGACAGTTGAACCCTGCGAAGAGAAAGTTTGGGCGACTGTTTGATCGAGACCTTTGATGATCGTGACTACGGCAATGACTGCGGTAACGCCGACGACAATACCGATCAACGTCAAAGCTGTACGCAGTTTATTTGCACGCAGACTTGCGGTGGCAACACGAAAAGCTTCCCAGATCGCGGTCAGACGAAACGAGTAACGCAAAGCTTTGCCTCAAGATGCACAAAAAGCACAAAACAGAATCTTTGCGCATTTTGTGCCTTTTGGTGGCTCATTTGATTCTTTCGTCTTTTTCGATTTGACCGTCGCGAATCGAGATAACGCGATGAGCACGGTCGGCGATGTCATGCTCGTGCGTGACGACGATGATCGTGTTGCCTTCGGAGTGGAGGCGTTCGAAGAGATCCATGATCTCCATGCTGGTGTGCGAGTCGAGCGCGCCCGTTGGTTCGTCGGCCAGCAGAATCGACGGATGGTTCACCAGCGCGCGAGCAATCGCGACGCGCTGGCGCTGGCCGCCCGAGAGTTCGTTGGGTTTGTGTGTTATACGGTCAGCTAAATCGACTGCGTTGAGCGCTTTCTTCGCCATCTCGTGACGTTGCGATGCACCGACTCCACCGTAGATCAGCGGCAGTTCGACGTTGTGAAGCGCAGTGGCCCTCGCGAGTAGATTGAACGTTTGGAAAACGAAGCCGACTTCCTGGTTTCGTATGCGTGCGAGCTCGTCGTCGTCCATCTCGGAGACGTTCTTACCGTTGAGCCAGTATTCACCCTGCGTCGGAGTATCAAGGCACCCGATCAAATTCATCAACGTCGACTTGCCTGAACCCGATGGACCAATGATCGCGATGTACTCGCCGCGAGGGATATCAAACGACACTCCGTGCAGAGCATGTACCGACTCGGTTCCCATCTGGTACGTCTTCCAGATGTTTCGCATCGAGATGAGCATCGACGGGTCATGCCCGTCGATCTCGAGACGCGGTTTGATCTCGTTCTCTGCGTGCTCTGGTGGAGTAAGCGTAAGAGTCGCGTCGCTCATCTAGCTCCCTTCGTTTCCATTTGCGTTGCCTGGTTTCTTGGTTTGACGTTTGACCGTCATTCCATCCTTGAGCGTCTTCAAAACGCGACTCGGTCCACGCACGATCTCCATGTCTGGCTTAACGCCGCTGGTGACCTCGATGTCGGCTTCACCGGTAATTCCGGTGGTCACTTCGATGAACCTTACCTTGTTACCCTCGAGCAGGTAAACGCCCTTTTGCGCTTTCGGCTTCTCGCCGCCGGGTGACGCGGCCGGAACACTACCGGCGACAGGCGAAGCTGCCGGAGTCGGCGCCTTCTCCACGATCGATTCGAGTGGCACCGCAAGAACGTTGTTCTTCGTGTCAGTGGTGATAGTGGCGGTCGAACTCATTCCCGGACGAAGCGCGGTCTGAATTTCTTCCGGCAACTCCCTCAGTGCGAGTGTGACTTTGAATTCTTTCGCTTCCTGAACGTTGACGCGATTAGACAAACCGCCCGTCACGTCAGACTTCGAGATCGCCAGCGGATTCTTTTGCGTGACGACTGCCTTGATCTCCTTGTCGCCAAGGGCGTCGACTTTGACCTTTGCTTCCTGGCCCACTTTCACGTTGTTGATTTCCGTTTCGTCGACGTTCACTTCGACGTTGATCTGCGACATGTCCGCGATAGTCATCAACGGCGTGGTCGAGAGACCAGCGACAGCAAACTCACCGACGCGCGTGGGAATGTCAGCAACTACACCGTTCAAAGGAGACAACTGCGTTGCCTTTGAACGTTGACTCTGCTGGCCTCGCAGCATGGCTTGCTGCTGGCTCGCGCGCATTTCGGACGACTTGATGCTCGTTTGCGCTTCCTTCACTGCGATTCGCTGTTGATTCGCGCGTTCCGTCGCTTCCTTCACCGCGATCTTCTGGGCCTCGAGATTTGCTCTGGCTGTTTCCAAAGCAATCTTGGCGGTTTCGTAGCGATCGCGGGCGGTGTCGTATTCAAAGCGGGATGAAACACCGGCTTCGATCAAATCCGTGTAGCGCTTGAGTTCGCGTTGGGCCGTGTTGAGTTCAACCTGAGCGCGATCGACGTTTGTCTGCATCGCGACGACTTGCTGTCTCGCGGCAGCAACCGATGCTTCCGCGACGACCAGCGACTGTTGCGCTGAGTTGACGGCGTTACGCGCATTTTGCACGTCATTGATTGAGGCCTGTGTGGCTGCCCATTGCGCTTCCTGGTTCGATTGCAATTGCGTCGGATCGACGCGAACGAGTGGCTTACCCTTGGTAACCTGGTCGCCGGCGGTGACGTAGATCTCCTCGATGCGGCCCGGTACCTCGCTGGTCAGCTTGATATAGCGGATCGGGCGCACTTCGCCGGACGCGGTTACGGTCTGCTTCAGTTCTGGTCTGACATTAAGCTTTACGGTGATTACTTCAGGTTCTTCCTTGCGGGTTGCAATCACGCTGACGACTACCACGATAGCCAGAACTGCCACCACAACTACGCCGATAATGATCTTCTTTTTGCGACTAACTGCCATCTTTAATTCTTTCTCCCGGGGGCCTTAACTTTCTTGAGAAGTAGCTTCTACGTGGAAAGTTACCAAACTGTTTCATTTAAGAGCAACTTGCCAGGGAGCCACTATTCGAGAACGATGCACACTTTGGTTTATTAACAGTGCTTAGACACACAAAACCTCCTTGGAGTGCGGCGGCCGGGCGCCGCGTTGGCCTCGAATACGCAAGATCGGAACAAAGCGGCGCAGGCCGCCGCACTCCAAGGACATTTTTGTGCCCCTTGGTGGCTGATCAGTTTCGCGCTAAAATGACTTGCTTTTTTGTGACGCCGATGATTACGTGCGACAGGTGCAAAACAGAAAATCTCGATGGCTCGCAGTACTGCGATGAATGTGGCGCGCCTCTGAGACCCAACGGGCGCCCGAACCCCGTTCAGAAGAGGCCCGTGCCGGGAGGGAACGGCAATCACGCTCCATCGCCGAACCCGCATCCGGAGTTCGCCGGCCGGGTTTCCGCCGGCCTGAGTTTTTCGGCGTTGCACTCGGCTCCCAAACCGCACGCCCGGCTCGTTATTGAAAAAGGACGATCGACCGGAAAGCAGTTCATGCTGAGTGACGTTGAGGCCCAGATCGGGCGTTGGGACGCCGATGGCGGAATCTTCCCCGATGTGGATCTAGACACAGACGATCCCGAAGCCAAAGTCTCGCGGCGTCACGCGCGCATCACACTAAGCAACGGTCAATATTTTCTTGAAGATCTAGGATCGACAAACGGCACCTTCATCAATCGCGGAAAGAGACTTCCTCCCGGACAGCGTCAGGCACTATGCGATGGCGATGAAATCATCGTCGGGAAAACATTTCTCCGCTTCCACATTGTGAAATAGATGGCTGAGTGTAACGTATGCGGTGCTCGCGTATCCCCTGGTGAACACTACTGCGGTAATTGCGGCACGCAACTCATCCCGAAAGCAACAGAGTTTAATAGCATGTCTGCCACTCTTGGCGACGAGGTCGAGGTGCAGGTCGAAGCACCGCCCGTCGAAGCAGCAGCAGCGGTCGAGGCGCATGAACCTTCAGGTAGTTTAGAGACAACCGTCGTCGACCCACACAGCACCGGTGAGGCTACCCCAATATCCTCGAAGTCACTTGGCGGCTCATATACGGATAGTGTTCACGGAAAGACTTCGACACCCAAAGAGGGTACGACCGGCGGTCATAAACCAAGCGTCAAACAGCTCGCGTCCAACACGGTATTGAATGGCCGTTATGAGATCGTGCGCAGGATCGGCGGCGGTGGAATGGGTGCAGTCTATCTGGCCAAGGATCGTAATCTTGGGGACGCACCGCGCGCGGTCAAGGAAATGGTTGAGTCGCATCTCGATCCGGCGCAGCACGAGAAAGCAATCGGAGACTTCAAACGCGAGTCGCTCCTTTTAACGTCTCTCGAACACCCTTCGATCCCGACAATCTACGACTACTTTTATGACGAGCACTTGAGTCGCTTCTATCTCGTCATGAAATACATCTCCGGTGGTGACCTTGCATCGCGAATGCGTGCAGCCGTCGGCGGCAGAATCGACGAAAAGACAGTCACCGATTGGGGCATGCAGGTCGCCGACGTGCTTGACTATCTCCATTCACGACCGAAGCCGATCATCTATCGCGACTTGAAGCCGGCGAATTTAATGATCGACGGCAACACGGGTCGAGTGATGCTCATCGATTTTGGTATCGCGCGTTGGGTGACGCAGCAGGAGAAAGGTGTGACGGCGGTTGGCACGATGGGATATGCACCGCCGGAGCTCTTCAGCGGGCGCGTGCAGCCGGCATCCGATGTTTACAGTCTCGGCGCCACGATGTTTCACCTGTTAACGGGAGCAGATCCGCAGGATAATCCGCTGCTGATCTTTGACTTCACGAAGAACCCGAGACCACGCCAGATCGCGCCGTCCATTTCAACCGAGATGGAGCAGATCCTCATGAAGGCGGTCGAATACAAGCCGGAGGATCGTTATCGAACTGCAGGCGAGTTGAGAAACGAACTCGCGATCCATTTGGAAAAGTTAATGTCAGGACGGGTCAGCTATGGAGTGCCTGCGCCGGTGTTGGGCAGCGAAACCGTCCAGGTACAAACAGTCTATTGTGGTTTCTGTGGTGGTCGCATCCAGGCGGACGATGTGTTTTGTGCACATTGCGGAGCGCGACAACCACTCGGCGTTGGCTCGAGTGCGCTATTGCACACAGCGAGACCGACTGCGAAGCTGGTCGTGACGGGAACCACCGAGCTGGATGCGTCGTTCATCTTGCAAAAGGACAGCAATCTGCTTGGGCGTACCGATCCGCATTCGAATATTTTTCCGGAGATCGATCTTTCGAGATTCGATCCGGAAACAAAAGTTTCCCGGCGTCACGCGCGCATCTGGCTTGAAGGAGAAACATTTCTCGTTGAAGATCTGGGTTCCGTGAACGGCACCGTGATTAACGACTCGGTGCGTCTCGCGCCACGACAACCACGCGTGCTTGATAGTGGTGATAAGCTGCGTGTAGGCGAAACAACATTGCACTTTTTAGTTGGATAGGTCCTATTGGACCTATAGGACCTATTTTTTTAATGACTGTTGCTCAAGGTTTGCCCCGGCCGCCGGCAAGAAGCCGCACCGCCAGGCATGGCGGAAAACGACTCCGAGCCCCTTTCCCTCTTCGTTGCGGTGCTCTGCTGATCGACTACATCGCACTCGTTTCTCTCGTCGTAGCCGGTACTCTGCTTTCGCGGATGCTCGGTGGAGGCGCGCGTGCGGCAGGAAGTTCGGCCGAGACTGCCGGAATCCTGCTCGCCATTGCGATGGCCCTGTTCAACCTTGGAATAATTCCCGGTCTAACCGGTTTTACGCTTGGCAAGTGGGCAACCGGATTGCGAATCGAACGAAACAACGGCGGCAACTTGGGAATCGGTCGCGCGTTGCTCCGTCACTTCATCGGTTATCCACTTTCATTTGCTCTCCTGGGTCTTGGTTTTGTGATGGCCGCAGTGACCGTGCATGGTAGAGGTTTGCACGATATCATAGCCGGCACCATAGTCGTTCGTGAGGGTTCGATCTAGTCTAATGCTCCGCTGCGCCGCCTAAAGTCTTCTTAAAAAATGCCAGAGCTCATAGTTAAATATCCCGACCGCGCCCCAGACCATTTTCCACTCGGACGGCTTCGTATAACGATCGGTCGTTCCGCCAGAAACGATCTGTGTATTCCCGACCCATTCGCTTCTCGCGTGCATGCTGAGGTGCGGCGTGAGGGAGACGGGTACCTGCTTCAGGATCTCGGTTCGGCGAACGGAACGCTTTATAACGGCGCAACTGTCGAGGGCGCCATTCAGCTCACCGCAGGTGGACGCATCCAGATCGGAGAGACGGAGATCATCTTTGACGATGGCACCTTCAACTCCGGCATGGGCGCCACGATGATCACCGACAACACCGGAAGTCTCCCGGAAGCGACGATTGCACTGAAATCGGGAGACAGGACCACATCCGGATTGCTCGAGGCCATCGAGGGCGCTTGGACTCAACCCGAAGAGGCTGTGTCTACCACAACGGTCACGCCCAAAGCGAAGCAGGCCGACTTGCTTGCACTGATTAGTAAGGTCGGCATTACCCTGCTTTCATCAGACACGCTGAATGAAACCCTCGAGCAGATCGTTCAACTCGTATTTGAGTCGGTGCCTGCGGATCGCTGCCTGATCATGATGCGCGATGAAGGTAGTGAAGATTTGCGAGTTGCGGTGGCGCGACTGAGAGATCGGGTTGGCGAGGTTGGTGAGATTCGCGTTAGTCGTAACGTGCTCGATGAAGTGGTGATTCGTGGCAATTCGGTGCTGACTTCCGATGCGCAGCACGATCCGCGTTTTGCGAGTGGTACGGTTGTGCTTCAGGGTGTTAGATCAGTTTTGGCCGTGCCGCTTGGTGTGGCTGAAAAAGTATTTGGCATCATCTATGCCGATTCACCGATCGCTGAAGGTCGTTTCACTCAGGATCACCTGAAAGTGTTGACTACGCTTGCTTCGGTTGCGGCCATCCGGGTGGAAAATGCGCGCCTGGTTGAAGCCAGACTCGAGCGCGAACGTTTGGAACGCGAACTCGCGTTGGCCAGCGAGATCCAGCAACGTTTTCAACCGGCGGCGCCGCCGCATGTCACTGGTTACGAGTTGCAGGGCATCAGTTTTCCCTGTTACGAGATTGGCGGCGATTATTACGACTTCATCGAGCGCGAAGATGGCCGCCTCGTGATTGCGTTGGGCGACGTTTCAGGCAAGGGAACCGCGGCCGCGCTGCTCATGTCGTCACTACACGCTGCGATTCATGCGCAGTCGGCTTCACACGATACATTGTCAGCAACGATTTCGGCGGTCAACCGTTACCTCGCAGACAACATTCCCGCGAATCGTTTCGTGACTCTCTTTTATGCGGAGCTCGATCCTGAATCCGGTACCCTCTCGTTTTTGAATGCCGGGCACAACCCGCCGCTGATCGTTCATTCGGCGGGGACTGTCGAACAGCTTGCGTCCGGAGGTTTGCCGCTCGGAATCAAGCGTGATGCTGAATACCGCGAGGGCCGCACGCAGTTGCAGCACGGCGATGTGCTTGTCATCTATTCTGACGGTGTGACGGAAGCCGTCAGTCCAACAGGTGAAGAATTTGGCGCGACGCGTTTGTACGAAGTGGTGTCGCGTAACATCGAAGCGTCCGCTGCCGGAATACGCGATCGCATCGAGTCGTCTTTGACGAAGTTTGCACAGGGAACGAGCGCCGCTGACGATATCACGCTCGTGATCGTTAAGAGGCAGACTTAGACAAGTAGTGGGTCAAATTCAAACTGACCCACTACTACTTAGACAGGATTCTCAGGATTAACAAGATAGATCCAGACACAGATATTGGCGGGCCGCTTCACAAATTTCCGGTCACCAATCATTCGGCAATCATCGGCGCAGGCAGCGATGACCAACTCGTACGCCGCCGCGCTTTCGACACTATTCTCGCGAGTTATTGGAAACCCGCATACAAATACATTCGCTTCAAATGGCAGGCAGATAATGAAGACGCAAAAGATCTGACCCAGGGCTTCTTCGCAAACGCCTTCGAGAAGAATCACTTCGCAAGCTACGACGCCGGCAAGGCCACCTTCCAAACGTTTTTGCGAACGTGCCTGGACGGCTTTGTTTCGAACGAACGAAAGGCCGGGCGGCGGCTCAAACGCGGCGGCGATATGGACCACTATCAACTCGACTTCGTCTCTGCCGAAGCCGAGCTTGCATCGCATGCTTCAGAATCGTCGTTGAGTCCTGAGGACTACTTCCACCGCGAGTGGGTGCGTTGGATGTTTACCACCGCTGTTGCTGCATTGCGAGAGCGCTATGAAGAGTCAGGCCGCATGGTCCACTTTCAACTGTTTGAGCGTTACGATCTGCGAGACGACACTGATGTTTCCTACGCTTCACTCGCAAAAGAATTTGGACTGGAGCCCGCAACGGTCAACAACTACCTCGCGGCTGCGCGCCGCGACTTTCGCAAAGTAGTGTTAGAGAAGCTGCGTGAGATAACCGCGACTGACGAGGAGTTTCGCACCGAAGCTCGTTCACTGCTCGGAGTGGACGTGAAATGAAGTGGCTCTCCGATCAAAAGTTAAACTATCTGCGGGCTATCGTTAACGATCCTGATTTCAGTTCAACCAAATACACGTTTGTAAAGGAACTCGCACGCGGCGGCATGGGCACCGTCTACCTCGCCGAAGATCGCGAACTCAACCGGCTGGTCGCGATCAAAGTGCTGAATACGCCTGAAGTCACTGACGATCTGCGCAGCCGCATGATTCGTGAAGCACAGATCATCGCGAGGCTCGAGCATCCGGGAATCGTTCCTGTTCACGACGTTGGCACGTTGCCGGATGGGCGTATCTTCTACGCGATGAAGTTTGTTCGCGGCAGCCGTCTCGACGAGTATGCGGCTCAAAACCCTTCTCTTCGCGATCGTTTGAGAAAGTTTCAGGCTGCTTGTGACGCTGTAGCGTTCGCGCACGCGCACGGAGTCATTCACCGAGATCTCAAACCGCAGAACATCATGATCGGCTCGTTTGGCGAAGTGCTCGTACTTGATTGGGGAGTCGCGAAAATAAAGCCGCAGATGAACGCCGATGAAGACAGATCAGAACCGCATGGCACAATCATCGGCACGCGTGATTACATGTCGCCCGAACAGGCGCGCGGCGAAACCAGAGAACTCGACGAGCGCGCGGACGTCTACTCACTCGGCGCTGTTCTTCGTTTCCTGCTGAAGGATCAACCCAAAGTCAGCAAAGCTGCTGACGCGATCTGTTTGAAAGCAACGGCGCGTGAGAAGGAGGGCAGGTATGCGAGTGCGTCGGAACTCTCAGCCGACATCGGCCGGCTGCTCGATGCGGAGACGGTGTCGGCCTATCGTGAAAGCGTCATCGAAAAGGCCGGCCGGTGGATCAGTAAGAACCGTTTCCTGGTTTTGCTGGTCCTTGCGTATCTCTTGATGAGAATTTTTTTCATTTTCACCTCTCGGCCTTAAAGATTTCCCGCCGGACGTTTAATAGAAGCACAGAATGATTTTGATGGAGGAGAAAACATTATGTCCAAGCCCCTGATTGGAGTAGTGCTCGGCGCCGTTCTCGGCGTCATCGACGGTCTAACCGCGTGGTTCACGCCGGCTGTGAGAGATCAACTCGGCGGAATCGTCATCGGCTCCACGCTGAAAGGAATCATCGCGGGTGTTGCGATCGGGTTCTTTGCGAAGAAGTTTCATTCGTTACCGATTGGAATCCTGTTCGGCGTATTGGTGGGAGCGTTTTTGGCTTACCTCGTGGCGTTCATGCAGGGAGGCTATTACTTCGAGATCATCTTGCCGGGAACGCTGGTCGGGTTGATCGTGGGCTTTGCCACGCAGAAATACGGCAGGACGCCCGCGGCAGCGAACAGTTAATTGTAGGGGGTGGCCCTCCGTGGCCATCCCTTCTTTAAATTCACGCGGAGGGGTGGCCACGGAGGGCCACCCCTACAAAAATTAGTCGCTGGGTTTGCCTTGGAGCAGCGGCTCGGACTTCAAGGTTTGTGGACCATTCTCGTTACACAGCGCAAACGATCCACCTTCGTACATCGTCACGCCGGCATATTCGCCTTTTGCATTCAGGATGTAGAAGCTGATCCCGAAGTTGGGCAAGCCTCTGCTGTTCAAGAGTCGTTTCTCGATCGTGTTGTTCTTGATTCTCGTCAACACTTCCATGCCCGCGTCTTTCGGATGCGCGCCGCGACGCATCTCTTCGACGATCACAAACGAACACAGGTTGAAGAGATTTGCTTCACCACGACCAGTCGATCCGGCGGCGCCGACTGCGCCGTCGACGTATAGCCCCGCACCGAGGATCGGAGAGTCGCCTAAGCGACCCGGAATTTTCCACGCGAGTCCGCTGGTCGTAGTAACACCGCAGATTTCGCCTCTCGAATTGATGCCGTCGCAATTGATAGTGCCGTGCAGGTTTTCTTCGCGTATGAGTCCCTCGGCAAGCATCTCGAGTGCTGCGCGTTTGCCCGCTTCGGCCCGCTTCTTCGGATCGAGGTAGTGGCCTGGATCTGTTCGACGTTTCCACTCGAGCCACTGCTTGCGTGAATTCTCGGTGTTGAGGTCGTCTTCAATCTTGAATCCCATGTTGCGTGCAAAATCCTGCGCACCTTTGCCGACGATAAGATGGTGATCCGTGTTTTCCATCACGGCCTTCGCCACCAACGAAGGAGTTCTCACCCCTTCGAGTGCGCCAACAGCACCGGCGCGTTTCTTTGGCCCATGCATGCACGACGAGTCGAGTTGCACGACGCCGTCTGCATTCGGCAAGCCGCCGTATCCAACGCTGTCGTCAAGCGGATCGAGTTCAACGATATTGACACCGGCGATGACTGCGTCGAGCACATCAGAACCACCGGTCATCATCGTGAACGCCTTCTGCACGGCAGTCACATTCCCGCCATTCTTAAACCTGTTGCCATTGGCTGAGGCAATCACCAGCGGCTTAACCACACTCTGTTTGAGAATCATCGGAGCCATCGGTAAAGCCATGCCCGCAACAGCTCCGTTACGAATGAACTCACGACGTTTGATTTTTCTCATGGTCCCTCATTCTGCCACAGATCGGTGTAATCCGTGGTTAATAGTTTTCCAACGCTTCCTTAATCTTCTCAGCGGTCTTTGGACCGATGCCGTCGACCATCTTGAGGCCGCCTCCGGCGACGAACAGCTTAAGATCTGGCAATGACGAAACCTTGAAACGCTGGTGGAGTAGCGCCGCGGTCTTTGGACCAATGCCCGGAATCTCGGTTAAGTCGATGACGGTCTCAGGTGTTTCGGCGGTGAGCCGGTCCCACGCATCAAACGAGCCTCTCTCCAAAAGTTCGATTACTTTTTTCGCTATTGCCTTGCCGACGCCGGGAATTTCCTGCAAGCCTTCCTCGCCGCCTTTCTCTGCAATCTCTTTCAAAGACGTGGGCCAAACCTCGATTGCTTCGGCGGCGTTGCGATACGAGCGCCAGCGAAAGGGATCGTCGCCGCGAATCTCCATCAACGCGGCGAGGCGATAGAATCGGCGTGCGATTGCGTTGTTGTCCATCTGGTTGCGCTTAGTCTAACGTCGCGAGCAGAGTAATATCAAAGGGCTTTGCGGACTGACTCGACAGGAGATCTCAGTTGGACGAAAAAAGAAGACAACTACTAGCGGGCATTTCGCTCGCGGGCGCCGGTGTCCTGATCAACGCCTGCCGCACCACTTCGAATCGCACCGGTAGCGCGACCAATGAAGACAATAAAAACGATGGACCAGCGCCCGGCGAGGTAGCATCGGTTGAAGTGACTGCGACTGAGGACTTGATGCGCGAACACGGCATTCTTCGTCGCGCTTTGCTTGTTTATCAGGAGTCGGCTGTTCGACTGCGACAGGATGCTTCGTCAGTCCCACTCGACGCACTGGAAAAAACCGCTAACCTGTTTCGCGTTTTCGGCGAAGATTATCATGAGAAGAAACTGGAAGAAGTCTACATCTTCCCCGTCTTGAGAAGGTCGCCCGGCGCTCCAGCGTCATATATCGATGTTCTTCTGGCCCAACATACTCGCGGACGTGAAATCACTGATTACGTGTTGTCGGTTACAAGCGCCGATCGAATTCCGTCGAGCAACGTCGAACCGCTGGCGAACGCGTTGGAATCGTTTGTGCGCATGTATGGACATCACGCCGCGATTGAAGACACGATTATCTTTCCGGCATGGAAAGCCGCCACTGGCCAGGCAGAGTTAGACGAACTCGCGGCGAGGTTTGAAGAGATCGAAACAGAGCAGTTTGGCGCCGATGGATTCAACACCGCGCTGAAGAGAATGGAAGAGATCGAAACGAGCCTTGGACTATCGAACCTCGATATGTTCACAGCGCCCGCGCCACCCACGAAGTAGTTTCCCGCAAAGGCGCAAAGGTGCAAAGAAAAACCTTTGCGGCCTTTGCGCCTTTGCGCGAGAAATACTACTCTATGCCGCGACGGACGGAGGGCCTCACGCCTCCAGGGCAACCTCAAACCTTAACCTCGAAACCTTAAGGAGCCAAAAAATGACACTCATAGAATTCGCCGACGAACCAAGCCAGGAAGAACGCATCGCAAAACTCCGTGCCGAGTTGGAAAAACTTGGCGGCAGCACTACGTCCCTCGAG
>JAICGZ010000067.1 GCA_025922875.1 Pyrinomonadaceae bacterium
AGGCTGAGCCGCTCTTGCTGGGCATCACTAAGGCCTCGCTCTCGACTGACTCCTTCATCTCCGCGGCGTCGTTCCAGGAAACCACTCGCGTGCTTACGGAAGCAGCGATCTCGGGTCGCGTCGATTACCTTCGTGGCTTGAAAGAGAACGTGATCATGGGTCGATTGATTCCTGCCGGAACAGGCATGGAATACTATCGAAACGTGGATATCGAGCGCGATGAGACGATCGATCAGGCAAGAGAGCGCGAGCTCGATGAGTTTCCCGACATCGTCGGTGGTCACGATATCGTAGTGCCCACCCGCGAACCGGTGGTCGTTCCAGCCCCAAGTTCAAACGACGGCGACGTCGTTGCTGCTCCTGACGTCGAAGAGTAAATAAAATACATCCACAGATTACGCAGATTAAATCTGTGTAATCTGTGGATGGCTCTCCTTCTCACAATCAGTTCCCGTCGTCCTGATTCTTAATTCTTTCGCAGTGCTTGCAAACTTTCTTGGTGGCGGGCAGTTCAATCACCATTTGTAGGCCGCCCGCATTTCGTCCCGAACTTACGCGACTAACTCTCAAGCCACAGAATGTATCCTGTCCACCGCGTTGGACCAGATGGTACACGTCGGTGGTAAGTTTTATCGCGTACATACCAACCACCTCCCCGACTGGACCGGGGCGATTCACCACGCGCTCGCCAAGTCTCGCTAGCACCAAATATTCCTTTTGATTAACCCGATCCATTTCAGTACAAAAGTAGCGGCTAAATTTCCACCATACTCTTCCCTCTGCAATCATGATGCCGAACAAGTAGAATGGCCGACCGATGAATACGAAACAGATCAAAAATCTTCCGGGCGCGCGCAAAATAGCGATGCCCGAGTTTGTCCCGCCGCAATTGGCGACACTTGTTGATAAACCGCCTGTGGGCGAACAGTGGTTACATGAATTGAAGTTTGACGGTTACCGATTGTTATGCCATCTGCAACGTGGCCAGGTGCGGTTTTGGACAAGGAACCAAAACGATTGGACGGCGAAGTTTCCCGGGTTGGGCAAGGCAATAAAAGCACTCCCAGTGAAGAGCGCGATCTTCGACGGGGAAGTGGTTGCTTTGGATGCGTCGGGGCGCGCGAGTTTTCAAAAGTTGCAACAGTCGATCAACAAGAATGCGGGCGCGGGTCTGATTCTTCACCTCTTCGATCTGATCTATATCGAAGGATTCAGTCTCGTTAGAACTCCGTTGCTGGAGCGGAAGCGCGTGCTGGCCGAATTAATTCAGCCTTTGAACGAACGCGGCGTGTTGCGCTACAGCGACCACATTGAAGGACACGGGGCGCAGTTCTTCAAAGAGGCGTGCAAGCTGGGGATAGAGGGGATTGTCTCAAAGCTTGCGGATTCGATGTACGAATCGACGCGCAGTCGCAACTGGCTCAAGATCAAGTGCATCAAGCGCCAGGAGTTTGTAATTGCCGGATACACACTGTCTGAAAAGGGAATACCGTTTAGTTCGCTCATCCTCGGGTTTTACGACAAGGGCAAACTGGTCTACGCCGGGCGGGCTGGGACTGGCTATACCAACGCGATGCGAGTCGAGCTGCGGAAAAAATTGGATCGGATGGTGGTGAATAAGAGACCGTTCGCGGAGTTGCCGAAAGATCCGGGTTTGCGACGGGCGGTTTGGACGGAGCCAAAGCTGGTTGGTGAGATTGCGTTTACGGAGTGGACGGATGAGGGCGTGATCCGGCATCCGTCGTTTCAGGGGTTGCGGGAGGACAAGAAGCCGCATGAGGTCGTGCGCGAGAAGCCTTCTTAACCACGGATTACACGGATCGTGGACACGGATTGATCTTTAAAAATCCGTGTAAACAAATCCGCGTTAATCCGCGGCTAAAAACAGGTATCGCTTCTCGGACTGTGGAATGAGGAGCTTTTCGAATTTAAGGTTTGCCCGATTCAACTGTTCACCCAGCGTCTCACCTGCAAACAGCAGCAGCGTGCTATCGCGCGGCGCCCAGTCGATCAGCGCTGGTAGTTTTAGCGTGAACTGATCAAGCGCGCGGCAGGTCACGAAGGAAACAGGTGGAGGTTCGACGTCTTCGAACGGCCGCGCGATGATGACAGCCTTCCGGTCGACAGCCTTCAATGCTTCGCGTAAAAAGACAGCTTTCTTTTGCGAGGATTCGATCAGAGTTGCTTCCAGATCGGGGCGCGCGATCAGGCAGGGAATGATCGGCAAGCCTGCGCCCGAGCCCACGTCTGCTATTTTTGCGTCCTGAGGCAGATGCTTGAGAAGCAATAATGATTCGAGGACGTGGCGCGTCGCGAATTCCTCGGGTGAGCACGGGGCCACTAGATGTAGGCGATCATTCCAGCGAGTGAGTAAACTGTAGTACTCGCCGACCAGGGTTACGGTCTCGGCAGATAGATCTAAATCAAAGCTCCCCATGTTCGATATTAAAGTTTGCTCGAACCTGTTCACATCAGAAGCATAAATCATGATTGACGATTTTGTTGAGCAGCATCGCCTTTTGGGAAATGCAGTCCCGCGGATCATCAATGAGCACGTGGCTGGGCTTGCGAACCGGCGGGTGACGCCTGAGTCGACTCCTGCTGATCTGGAAAAACTCTTCGACGAACCGTTGCCCGAGAAGGGAATCGAGATTGAAGAGATACTTGCCAGGTTTCGCGACGACATTGCTCCGAATGCGATGGGCGTCCCGAGCCCGAGATACTTCGGCCAGTTCAATCCAACACCATTGCCAATCGGCGTCTGGGCGGATGCGTTGGCGTCAATGCTCAACCAGAACGCCGGTGCGTGGCGCAATGGTCCAACGTCGGCGATGATCGAAGCACGCGTCATCCGCTGGCTCTGCGATCTGCTGAACTATGGTCCAGAAAGCTTCGGCACGTTGGCCAGCGGCGGTTCGGAAGCGAATCTTATTGCGTTGAAGTGCGCGCGCGATAATGTTGCGGCGAGCATCAAAGACCGCGGCGTGCGCACAGCGCCCGGCGATCTGGTGATTTACGCGTCAGATCAATGTCATTACTCGATCGACAAAAGCGCCGATATTCTCGGTCTCGGCCGCGAGGGCGTGCGAAAGATTCCGACTGACGAACGATTCCACATAAGAGTCGACGCATTGCGAGAAGCGATCGCTAAAGATCGTGAAGCCGGGCTGGTTCCGTGTTGTGTTGTAGGTGTCGCCGGAACCACTTCGTCCGGTGTGATCGATCCACTTGAATCATTGGCAGCGGTCGCTCGCGAGAACGAGTGCTGGTATCACGTCGACGCCGCGTACGGCGGGCCACTCGCTTTCTCGCCGCAACATCGAGACAAGCTTCGCGGCGTTGAGCTGGCTGATTCGATTACTTTCGATCCGCACAAGTGGATGTTTGTTCCTTTCTCCTGCGGCGCGACGCTGGTGCGTGACGGCGGACGCGTCCTGCGCGATGCCTTTGATATGACGCCGGAGTATTTGAGCGAGGATCGCGGCGGCGCCGACGTCGAATTCGACTTTTTCCGTTATGGGCAGATGGGTACACGGCGCTTCAATTCATTGAAGCTCTGGATGGCGATCAATTTCATGGGCCGCGAAGGGTACGCTAAAACAGTCGAGCGGCAAATCGATCTCACGAAGTACCTGGCGCAGGAGATCGACGCGCTCAAAGATTTCAAGCGTCTTGGTGAGGTTGAGACGGCGGTGTGTTGTTTTCGTTTTTTGCCACAGGCCGATTTATCCGGACCGGATCTCGATCGTTTACAACAGCGCTTGCAGCAGATAATCGAGCGTAGCGGTGAAGCATGGCTGACGACGACCGTGCTGCACGGGCGGCGCGCGTTGCGTGTAAACATCAACAGTTTTCTCACCGAGCAGCGTCACATTGACGATCTGGTAAGATTGCTTGAGCGTTCGAGGAGGCAATTAATCGAAGAATATTAGTTCGCGCAAAGGCGGAAAGGTACGCCAAGGCGCAAAGAAGAACTTAAAACAAACTTTGCAGCCTTTGCGCCTTTGCGGGAAATTTTTGTATGAGTTGTAAGAGAAAATTGGAATGGGTTATAGCTCTCTTGTTTGTGCTGTGCGCCCAAGTCGCTGCGCAAACGGGTCCGAAAAGCCTTCCCGCAATCAAGTCGCAAGCGCAGTTTGACTCGATCTCCGTCACCTACGACGCCAACACTCCTTATGCTTTGCCGCACGTGATGATCGTTATCGATCGCAAAGACGGCAACAAGATCTATTACGTCAACAAAAAGCGTTACAGCTTCCACAAAGACTTCGTCAACGGCACCTACCTCTCGCTCGAACGCGGGCGTGAGTTCTTCCAAAACAATTACCTGAATGCCAATCGCCGGTTCATACTCGGCACGCTTGCATATCAACTTCCACTGAAGCGCTGGACTTTCGAATTCTGGGAAGGCGATCTCATACCGGCCGATCAGATCCAACTCGCTTACGACATAATCAATAAGTCGTTCTTCGCGCCCGTTGCGTTCAAGCCAAACTCGTTGCGGCAGGACGAAGCGACGAGATCGCTCGCCGGCATGCCGCGGATTTTGCAGAGCGACATCGCAGCCGAGCAGGAATACCAGGCGCTCAATGTCGCGAAGGGCTTGGGCCGCATTCACATCATTCCGAAGCTCGACGATCACGTCGAGATCGGCTCCAACGAGATCCTCGTGCTCGATGAAGTGCCGGTTCATTTACCGCCCGTCGCCGGCATCATCACCTCGCAACCCTCAACGCCGCTTTCACACATCAACCTGCTCGCCAAAGGCTGGGGGATTCCCAACGCTTACATTAAGAACGCGAAGGAACTGCTCAAGCAGTACGACGGCTGGTGGGTCTCGTTCGAAACGCTGCGCGAGAAGTACACGATCAAACGCGCTGACATGAACCAGTTGCGCGAGTACCAGCGACGCCAGGCGGAACGTTTGGACGTGATGAAGCCGCGTTACGACTTGTCTGAAACGCGTCTGCTGGGCCTGGCCCAACAGCGTTCGCGATCCAGTCTGGCGTTCGGCGGCAAGTCGGCGAACCTCGGCGAGGTGCTGAACGCACAGCTGCCGGGCATTGTCGTTCCCGGCGGCTTCACAATCCCTTTTCACTACCACGACGAGTTCATCACGCGAAACAAACTCGACGATGTGATCTTCGGACTGTTGAACGATCAGAAGTTTGTTCACGATCCTGCTTACCGTCGTGAGAAGTTGGTCCAGCTGCGCCAGCAGATTGAAAGCGCTGACTTCGATCCGGAGCTGCGCAAGCTGGTGCTCGAGAAAGTTGCACGCGAATACGCCGGCAAGGGGCTGTTTGTGCGCAGCTCTTCGAACTCCGAAGACCTGCCCAACTTCAGCGGCGCAGGTCTTTACACGACAGTGCCGAACGTACGCGGCGAGCAGGAGTTGATCGACGCGATCAGGAAGGTGTGGGCGTCGCTTTGGAACTTCGAAGCTTACGAAGCGCGCGAGCGTGCGGGTGTGGACCACTCGAAGATCTTCATGGCCGTGTTGCTCCAGGAGGGAATCAACTCCGAAAGCTCGGGCGTGATGATCAGTACGGATCCATTCAACGCTGATAACAAGGGTGCGATCTACATAAGTGCTAAACGAGGCCTGGGAATTAAAGTCGTTGAAGGGCAGCGAATCGCGGAACAGGTGATCTTTCGTCCGCGCACTAATGCGGTGCAGGTGTTGACTCGTTCGGCGGAGGATAGCCTGCTGACGTTTGATGAAAAGGGTGGTGTGAAGGAAGTGCCGATCACGGGCGATCGCGTTGTGTTGACGGATGATGTTATCCGGCGTTTGGTCCGGGCGGCTCTGGCGATCAAGCGCGTGTTTGGCCAACGCGATCAGGATATTGAGTGGGCGTATATGAAGGGACAGATTTATATCATTCAGTCGCGGCCGTTCATTCCCGGCGGTTAGAAAGCCCGAGAAATATTTCGCGCAAAGGCGCAAAGGAAGCAAAGAACGCAAAAGATAGCCACCTTTTCTTTGCTCTCTTTGCGCCTTTGCGCGAAATGTTGTTTGACAATCCACGACGCTCTCGGGTATAAGCCCCTGAGCAATGTTTAGCACCGATCGCGGCCATCATGCGTACTGGCATCACCACCACACCGGTGGCGGGCTGGCGATCGTGTTCGCGGAAGCAAGCTAAACAAGCGCACAACGATTCCAAAACCCGCTGCCGACGCTAACTCGGCAGCGGGTTTTTCTTTTCGATTCACAAGATGCTATGACCTCCAGAATTCCAGCCGGCATGCGTTACTACATCGGCGCCGAAGCGCGCCTGCGTCGCAAAGTCGAAGATGTTGCGATGTCAGTCTTTGAAAGCTGGAACTATGAAGAAGTCATAACACCCTCCGTCGATTACTACGATCTCTTCGAACAAGGCATGGGTCAGCGGGAAGCTCAGCGCGGCTTTCGCTTTACCGATAGCGACGGGCACTTGCTCGCCTTGCGTCCTGATGTAACCAGCTCCGTTGCGCGTATGGCTGCGACGTTGCTCTCTGACAGACCTCGGCCATTGCGCTTTTGTTACGCCGCCCCTGTGTTTCGCCAGCAGACGCAGTCGCACGCCGAATGGAGACGCGAGAACACACAATTGGGGTGTGAACTGATCGGAGTCGAGGGAAAGCCTGCTGATCTCGAGGTGCTGAGGTTAGCCGCGGAAATTCTGTCGCGATTGGAATTGCGATCGAAGTATTGCATCACGATTAATAACGTCGAGATCTTCAACGGCATCGCGGCGTATTTGAACCTGGAACCGCGACCGCGCGAAGAATTGCGGCGTTTGATCGACACACGCCAGGGCGCCGAGTTGCAGCAGTTTCTACAAGATTGCGGCGCGGGTGAAGCTCGCGCGTTTTTGCGGCCGACTCAACTCACCGGCAAACGAGATGTCATTCAAGTTGCGCGAAGTGTGATCACTAATGCGCGATCAGTCGCTGCACTTGATGCACTCGAAGAACTCTGGACCGCGATCGAATCACATGGACTCGAGGATTCTTTTGAGATCGATCTCGGCGACGTGTCGAGTCTGGATTACTACACAGGTTTGAGTATGAAGGTTTTTGTTCACGGCGCCGGGTCGAGTGTCGGGCGCGGTGGTCGTTACGATGGTCTAACCGGAAGCTTTGGCCGTGCCGAGCCCGCGGTTGGCTTTGTGCTCAATCTCGACGCGCTTACTGAAGTTCTCGCACGAGCGAATCAATGATCACGATTGCGATTGCAAAAGGCAGGATGCAGGAAGGCGCGTTGTCGCTCTTGGCACGCGCGGGCATTCGCTTGAGCGATGAGGCAGTCAATTCTCGACGGCTTGCACTGATGGACGAGACTGGACAGTATCGTTTCATTTTTGCGAAGCCCGCGGATGTTCCGGTCTACGTCGAGCATGGCATCGCTGACTGCGGCGTGGTTGGGCGCGACGTGTTGCTCGAGTCGCAGGCGGATCTCTTGTTGCCACTCGATCTCGGTATTGCTCGCTGTCGCATCGTGGTAGCCGCCGCGGATGCGCAAGCGATGACGAAAGTGCAGGGGATGATTCGTGTGGCGACGAAGTATTCGCAAATTGCGAGTGCTCACTTCGGGGCGCGTGGAATTCCGGTGGAGATTATTCAGCTTTCGGGATCGGTTGAGCTAGCGCCGGCGCTCGGACTCGCGGATATGATTGTGGATCTGGTTGAGACGGGAGTGACGCTGCGGGAGAACGGGTTGACTGTGGTTGAGGAGATTGCGGAGTCGACGGGGCGGTTGGCGGTTAATCGCGCTAGCTATCAGTTGAAGAGCTATGAGGTAGGAAGGTTAGTCAAGGCGCTCGAAGCCGTAGTTTAAGTTAGACATGATTGGCAGGATTAAAAAGATAGATTTGGTGGAGCGCCTGGCCTCGCGGTCGGTGACGCTCGATGCGGAGTTGATGAGCGTCGTAGGAGCAATCATCGATGACGTGCGGGTGCGTGGCGACGAGGCGTTGATTGATTACACGAAACAATTCGATAAGGTTGAGGTAAAGCAACTAAGAGTCAACGAAGAGGGGCTTCGTAGCTCTGCAGCGCGCGCTGATGAACGTGTGCGACGCGCACTTCGTGAGGCGATCGAGAACGTGAGAGCATTTCACGAACGGCAGGTTGAACAATCGTGGACGATCGCTCCGCGCAGCGGTGTTCAGTTGGGCCAGCGCATCACGCCCCTCGAGCGAGTTGGTTTGTACGTGCCTGGAGGGACCGCAGCTTATCCTTCGTCAGTGGTGATGAATGTCGTGCCGGCGCAAGTCGCGGGTGTTGAGCGAATCGTTGTCACCACACCACCGCGGACGCTATCGGAAAATCCGGCTGTTGCGGCGGCACTGGTCGAGCTTGGGATTAACGAGGTGTATGCGGTTGGCGGCGCGCAGGCGATAGCGGCGCTGGCTTTCGGGACGGAGACTGTGCCGCGCGTGGACAAGATAACCGGACCGGGGAATAAGTATGTCGCAGCGGCGAAGAAGCTGGTGTTTGGTGTCGTTGGTATCGATGCGATTGCCGGACCGACGGAAGTCGTGATCGTGGCTGACGAGACTGCGCGGCCGGAGTTTATCGCTGCGGATCTGTTGGCCCAGGCGGAACACGGTGAAGACGCGTCAGCGATTCTGATCACGAATAGTGAATCACTGGCGCACGACGTCGCGAAGGAAGTAGAGCAACAAGCGGAATCGCTGCCACGGCGTGAGATCGTCATACAGTCGTTGAAAGATTATGGCGCGATCGTTTTGGTGGAGACGTTGAAAGAGGCGTGTTCGATCGTGAATGAGCTGGCGCCGGAGCATGTTGAGATTGTAACGAGTGATGACGATGCCATAGCGGAGAGGATTCGGCACGCGGGGGCGATCTTCTTCGGAGCTTACACGCCTGAGGCGGTGGGGGATTACGTCGCTGGTCCAAATCACGTGTTGCCCACGGGAAGGACGGCGCGGTTCTCGTCGGCGTTGGGTGTTTATGATTTTGTGAAGCGAACGAGTTTGTTGCGGTATTCGCAGGAGGCTTTCGAATCAGCGGCGGAGAGTGTGGCGGTGCTTGCTGAGTGTGAGGGGCTTGAGGGGCATGCGCAGTCTGCGTTAATTAGGAGCTCTTTCCCGCAAAGGCGCAAAGATGCAAAGAAGACCGCTAAGTGATCTTTGCGTCTTCCTTTGCGGCCTTTGCGCCTTTGCGGGAGATAATTTATGAAGGCACTGGACTCCATCAAACCAGCAGTTCGCGCGTTGCGCGCGTACACACTTTCCCCGCATCGCGCTTCGGTGAAGCTCAATCAGAATGAGAACCCGTGGGATGCGCCCGCGCGAATCAAGGAAGATGCGTTGCGCAGGTTTGCGGCCCGCAAGTGGTCGCGTTATCCCGACTTCGTGCCCGCCAGTCTAAACGAGCGACTGGCAGTCTTTGCTGGTTGGAAGCCCGATGGAATCATTGCCGGGAACGGTTCCAATGAACTGATCCAGGCACTCCTGATGGTCACGATTGCCGCCGGAAAGAAGGTGGTCATCTCGGAGCCAACCTTCGCTCTCTACAAGCAGGTCGCGACCGTGCTGGGCGGTGAAGTCGAAAGCGTTTCCTTAACCTCGGACCTGCAATACGACAGTGAAGCACTACAAAGAACCGTTGAAGAACGACAGCCGGACGTCACGATCATCTGTTCGCCGAATAACCCGACAGGCTGTGTTATCGATGAGAGTTGCTTGAGGAGTCTTCTTCGCACCTCGCGGGGGCTCCTCGTCATCGATGAGGCTTATCACGAGTTTGCCGAACACTCAGTCGTTCCTTTGCTAACAGAGCACGAGAACTTGATCGTGTTGCGGACGTTCTCAAAGGCGATGGCGTTTGCGGCTTTGCGAATTGGTTACCTGCTGGCTGCGCCTGATTTAGTCCGTGAGATCCGGAAAGCCGTGTTGCCTTACAACCTGAATGCGTTTTCGCAAATGGCTGCCGAAGTTGCTGTCGAAAACTATGAGAGCGAGCTTCGTCCGCTGGTCCGTAGAATCATCTCGGAGCGTGAACGTCTGTTCCAGGGGTTGTCGCAAATCGATGGGCTTTCGCCGGTCGCTTCGAGAGGAAACTTCATGGTGGTGAAATCGGCCACGAATCCGGCGCGGATTTTTTCGGAGTTGTTGAAGCGCGACATTCTGATTCGTGATGTCAGCAGCTATCCGATGCTGAGTGAGTATTTCCGGGTAAGCGTTGGCACGCCCGAAGAGAATGATCGATTGTTGAAGGCGTTGAATGAAGAACAATAACAATCGGGTGGCGACAGTCCACCGCAAGACCAAAGAAACCGACGTGCGCGTTGAGCTGGATCTCGACGGCAGTGGACAGTCCAGCGTCTCGATCGGTTTGCCGTTTCTCGAGCACATGCTCGATCTGTTTGCTAAACACGGTCTGTTTAACTTGCAGATCACGTGCAAAGGCGATCTCGAGATTGACGATCACCACTCAGTCGAGGACATCGCGATCACGTTGGGACAGGCGCTGGTCCAGGCGCTTGGCGACAAGACGGGGATCAATCGTTACGGTGAAGCGGTGGTGCCGATGGACGAAGCGTTGTGTCGATCGGTGATCGATCTCTCGGGGCGGTTTTATCTTGTTTATGAGGTGCCGACTCGGCGGCAGATGATTGGAAACTTCTCGGTTGAGCTTGCCGAACACTTCTGGCGTTCGTTCGCAGAAACCGCGAAGTTCAATCTTCATATTGATTGTTTGCGCGGGCGCAACACTCATCACATTCTCGAAGGAACATTCAAAGCTTCGGCGCGCGCGTTGCGACAGGCTGTGGAGCGCAATGCTCGCATCACCGGAGTTCCGAGCACGAAGGGTTCGTTGTGAAAGTTGCGATTATCGATTACGGCGTTGGCAATCTTCGTTCGGTGGAGAAAGCTTTTGCGGCGACGGGTTGCGAAGCGATCGTCAGCGGCGACGAACGTGAATTGCGAGTGGCGGAACGATTGGTGTTGCCGGGCGTTGGGGCGTTTGGCGCGTGTATGAAAGCGCTGACGGAGAGAGGTTTCGATCGGCTTGTGTACGAGCGAGCGCGCGAAGGAACGCCGTTACTTGGTGTTTGTGTTGGCATGCAATTGCTGTTTGAAGAGTCAGATGAATTTGGTTCGACGCGCGGGCTCGGGTTGTTGAAGGGGAGAGTGCGAAAATTCAGTAACGCTCTCGTTGTCCCGCAGGTTGGCTGGAATCGTATTCACCAGACGCGGCCGCACGCATTGTTTGAAGGAGTTGCGGATGGCGCGTTTTGTTACTTCGTGCATTCGTTCTACTGCGAGCCGAGGGATGAAACGGTGATCGCGGGTGAAACTGAGTACGGTGGGCGATATGCGTCGGTGGTTGCGGAGAAAAATATTTGTGGGGTGCAGTTTCATCCGGAAAAGAGCCAGGCTGTTGGTTTGCGGATGCTGAAAAACTTCGAAACACGGATAAACACGGATTTCTATTCAGATCAGCGCTGAGCTTAATAAGAATCCGTGTAATCCGTGGTTAAAACCGTGTTAGCCAAGCGAATCATTCCGTGTCTTGATGTTGACAACGGACGCGTTGTCAAAGGGATTCGGTTCGTTTCGTTGACAGACGCGGGCGATCCCGTTGCGCAGGCGAAGCGTTACGATCTTGAAGGGGCTGATGAGTTAACATTCCTCGACATCACAGCCTCGTCAGATAGTCGAAAGATTGTCGCGGAACTGGTGCGTCGTGTAGCTGATGAAGTATTTATTCCTTTCACGGTTGGCGGCGGTTTGCGTTCGGTCGAAGACATTCGCTCGATCCTGCGTGCGGGCGCCGACAAGATCACGCTCAACACCGCGGCTCTTGAGCATCCGGAGTTGATCAGCGCGTGCGCGGAAACGTTTGGCAGCCAGTGCGTGGTCGTCGCCATCGATGCGCGCAGACGCGCGGAAGGCGGTTGGGAAGTTTACACGCACGGTGGACGTCGAGCAGTTGGACAGAATGCAATTGAATGGGCGATGCACGCTGAGAAGCTTGGCGCCGGCGAGATACTGCTGACGAGTATGGATTGTGACGGCACGCGCGGCGGTTACGATATCGAGTTGACGGGTGCGGTTTCGACTGCGGTGCGAATTCCCGTGATCGCGTCAGGCGGAGCAGGCAAAGTTGAACATTTCTACGACGCACTGACGGAGGGTGGCGCGAGTGCCGTACTGGCGGCGTCGTTGTTTCACTTTGGTGAGTTGTCGATTGCTCAAGTGAAGAGCTATCTGAGAGGTCGAGGATTAGAGGTGAGATGAACATCAACCTTGACGAGATTCATTTTGACGAGCGTGGGTTGGTGCCCGCGATCGTTCAGAATGCAAAGACTCGTGAGGTGCTGACGCTTGCCTACATGAATGAAGAAAGCCTGGCCCGCACGATTGAAACACGCGAGACGTGGTTTTGGTCGCGCTCGAGAAATGAACTCTGGCACAAAGGCGAGACCTCCGGTAATACGCAGCGCGTTGTGAGTCTCGCGCTCGATTGTGATCGCGATGCGATTGTCGTGTTGGTTGATCCGGCGGGACCTGCATGTCACACGGGAGCTGTTTCATGTTTTGAAACTCCCGCAGTTCAAAATGGATCCTTGCTCACGCGGCTTTATGAGTTGATTCAAAGCCGTGAACACGAGCGGCCTGACGGTTCATACACGACTTACCTCTTCGAAGAAGGTCTCGATAAAATACTCAAAAAACTCGGTGAGGAATCAGCAGAGACGATCATCGCGGCAAAGAACGAAGACCGGGCAAGGCTGGTTTCGGAAGTTTCCGATCTTGTCTATCACTTGCTTGTGTTACTCGTTGCGCGCGGTGTGAGTCTTGAAGAAATCGCAAACGAGCTGGAGCAACGGAGGCGTGGGTGAGGGAGCTTAAAGAGGTGCTCGGGTTCGCAGTCGATCTGGCGCGCGGCGCAGGCGACATCACTTTGCAGTACTTTCGCAAGCAGCCGGAGACAAGCACGAAGGCAGACGGCAGTTACGTTACGATTGCAGATCGAGAAGCCGAGGAGTATTTGCGGAAACAGATCGCGGAACGGTTTCCGAATGACGGTGTTTTGGGTGAGGAACAAGGCGAGTCAACCGGAGGGTCGGGGCGGCGCTGGATAGTGGATCCGATTGATGGCACCTTTGCTTTTGTGCATGGAGTTCCGTTTTACGGAGTTTTGATTGCGCTGGAGATCGATCAGCAAGTGGTCGCGGGAGTGGTGAACATACCGGCGTTAGGTGAGATCGTTTCAGCAGCAAAAGGAGTAGGGTGTTTCTTGAATGGAAAGCCGGCGCGAGTCTCAACTACGAGCGAGCTAAAAGATGCACTTCTGCTGTCCACGGATTTTTCAGCGTGCGCGCGATACGGTTTCGGGCGCGCGGCTGAGTTGTTGCAGCAACGAGCGAAGACGAGCCGCACCTGGGGCGACTGCTATGGCTACGTGCTGGTCGCGACCGGACGCGCCGATGTGATGCTCGATCCGGTGATGAACTTGTGGGACTGCGCTCCGTTGTTGCCGATCATGGAAGAGGCCGGCGGCACGTTTACGGACTGGCGCGGCGTTAGAACAGTATCAGGAGGCAACGCAATCGCCACGAATGGACTGTTGTTTGACGAAGTAATGTGTTGTGCTACTAACAGTAATTTGACCCGATAACATCCTATTTTCTTTTGTGCTTTTGTGCCTTTTTGTGGCCCAGGATGATTGTTATACCGGCGATCGATCTCAAGAATGGCCTGTGCGTGCGGCTGATGCAGGGGCGGAAGTCTGAGATGACTGTTTACAACGAAGACCCGATTGCGGTGGCGAAAGAGTTTGCGTCCACCGGAGCAGAGATGATTCACGTGGTAGATCTCGACGGGGCTTTCAATGAAGCGGATTCGCCTAACCGCACGGTTGTGAAAAAGATTGTTGACGCGGTCGATGTGCCGATCGAGTTCGGCGGCGGCGTCAGATCGCTTGAAGACGTGCAACAGCTTTGCGATTCGGGAGTTGCTCGGGTTGTATTGGGTACGCTCGCCGCTGAATCGCCCGATTCTTTGAAAGCTTTTGTGGACCGGTTTTCATCGACGATCTGTGTCGGGATCGACGCGCGTGATGGACGCGTGATGTCTCGAGGGTGGGAAACATCCACGCCGTTGATAGCTATTGACCTCGCGCGATCGGTTGCGAGTCGTGGAGTTCAGCGAATCATCTACACCGATATCAGTCGCGATGGAATGCTGGTTGGCCCGAACGTCGAACAGACGTTGGCTGTCGTTCGCGCCGGCAACGTACGCGTGACTGCTTCCGGCGGCGTTTCGAGTCTCGACGATATCAAACGTCTCCGCGATGCAGGCGAGCCACTGCTCGACAGTGTTATTGTCGGCAAGGCGTTATACGAAGGGAAGTTCAAACTGGAAGACGCGATCCGGGCCGCGGATTTTCGCGGATAAACTGCACGGATAAAGAACGGATCAGAATATGAGTGAAAGAATCTTCAACGAGGGAATTTTAAGTGGACGCGTGGCGTTCGTTACAGGCGGTGGGACAGGCATTACGGGCGGAGTCGCGCGCGCGTTCGCTGAATCGGGTGCGAGCGTCGCGCTCGTGAGCCGGAAGATGGACCACCTTCAACCCGCAGCCGACGCGATCAACGAGGCTGGCGGAAAAGCACTAGCCGTCACGGCTGATGTTCGCCAGCCCGAAGAAGTAGAAAAAGCGGTTGCGCAAACTATCGAACACTTCGGCAAGATCGATATCGTTGTGAACGGAGCTGCCGGTAATTTTCTCTGCAACGCCGAGCAGTTGTCGCCAAACGGGTTTGGGACCGTCGTGGATATAGATCTCAAGGGTACGTTCAACGTCTGTCGCGCGACGTTTGCGCAACTAAAAGAACATCGCGGGCAGATTCTGAACATCAGTGCGACGCTTCATTATCTCGGAACACCAATGCAGCTTCACGTGTCGGCGGCGAAGGCGGGTGTGGATGCGTTGACGCGCAACCTCGCGGTAGAGTGGGGGCGTTACGGCATCCGCGTGAACGGGATCGCGCCTGGTCCAATTGAAGATACGGAGGGAATGAAACGCCTCGTGCCTGAAATGTTCAGGGCGCATCTGCGAAAGAACATTCCGCTCGGTCGCTTCGGACGAATTGCTGACATCGAGAAGGCGGCGGTTTTCATTTGTTCTGACGCGGCGAGTTTTATTAATGGACACGTGTTGGTGGTTGATGGCGGCCAGTGGCTAGCCGGCAACCGTATCGCAGGCTGAAGACACTTGTCTAACGTTAGTCAAGAAAATGCTCGATCTGCAACCCCCAAATTTCGAAGCGTTCGTGCAGGAGGCGCGGCAGGGTAACGTTGTTCCCGTCGTGCGCTCGGTGCTGGCGGATCTGCACACGCCCGTCGGTGCTTTTATGCGCATCGCCGGTGACTCGCCTTACGCTTTTTTGCTCGAGTCCGTCGAAGGTGGCGAGCGAATTGCTCGTTATTCATTTCTCGGCGCCGAGCCTGAAATGATCGTTCGCGGAAAGGGAATGCAAACGTTTGTCGAGCGCGATGGCAAGACCGAGTCGTATCCGATCGTCGCGACTGAATGGGTCCGCGACTACTTCCACGCGCGTTCACTCGCGCGTCGACCAGGTCTCGTGCCTTTTGCGGGCGGCGCGGTCGGCTATCTTGGTTACGATGCGGCGCAGTGGTTCGAACCTGCATTGCGCGACGACAACACGCAGCCACTCGACGCACCAATCGATGCGGTCTGGATGTTCTACCGCACCGTGATTGCCTTCGATCGAGTCAAGCAGCGGTTGGAGATCGTTTCAATCGTTCTCACTGAAGAGGCAGGCGGAAATCCCGAGCGACTACGAGCGCTTTACGATGAGGCAGTCGCCCGCACCCGAGAAGTAGAAAAGAAGATCTTTGAAACCAGACCTCTTCCCGAACCTCAACAACACAGCGAGAGTCCCGGTAATATTTCGTTGCAATCGAATTGGACGCGACGGGCTTTCGAAGACGGCGTGCGACAGGTGAAGGAGCACATCGCTGCCGGTGATTGTTATCAGGTAGTGCTTTCGCAGAGGTTCTCGGCGCAGTTCAACGGCGACCCGCTCCAGATCTATCGAGCACTGCGTGCGATAAACCCGTCGCCATACATGTTCTTTCTGCGAATCGGAGATGAGACCGTGGTCGGTGCTTCGCCCGAGATGCTCGTGCGTTGTCATGGACAACGCCTCGACTATCGCCCGATTGCCGGCACAAGAAAACGCGGCGCAACCGAAACGGAAGACTGGATGTTGAGCGAGGATCTGAAGTCGGACGAGAAAGAGATCGCGGAACACATGATGCTCGTCGATCTTGGACGCAACGATCTCGGGCGTGTATCCGATTATGGCTCTGTCAAGGTTGAGGATCTGATGCGCGTCGAACGTTATTCTCACGTGCAGCATCTGGAAACAAGTCTGCGATCGCGTTTGCGTGATGGTCTGGATCGGTTCGACGCCTTGGCTTCGTGTTTTCCGGCGGGTACTGTAACTGGAGCGCCGAAGATTCGCGCGATGGAGATCATTCGCGGCCTGGAACCGGACCGGCGTGGGATTTATGCCGGGTCTGTGTTGTACATGGACTACGCTGATAATCTCGATTCATGTATTGCGATCCGGACGATGGTGGTGCGCAACGGAGAAGTGACGGTCCAGGCGGGTGCGGGTATTGTCGCCGACTCAGTTCCGGAACATGAATACGCGGAGACGGTGAACAAAGCGCGTGCGATATTTCGCGCGATCGAGATGGCGCAAAGGGGGCTTTAGACAGGATTCAATGATTTTCAAGATTACGGGCTTTGTTTTCTCTTTAGTCCTGGCAGTGACAACGGCGAATGCGCAATCTAACGCGACCGAGCCGCCAAAGAAGGCGAATACCAGGACGACTGCGGAAGTGAATGCTGCCGAACCGTTTGACGGCGCGTCAGTGGAGAAGATGGCAAGCCAGTGCGTCACGCTCGAGACGGAACTCGGCGCTATCGAGATCGCGTTCATGCCGGAAGCTGCACCGGAAGCTGTGAGAAATTTTCTCAACCTGTCGGCTACCGGCGCGTTCGATACGACGACGTTTAGTCGCACGGTGAAAGACTTTGTTATCCAGGGTGGCAATCTTTCCACTAGCGAGAAGTGGAGCGCGGAGTTGGCGAAACGATCGACTCGCACCCTTCCCGATGAGCCGGGTATCATCAAACACGTCCGCGGCATTGTTTCGATGGCGCGCACTGATGAACCGAACAGCGCCACCACTCACTTCTTCATTCTCGTAGGACCCGGGCCGCATTTAGATGGGAAGTTTTCTGCGTTTGGAACGGTGACGAAAGGGATGGAAGTTGCGGATGCGATTAACCAGGCGCCCGCGGAAGGTGAGAAACCTGCGAAGCCAGTAAAGATCAATCGTGCAGTCGTCAATCCATGTAAAAAATAAATCCGTGTTCATCTGTGGCTAATTCATGCTTTTAGTAATCGACAACTACGACTCTTTTACTTACAACCTCGTACAATATCTCGGCGAGCTTGGCGAGACGGTTGAGGTGCGTCGAAACAATCGAGTCAGGCTCGATGAGATCGAGAACGATTTGCGACCGGAGAGAATCGTCATCTCACCCGGACCCGGCACGCCGGACGATGCCGGAATTACGCTGGACGTGATCAAAAGATTTGCTGGAAAGATTCCGCTGCTCGGTGTGTGCCTGGGCCATCAGTCCATCGGACAGGCATTCGGCGGTAAAGTAATTCGTGCACCCGAACTGATGCACGGCAAAGCTTCGGAAGTTTGTCATGATGGCAAGACGATCTTCGCCGGATTGAGTGACCACTTTCTTGCCGGACGATACCATTCGCTCATCGTTGAGAAAGAGTCTTTGCCGGCTTGTCTCGAGGTCTCGGCGTTTACGCCCGACAACATCATCATGGGTTTGCGTCATCGCGAGTTGAAAGTGGAAGGCGTGCAGTTTCATCCCGAATCGATCCTGACTTCCGACGGCAAACAACTGCTGGCTAACTTCCTGAAACTGTAGTACCCCTCACTGCCATGGCCAATCATCCATTAACTGCATTTCTTGCGCGGCTCGTACGGCGCGAAGACCTGAGTCGTGAAGACGCTTTCGAATTGCTCGAAGCGCTGCTCGATGCTGAAGCAACCGATGCGCAGATCTCAGGCGCGCTGGTGGCCCTGGCGACGAAAGGTGAAACGGTTGCAGAGTTGACTGGAATGGCCGAAGGATTGCGCTCGCGAGCAGTGCGAGTGCTTTCGAAACATCAGTGCTTTATCGACACTGCGGGAACGGGATCGAGTCGCGCAAAAACTTTCAATATCTCGACGGCAGCGG
Organism: Pyrinomonadaceae bacterium; assembly: GCA_025922875.1. Taxonomy (GTDB): domain Bacteria; phylum Acidobacteriota; class Blastocatellia; order Pyrinomonadales; family Pyrinomonadaceae; genus PSRF01. Next base: position 18,340 of record JAICGZ010000067.1, read on the forward strand.
CGTTTGTGATTGCGGGAGCAGGGTTGCCGGTTGCGAAACATGGAAACCGCGCAGCGAGTAGTAAGTCGGGCAGCGCGGATTTGTTAACGGCGTTGGGCGTGAACGTTTCAGCTATACCGCTGGTGTCTGAGAACGCGCTCAACGAGATCGGAATCTGCTTCATGTTCGCGCCGCTGTATCACGGCGCGACCGCGAGAGTGGCGGGCATTCGGCGCCAACTTGGGGTTCACACGACGTTCAATTTGCTGGGGCCGTTGAGTAATCCTGCGGGCGCGCCAAGACAAATCATCGGCGTGTGGCGAAAAGATCTTGCGGAGAAGCTTGCGCAAGTGCTGGCTGCGCTCGGAACCGAACGCGCGTGGGTGGTCCATGGTGAAGATGGTCTGGATGAGATTACTTTGGCGGGAAAGACTCATGTGGCCGAAGCGCGGGACGGGGAAGTGAAGACTTTTGAGATCGAACCGGGAGATTTTGGTTTCGAAGCCGGAGCGCTGGAGCATTTGCGTGGCGGGGATACAGAAGCGAACGCGCAGATCGTACACGAGGTTTTAGGTGGGAAGAGAACTGACGAAGCGCGGGCGGTGGTTATAGTCAATGCGGCTGCGGCGCTGTTTTTGGGAGGCGCCGCAGGGGATTTGCGTGAAGGTGCGAGGATCGCGGCGGACGCGATTGACAGCGGGGCCGCGCTAGCGAAGTTAGACCTGCTGATCGAGGCAACAAGCGGTTAAGTTTCCCGCAAAGACGCAAAGACGGCAAAGGCGCAAAGGAAAACCGAGACTTAACTTTGCCTCTTTGCGCCTTTGCGGGAGAAAAACTCTCAATGAACGTGCTTTCCGAAATCATCGCGAAGAAACGTGAGCGAGTCGCGGCTGCGAAAGAGTCGATTCCGCTCGAAGAGATGAGGAGTCTCGCGGATGAAGCACGTCGCACCACGAAGTCACATGCGTTACTCGACGCTCTGCGATCCGATGGGATCAATATCATCGCCGAGTTCAAGCGCCGCTCACCTTCGAAAGGAATGATTCGCGCGGGCGCAAATCTGATCGAGATCGCGCAAAGCTACCAAGCAGGTGGTGCAGCCGGAATTTCAGTGCTGACGGAGGAAGACTATTTTGCCGGTTCGCTCGATGATCTACGACAGGTAAAGACGGGGGTTGAGTTACCGGTGCTGCGGAAGGACTTTGTCTTCGAAGAGTATCAGGTTTACGAGTCCGCGGCGGCCGGCGCCGATGCGTTGCTGCTGATCGTCGCTGCTCTTGATGATGAAGTGCTCTTGAGCTTGAGGCGACTCGCCGAAGATGAACTGGGATTGGATGCTTTAGTTGAAGTTCACACCAGCGACGAGATGAAACGAGCAGCGGCTTGCCGCGCGAAGTTGATCGGTGTGAATAACCGAGACCTGCGCACGTTCGAAGTGTCGCTCGAGACGTCGCTCTCGCTTGCACGCGAGGCGCCGAACGGAGCCTTGTTGATTAGCGAAAGCGGTCTGCACAGTTCGCAAGACTTACAACGTTTACACGAAGTGGGTTATCGCGGCTTTCTGATTGGCGAAACCTTGATGCGCTCTAACAATCCAGAGCAGTCCCTGAGAGAACTTTTGTAGGGGTGGCCCTCCGTGGCCACCCCACAATCGATATGACATTCATTAAGATTTGCGGCATCACCAATCTCGATGACGCGCTCGCGGCGGTTGCGGCGGGCGCGGACGCGCTCGGCTTCAACTTCTACAAACCCAGCCCGCGCTACATCGCGCCGCAAAGCGCACGCGAGATCGTCGAACAGCTTCCTCCTTCGGTGCTCACAGTAGGTGTATTCGTCAACGAGGAAGCTCCCACGCGGATCGCCAGGGAAGCTGGAGTCACAGCGCTGCAACTACACGGTGACGAGTCGCCGGATTATTGCCGTCAACTCGCCGCTGATTATGTAATCAAAACGTTTGCTGTCTTCGAAGATTTCAACATCGATGTGATTAAGTCGTACGAAGTGGAAGCCATCATGCTCGACACGAGACACGACAAATTGCGAGGAGGCACGGGACAAAGATTTGACTGGTCAATCGCACAACAGGTCAGCCGGTTAGTGCCGAAACTCTTTCTCGCGGGAGGTTTGTCGCCGGAAAACATTGAAGAAGCAATCGAAACGGTGCACCCATATGCGGTCGACACGTGTAGCGCCCTCGAAGATAAGCCCGGAAAAAAGAACCACGCGCGGATGCGCAGCTTCATCGAGACGGTGCGGGCCGTTACGCCTTGACGATGCCCCACAGTCGCGGAGTATCCTTGTGCTTGCCCCTGAGTCGAGAAACTTCAGTTTGTCCTCCCCGAACAAGCTTATTTGATTTGGCCCCTCCAGGTCTGACTATGAGTTCACGCGCTGAAAAAGGACCGATAACACGACCCTCTGACCGTTCCCGCGGCCGTGTCCTGTTGATTGCAACGGACAATCGGACGCAATTTGTTGACGCTTTTTCAATGAGAGGCATCGACGTCTTCGGTGTTGCAAACGGCACTGCCGCCGTGGTGTCGCTTACTCGAACACGTCCCCAACTCATAATCGCTGATGCTTCCACTCCTGGGTTAAGAATCAAGGAGTTGGCGAAGATGCTCGCGCAGTCCGAAGATGGAATTCCGCTTCTCCTGGTGGGTTCTGAACCTTCGACAGTCGAGATGCGGCGTGCAGCGATGACCGAAGGTGCTTTTGATTACTTTGCGTTGCCCGATGAGATTGAACTTTTGATCGAGAGAACGCAGCAGTTAGTGCTGCTGCGGCAGAAGATCGATCTCTTGAGGGCCGATGCCGATTTGGATTCTCTAACGGGGCTCGCGAATCGTCGCCGCTTTCGTGTTGCGTTGTCTCGAGAGGTTGAGAGGTGGCGGCGTTACCGTGTGCCGTGCGCTTTGCTGATGCTTGATATCGATCATTTGAAGTCGATCAACGACAGGTTTGGTCATCCGGCAGGCGACGTCGTGATTCGGCAGATTGCGCAGACGCTGAAGGAAGTTTCGCGTGACAACGATACGGCCGCGCGTTTGGGTGGAGAAGAGTTTGCACTGGTACTGGCAGGCGTCGATATGCAGAAAGCAGTTGCGGCAGGCGCGCGATTACGAGCGGTGCTTGGCGCGAAACGTGTTGAAGGTATTGGTACTGTCACCGTGAGCATTGGTGTCGCGGGTTGTCCGGAGAGTGCGACTTCCGAGAGAGCGCTTTATTCGGCGAGCGACGAGGCACTCTACGTTTCAAAGAATGCCGGTCGAGATCGCGTTTCAGTTGCGCCGCCCTTGCAGGAGAAACTGCCAGGAGTGTAGCTACAAAGAAGCACAAGAAAGAATGCCCTCCTCAACCACACAACCAGATGCCCTTGGTCATTGGGGACGTTACGGCGGGCGGTTTGTGCCCGAGACATTGATGGCTCCGCTCGAGGAGTTAACCGCCGCCTATCTCGCCAGCCGCGACGATGAATCGTTTCAATCACAACTCAAAAGCCTGCTGCACAATTATGCCGGCAGGGCCACACCGCTTTTTCACGCGGCGCGCCTGACCGAGTACTGCGGCGGCGCCAGCGTCTATCTCAAACGTGAAGATCTACTTCACACCGGCGCCCACAAAATAAACAACACGATCGGGCAAGTGTTGCTCGCGCGTCGCATGAACAAGCAGCGCATCATTGCGGAGACCGGCGCGGGACAACATGGCGTCGCAACCGCAACCGTCTGCGCGCTGTTTGGATTGGATTGCGTCGTCTACATGGGCGCGGAAGACATGCGCCGCCAGGCTTTGAATGTTTTTCGCATGGAGTTGCTCGGCGCGGAGGTTCGTGAAGTAAACGCCGGCTCACGTACGTTAAAGGACGCGATCAACGAGGCATTGCGCGATTGGGTCACGAACGTGGGCGACACTTACTATCTGCTCGGAAGCGCGCTTGGTCCACATCCGTACCCGCTCATGGTGCGCGACTTTCAAAGTGTAATAGGTCGCGAAGCGCGCGCTCAAATTCTCGAACACGAAGGCCGGCTGCCGGATGTTCTCATCGCGTGTGTCGGTGGTGGATCGAATTCGATTGGACTGTTTCATCCCTTTCTCGCTGACTCCGCAGTCAAAATGATCGGTGTCGAAGCAGGTGGTTTGGGCAACGAGCTGGGCCAACATGCGGCGCGGTTCAACGCCGCTGGAGGCGGCCGTCCCGGAGTATTGCAAGGGACGATGAGTTACGTGTTGCAGGATACTCACGGCCAGGTCGCAACGACTCATTCGATCTCAGCCGGTCTGGATTACCCCTCAATCGGTCCCGAACACGCATTTCTGCACGACTCGAACCGGGTCGAATACGTTTCTGTTTCCGACGCCGAAGCGCTCGAAGCGTTCCAACTTCTTTCCAAACTCGAGGGCATCATTCCGGCGCTTGAATCGGCCCACGCGGTAGCGCAAGCACTAAAGGTTGCACGGGATATGAGACCGGATCAGATCGTTGTCGTGAACCTTTCCGGACGCGGAGACAAAGATATAAATTCCGTGCGCGAAGAGTTGGAGCTGTAACGTTGGGACGTATCGAACACGCTTTCAACACTCTAAAGCAGCAAGGCAAAAAGGGAATCATTCCTTTTGTCACCGCCGGCGATCCCGATCTCGCTACCACCGAACAACTGCTAATCGAGCTGTCGCAAGCTGGTGCGACATTGATTGAACTGGGTGTGCCATTCAGCGATCCGATGGCGGATGGACCAGTAATTCAACGCGCCTCAGAAAGAGCACTCAAACACGGTTTTGGTTTGCAGGAACTGCTCGATACTGCCGCACGTGCGCGAAAGCAAATCGATACTCCGATCATTCTTTTCAGTTACTACAATCCGCTGCTGCAGTTTGGATTGAAGCGCATTGCGCGCGCCGCACGAGACGCCGGGATCGACGGCGTTTTAGTTACCGATCTCACTCCCGAAGAGTCTGGCGAGTTTGAAACGGAGTTGCGCGCTTGTGAGTTGGACATGATTTTTCTCGTTGCACCAACTTCGACTGA
>JAICGZ010000068.1 GCA_025922875.1 Pyrinomonadaceae bacterium
TCCATCACCGGGTGAGCCAGTGCCGACTCCAACGCCGGGTGAGCCGACCCCGACTCCTTCACCAGGTGAACCAATCCCCACTCCAACCCCCGGTGAACCAACGCCGAGTCCAAGTCCGAGTCCTAGTCCGGGAATACGGCAGTAGGCAGCAGGCCTCGCTGGCACAAAGCACATAGGTGCATGTGCCTCCCTGGAGTGCGGCGGCCCGGCGCCGCTTTGGTCTGGATCATGGGGGGTCGATTAAACCGCGACGCCCGGCGGCCGCACTCCAGGGAGGCTGGTGTGCTTTTTGTGCTTTTTTGCGCTGTCTGGTAGATTCCCAGATTCCGATGAAAGAAAAAATACGCATAGCAGCCGGACAAGGCTTTTGGGGAGATCTCCTCGACGCGCCCGTTCGCCAGGTCGAAGGTGGACCAATCGACTACCTCATGCTCGACTACCTCGCGGAAGTCACGATGTCCATCATGCAGAAACAGAAGTCACGCGATCCGAATGCGGGTTACGCAAAAGACTTCGTTCCGTTGATACGCCGCATACTTCCGACTTGCGTCGAGAAAGGCATAAAAGTCACCGCGAATGCTGGTGGTGTTAACGTTCGCGGCTGCGCTGATGCAGTGATTCAGGTTGCGCGTGAGTTAGGGTTCGCAGGCAAAGTCCGCATCGGGATCGTTACTGGCGACGACATCATGTCGCGGCTCGACGAACTACTCTCGCGCGGTATTGAACTTCGCAACATGGACACGGGCGAGCCTCTAGCGACGGTGCGCGACAAGATTCAGAGCGCCAACGCGTATTTGGGCGCGTGGCCGATGGTGGACGCGTTGAACCAGGGCGCGCAAATCGTGATCACAGGCAGGGCGACGGATACCGGCTTGACTCTGGCGCCGATGATTCACGAGTTTGGCTGGCCCGAAGATGATTGGAATCGGCTCGCGGCCGGCACAATCGCGGGTCACATCATTGAATGCGGCGCACAGGCTTCGGGCGGTAATTGCCAGTATGAGTGGCGCAGCATTCCGAATCTCGCGGACGTGGGGTTTCCAATCGTCGAAGCCTCGCCGGATGGAACGTTTGTCGTCACGAAACATGAACGCACCGGCGGCTGGATTATCATTCCTGCTATCAAGGAGCAGTTGGTGTATGAGATGGGCGATCCGCATGAGTACATCACGCCGGATTGCGTTGCTGATTTCACCACGATAAGGCTGGAGTACGAGGGGCGCGATCGTGTTCGCGTCTACGGTGTCGAAGGCCGGCCTGCGACTGAATTTCTTAAAGTTTCGATCAGTTATTCGGCAGGGTTCAAGGCAGTAGGCACTTTGGTTTATTCATGGCCCGATGCTTACGACAAAGCGCAGTTGGCGGATCGAATCCTGCGCGCTCGACTCGATCGCCTTGGACTCAAATTCGATCAAGTGCTGACCGAATTTGTCGGTGTGAACGCTACGCACGGACCGCTGGCCGGGCCGCCACGGGCTGATATTCCGGAAGTTCAACTGCGCGTCGGGGTGCGCGGTCAGGACCGCAGCGCCGTTGAAAGGTTCACGAAGGAGATCGCTCCTTTAATATTGACTGGCCCACCGGCGGTAACGGGTTTTGCGGGCGGCAGACCGAAAGTCGAAGAGATTGTTGCTTACTGGCCCGCACTGATTCCGAAGGAAGAGATCAGGCCGGTAGTTGAGGTACTCGACGCTTGAAAGTACAACTAACAAAACTGGCCCATGCACGTTCGGGTGATAAGGGTGATACTGCGAATGTTGGGTTGATTGCTTTGCAGGATGAGTTTTATCCGATCCTGGTTCGTGAGGTTACGGCTGAACGAGTGAAGCAACATTTCAAAGGCATTTGCCGGGGCGACGTTGAGAGGTTCGAGTTACCGAATATTGGAGCGTTGAATTTTCTGCTGCACGAGAGCCTTGGTGGCGGCGGCACGTTGTCGTTGATGACTGACGCGCAAGGGAAGACGTTTTCGACGGCGTTGCTGCGGATGGAGATCGAGATAACACAGCAGGAAGCGCTGGAATTTGAGTTCAGTTAAGAAGGTTTCCCGCAAAGCCGCAAAGAAAGCGAACACGCAAAGAAGAATTGAGTTCCACTTTGCATCTTTGCGTCTTTGCGGGAAAACAACCTGGAGTAATGACCGGAAACGATAATCCAGTCCTCTGTTCTGTCGACGCGACGGTTGCCCGCATCACGCTGAACCGGCCTGAGAAGCGAAATGCGTTGAATGACGCGGTTATTGCCGGGATCAAGGAAGGGCTGCGGAAAGCGGCTGGCGATGAACAGGTGCGGGTTGTTGTAATTTCGGGTGCAGGCAAAGACTTTTGTTCCGGCGCGGATCTTTCAGCGTTACAGAAGATTGCCGGGGCGTCGGTGGCTGAAAATGCTGAAGATGCGCGTGCGTTGCTGGAGTTATTTCTGTTGATACGGCAGGTTCCCGTTCCCGTGGTTGCTGCGGTAACTGGACGCGCGCTTGCCGGTGGTTGTGGGTTGGCGACGGCGTGCGATCTCGTGCTTGCGTCCGTGTCTGCTCGTTTCGGTTATCCGGAAGTAAAGATCGGTTTCGTGCCGGCGATGGTGATGGCGATTCTACGCCGCAACGTGTCTGAGAAGCGCGCGTTTGAGCTGATCACGCGCGGCGAGGAGTTGAGCGCACAGCAAGCTAAAGAAATCGGACTCGTCAACCAGGTTTTCAGTGATGAGACTTTTGCTGCTGATGTGGATACTTACGTAAAAAGATTTGAACAACTCAGCAAGCAGGCGATCGCATTAACTAAAGGACTGCTTTATCAGATCGACGGCATGGCTTTCGTCGAAGCACTCGAAACCGGCGCCGACGTCAACGTGATCGCGCGCATGACGGACGATTGCCAAGAGGGAATCGCGAAATTCCTTCAAAAATGATCCGTATCAATCCGTGTAATCTGTGGTTAATTATTCTCGCGGCTTCACGTTCGCTTGAAGAAATTTGACGATGTCTTCCGTCGACGTTCCGGGCAGGAAAACTTCGGCCACGCCTTGTTCTTTCAGTTTCGGCAGGTCTTCCTGAGGGACAATCCCACCGACGAGCACAAGGCAATCGTTCATTCCTTTTTCACGAAGCAACTGAACAATCCGTGGGCAGAGCGTGTTATGTGCGCCACTCAATATTGAAACGCCAACCGCATCGACGTCTTCCTGAAGCGCAGCGGCCGCGATCATCTCCGGCGTCTGTCGCAAACCGGTATAGATGACCTCCATACCTGCATCGCGAAGCGCGCGCGCAATGACTTTCGCGCCACGGTCGTGACCATCAAGTCCGGGCTTCGCTACAAGAACTCTAATCTTTCGATTGGACATAGGTGCGGACTAGAACGCGGGCTCTTCGTAGATTCCGTAAACGTCTCTCAGCGCCGAGCAGATTTCTCCGAGTGTCGCGTACACGCTGACGGCCTCGATCGTCGCCGGCATCGTGTTCTCGTTCTTGTGCGCGGCGGTTTTAAGTTTTTCGAGTGCATTCGCCACGGCGCCCGCATCGCGGCGCGTGCGTGTTTGCTCGAGCCGCTCGACCTGGTGCTCGCGAACCGATTCGTCAATGACGAGGATCGGCACTTCCGACGGTTCATCCGTCATCGCGTACTTGTTAACGCCGACGATCACCTGCTCGCCTCGCTCGACTGCTTTCTGATAGTGATAAGCAGAGTCCTGGATCTCACGCTGCGGAAATCCTTTTTCGATCGCTGCAACCATTCCACCCATCGCGTCGATCTTTCGGAAATATTCGAGCGCTGTTTGCTCCATCTTCTCGGTCAGCGCTTCAAGGTAATAAGAACCACCGAGCGGATCGACTGTATTCACGACGCCCGTTTCTTCAGCAATGATCTGCTGCGTGCGGAGCGCAATCAGCGCCGCGCGATCGGTTGGCAGTGCGAGGGCTTCGTCGTAAGCGTCCGTGTGCAGGCTCTGCGTGCCGCCGAGCACGCCGGCCAGTGCCTGGATCGCCACGCGAACGATATTGTTGAGTGGTTGTTGGACCGTGAGCGAAACGCCGGCAGTTTGAGTATGAAAGCGCATCTGGAGTGTGCGTTCATAACTGCTGCCGAAGCGGTTCTTCATTTCACGAGCCCAGATGCGGCGGGCCGCGCGATACTTCGCAATCTCTTCAAAGAAATCGTTGTGTGCGTTGAAGAAGAACGAGATGCGCGGCACGAACCGGTCTACGTCCAAACCTGCTTCAACGCCCCAGGCAACATACTCGATACCGTCTCGCAAAGTGAACGCGAGTTCCTGTGCGGCCGTGGCGCCGGCTTCGCGGATGTGGTAGCCGCTGACTGAAATCGGATTGTAACGAGGCACTCGCTCCGTGCAGAACTCGAAAGTATCCACCACCAGCTTCATCGCCGGCTTGATCGGATAGATCCACTCCTTCTGCGCGATGTACTCCTTTAAAATGTCGTTCTGTAACGTGCCCGAGATCTTCTCCCAACGCGCGCCCTGCTTTTCCGCCACCACGAGATACATCGCAAGCAGAACGGACGCCGGCGCATTGATCGTTTGAGACACAGTGACTTGTTCTAGCGGAATGCCGTCGAACAGAACCTCCATGTCTGCGAGTGAAGACACTGCTACACCGCACTTGCCAACCTCGCCTTCAGACAGCGGCGAGTCAGCGTCGTAACCCATCAATGTTGGCAGATCGTAAGCTACTGAGAGTCCGGTTTGGCCCTGTTCCAGCAGGTATTTGAATCTCGTGTTTGTTTCCTCAGGCGTGCTGAAGCCCGCGAACTGGCGCATCGTCCAGAGTTTGCCGCGGTAGCCGGTCGGATGAATGCCGCGCGTGTAGGGAAACTCACCCGGAAAGGAGATGTCACGGTTGAAGTCGAGGTCCGATACGTCAGCGGGTGTGTAGAGGCGTCCGACCTCTTCCAGTGATACAGTCTGAAAACTCTTTTTACGTTCGGGATGTTTTTCGAGCGCAGGGTCGAGAGTCTCCTGTTCCCAGCGCTCTCGTTCGACTTCAGCAGGTGAGCTTTCCTTCGTTTCCGGCATGCCTCGGATATTAGCCGCAAGAAAGCACACAAAGCAAATTAGGCCACAAAAAAGCACAAAATGAAATTGGATGGGCACTCAGTGCAGATTTATGAAGAAATCTCTTTTGTGCTTTTGGCGCCTTTTTGTGGTTGAACCTTTTTTGTGGCTAAGAGGGGAGCGCGGCTGCGATGGCAGTCACAACCGCGCCAACTCGGAGGGTTAACCCGGTTGCGTGGATGTCGAGCAGTGAAAAACTGATGGGCAGGTTTGGGCAGGCACAGAAATCATAGTCCTCCGTTATTCAACGGGTACGACAAACTCATTGCTGCGAACCATGTTCAGCCGCGCGCGTGCCGCCTGTTCGATGGTCCGCGGATCTGTTTGAAGTCTTTGCAACTCTGCTTTGAGCGAGCTGTTGACGTTGCGCAACGCCTCCACATCAGTCTGCATGGTCGTAAGTTGTTGCGCGGCAATATGAACTTTGGCGCGAGTCCGCATGTTGACCGTGACGCACACCGCGAAGGTCGCAAGAAGAATCATCCCAAAAACCACCCAGGAGGGAATTATTCCGCCGCGGCGGCGCACCTCCGTGCGCGTTCCGAGGATCTCCAACGAGATCTGCTGCACCGAGGCCAGAGAATTCGTGCGCTGCGCCACGCGCTGCGCTCTGATTCGCTCGTCAACCCAGTAAGAGTTTGCGACCTTACTCACCTGACACCTCCCCGTCCTTTGCCGTTTTCAGATTCCGCTCAGCTTGTACGTTCCAGCTCCATGCCAACTGCGGCAAAGGTGAAGGCCTCCGCATCGACGGCTTGCCATTCCCCATGACCCGAGTAGATTGTCATGCGCTTCAGTTAAGAGGCTGCTTAAGTGAAATCTGTGGGTTTGGCCACAATATAGCAGGCACATGGTGACCCGCAGCCCCAACTAAATGTACTTTGCGGTTTGTCAATTACTTGCCGCTCAACAACTTAGCGGCAATAGGCCGGAATGTAGCATCCGTGCTTAAGGGGTGTAAAGATATTTCTCTTCAACGCTTTAGCCGCGTAAACTTAACATTTACTTGAAGTAAGAGCGCTTAAGTCTTGAAAATGGCGAACGGGTGGCGAACGAAAATCTGGCTGATTTTTCCCGCAAAGGCGCAAAGGAGCAAAGAGAAATTCAGCTCCTTCTTTTGCCTCTTTTGCGCCTTGCGGGAAAAACTTGTTAAAACTTATTGACAGTTAGGAGCACTGATAACTAGACTCTTTGAGCGGTTATTACTTGTCCCCGCGGCCCTCACTGAGTAAAGGATCCCAGCATTTTCGAGCACATTTCTAAGGAAGGGTGTTGATGTCTGACTCTTCGGTTCTAAGCCCGGCTGCCCCGGCCTCTGACTCGAGTTCATCACAACTACCAATCAGTTCGATCGTACGAGCCGTTTGTGAAGCAGCGAAAGGCGGTCCCGAGCTGCTCTACGAGGTGATGATAAAGATGAGCCTGATGGTGGAGGCGACTGCGCCCACTTACGGCTTATCCATCTGGGCCACGTCGGATTCTGGTAAACCCACACTGCGCTGGGCCGAAGGACTCGAGGAAGAAGAGATCGTACTTGGCGAAACCGCGGTAGCCGAAATTTTTTCCAACAAGGGACGACCTGAACCCGCGAAAGAGGGAGACCAGGCGATCTGTCTTTTACTCGCCTTGCCCTCCGCCGCGCGCGAGGGCGCTGCTCTCTATGGCCGTTGCGTACGGCCGCTAACCAGCCAGCAAGCAAAAGAACTCAACGCGCTCAGCGACGTAGCGCACCTGGCCCATTCTCATCAATCTATAAACGTTATCCCCAGCGGGACCAAAACTAGTATGTCTCCGGCAAGTTCATTGCCTGGAATGCTCTTCAGCAGTCGCGCGATGTGCGAGGTGGCGCGAAACGTCGAACGTATTAAAGACTCCAATTCCACGATCCTCGTGACCGGAGAATCCGGGACCGGGAAAGAATTAATCGCGCGCGCGATTCATCGTCTTAGCAGGCGATCCGAAAGTGAATTTATTCCGTTCAACTGCTCTGCCGTTCCGGCGGAGTTGATTGAGAGCATGTTGTTTGGGCATCGTCGCGGAACGTTTACCGGCGCGATGTCGGACCAGGCAGGACTGATCCGCTCGGCAGAGAATGGAACATTGTTTCTCGACGAGATTGGAGACCTGCCGCTCCCGCTTCAACCAAAGCTACTCAGGTTTCTCCAGGAGGGAGAGATTCACACGCTCGGAGAAACCGCGCCGCGCAAAGTAAACGTTCGTGTGATAGCCGCAACGCACAAAGATCTCGAAACGCTGGTGAGTGAAAAACTGTTTCGCGAAGATCTCTACTACAGAATTGCAACGCTGACTTTGAAACTGCCGCCTTTGCGAGAACGGCGCGAGGATATCTCAACGCTGATCTCGCATTTCGTCAGCCACTACGCGCGGAAGAACGAGCGGGCGATTTCAGGAATCACTGCGGAGGCGATCCAGATTCTCGAGACGTATTCGTGGCCCGGGAATATTCGCGAGCTGGCGGCTGAGATTGAACGCCTGGTCCTATATGCTGAGGACGATGGTTTCATTCGACCGGAGAATATAAGTCCGCGCATCCGCCCGGAGGGTACCCCGCTCGATGCTCCCGCGGAACGGCTCGACGATCTGCTCGAGAGCTATGAACGACGCGTTATTACCGAGACGCTCAAACGCCACGATTGCAACGTCGCGCGCGCCAGCGAAGCGCTGGGACTCGGATCACGGCAAACCTTATATAAGAAGTTAAAGCGACTCGCGATCGATATCGGAGATTTTTTACAGGAAGACACTGAGCCTGGGATGCAATATCGAGCCTGAAAGTTTTTTTCTCGCGCAAAGGCGCAAACGAAGACGCAAAGGCGCAAGGAAGCACTGGTTTTCCTTTGCGCCTTTGCGTCTTCGTTTGCGTCTTTGCGTGAAAAACGTGTGCTGTTAACTCAGCCGCTGTGATCCACTCTAACTTGTAGCCTGCGGGCGACAACACCCGATCACCCACGAAACGCAAGCTTCATGGTCCATAAGACCCCATCCTCACCCATCTCGATCACCTGCACTTGTCAACCACGGGCGACAAACTCCACCCGCAATCCCATAAAAACCGCAGTTGGACCATTGGCACACCGGTTGTAAACGTGATGGTCGTCGCGAAGCAAACCCTGCATCGCATCAAGGTCAAAAGCAAGAAAGCCTAATCGCAACTTAAAGGAGCAACAAAATGATTAAGAGATTCTTACGTGATGAAACCGGTCTTGAACTTTCAGAGTACGCAGTTGCCGCAGCGCTCGTCGCGTTGGCAGCCGTCGCCGCTTTCCAGCTGTTGGGTACCAATATTGGCGTCAAAATCACCGACCTCGCCAACAAGATCAAGTAGTTCAGATCTAATCAACCCGGCAGCGGCAAAGATGATTGCTGCCGGCTGGAACTGAAGGCTCAAGCCTTCAATTCTTCAATGGAGGACCGAGCTATGTTGAGGAAATTCTGGCAAGACGAAACAGGGCTTGAGCTATCTGAGTACGCCGTTGCTGCAGCTCTTGTCGCGTTGGCCGCGGTGGCTGCATTCCAGCTACTGGGAACCAGCATCGCGACGAAGATAGAAACTCTGGCAGGATTCATTAAGTAAGCCAGTAGTGAACTGCCATGCCGGGTGGCGCGCCTTGTGAAGCATTTGACTGCACGGGTGCGCCGCCACCTTTCTTGTAATTCCCACATTGTTGTCGGATCGAGATGCTGAGTCCAACCGCAATAGTTTTACAGTTCTTCCTCGTACCGCTCGCCGTGATCATTATCTACAACGACGTGCGGTATCGCCGTATTCCGAATCCTTACGTGCTTGCCACTCTGATCAGCGGACTAACGCTGAACCTCGTTATGGGAGGATTACAGGGTGGTCTAAACAGCATCGGTGGCTGTGTGTTGGCCTTCATCCTCATGTTCATTCTGCACGTCTTCGGAGCGATGGGTGCGGGCGATGTCAAACTTTTCGCCGCCATCGGTTCCGTGATCGGCGTGCAGCTTGTTCTTCCAACTTTTGTAGTGGTCGTTCTAACCGGCGGTTTGCTTGCTCTGGTTACCACGCTGCGATCGGGAGTGTTCAGGACCACGATGTTTCGCGTCCTGCAGATTCTCGTCGGCTTGTTGCCAGGTTGGCAGATGCCGAAATTTAGCGTTCCTGCTGATCGTCGGCTCACCATTCCTTACGGTGCGGCTATCACCATCGGCGCCATTATCTCAATCGCGATCTTTCACCGTTAACAGCGGCAATTAACCAGGCCCTGACCTGGCAAGAACGGAGAGTTGATTCCCATGCGAAACAAACGTTTCTTCATAGTTCTGGTAGGGGCGCTGATTTTTGGAGTGCTCGCTGCCGTATCAGTCAGCAAATACCTGTCCAGCGCACAGGCTTACACGAAGAACCTGAACAAGATAGCGGTGGCGAAGGTCGCGATTCCGATCGGAAGCAAGATCGTCGCCGAGCAGATTATGGTGGTCCAGTTTCCCAAGGAATCAACTCCCGATGGAGCGTTCGAATCCCCTGACAAACTGGCCGGCCGCGTAGCAGTGACGAACATCGCCGCAAAAGAGCCGATCACTGAATCGAGATTGGCGCCCGAAGGAACGGCCGCCGGTCTTTCAGCGATCATTCCCGAAGGTTATCGCGCCATGACAGTGAAGGTGGACGATGCCGCCGGTATCTCGGGATTCATCATGCCCGGTACGCTGGTCGACGTCGTTGTCACTATCGATCCTCGCGAAGGTTCCGGCAATCAGGATCCGATCTCGAAGATCGTTTTGCAGAACATCAAGGTGCTCGCGAATGGTCAGAACATCGACAAGCCTAAAGATGAGCGCGAAGCAAACAGCGTCAAGGCTGTGACGCTTCAGGTTACGCCAGAGCAGGCGGAAAAACTCGCGCTGGCTTCCAGCGAAGGTAAGTTGCAACTGGTCATGCGCAGCCAGATCGACCAGGGCGACGAACAGACTCCTGGCGTCAACAAGCGCGGACTGTTGAATGGCGACAGGGCCATGCCGGCGCCCGAGCCGGGTTCACTGAAGAGTGAACAACCGAAGACCGAGCCGAAACCGGTGGTGCGCAGAACAATGTCCGCACCGAAACCAGCGGCAACAGCAGCCCCAGCTCCTCAGCCTACTCCGCGTGCGTCAGTGGAAATGATCGAAGGCGCCAAGAAGCGCAATGTCGAGTTTCCATAGATCACTCAACCCTAACTGATTCATTTGAAGTTGATCGCATTGACGATCGCTAGAAACAAAGGAGCATAAGATCATGCAGAGCCGTTCCCCAATTTCACGCCGCGTGAGTTTAGTGCTGGCGTCGCTGATTACAGTTTTTGCCTATTCAATCGCTTGCGCCCAGGAAAACTCCTACAAGGCGTCTTTTGGCAACAAAGAAAGCATTGCCGTCAACGTCCTGGTGGGCCAATCGCGTGTGATCAACTTCGATCGCCCGGTCGGCCGCTTTTCAGTTTCGAACCCTGACATCGCTGAAGCGGTGCTCGTCACGCCGGACCAGGTGCTCGTCAATGGTAAAGCCTTCGGTCAGGTCAACTTCATCGCGTGGGAGCAGACCGGCGGTAATTATTTAACGTTTGACGTTTACGTTCGCGCCAATCTTTCGCTGCTCGATTCGCAGATTCGCGCACTGTTTCCGAAAGACGATATCCGCTTGAGCCAGGCCAATGGTTCAGTCGTGATCTCCGGCAGTGTGTCGAATGCAACGACAGCGGCGCAGGTGCAAAGTGTTATCGAAGCCGCGAACTTCAAAACCGTGAACATGCTGACGTCGCCTACTTCGAACGCGATGCAGATTCAACTTCAGGTTCGCGTTGCGGAAGTGAATCGCAACAAACTGCGTGACTACGGCACATCGTTTACCGCAATTCCGCCGGGCGGAACTGGTGGCTACATCAATAGCGGTCAGGGTCCCACTGCTTTGCGTGAGACCACGACTGGCCCAGGCGGTATCAGCGTGCTCGATTACCTGATCCAACCGGCTCTGAATCTTTTTGTTTTCAATCGCCAGATCAACACCGGCGCCATGCTCAGGATGCTGCGCCAGGAAGGCGCCTTCCGCGAGTTGGCGGAACCAAACCTGATCGCCATGAACGGCCAGCAGGCGAGCTTCCTCGCCGGCGGTGAGTTCCCGGTACCGGTGCTTCAGGATCGTGGTGGCGACGCCATCACTATCGTTTGGAAAGAGTATGGCATTCGCCTGAACTTCAAACCGACGATCATCGACGAAGACCACATCCGTCTCGAGCTCGAACCGGAAGTTTCCACCATCGACTTCAACAACGGTATTCGCTTCAACGGATTTGTAATCCCGGCACTCCGCACTCGCCGCGCCAAGACTGGCGTCGAGCTGCGTGATGGTCAGTCGTTCGCGCTCGCAGGTTTACTTGATAACTCCGAAACCAAAACGTTGTCGAGAATTCCGGTCATCAGTGAGATTCCAGTACTCGGTAATCTTTTCAAGTCGAAGTCATTCGAGAAGAAAGAAACGGAACTGATGTTCATGGTTACGGCTCACATGGTTAAGCCAGTCAGTCCCGACGACCTCCCGAACATGCGAGGCATCGATGGTCTGAAGGGCGCGTCGCCTTTGGGTATCGAACCGAAGGGTGAAGGCGTTCAGGGCCAGACCGGTTACAAGGTTTCAGGACAGAACGAACAAACAACTCCAGTAGCAGCGCCAGCCGCTCCGGCTAAAGTTGAACAGCCGAAAGCGAAGCCGGTCGATGCGACTCAGACCAGCACGACCGGCGCTGTCGGTAGCGTGCGCAACTCTAATCCTGCCCTGCCAGTCGCCAAAGCAGTAAAGATGGATCTCGATCCGGAAACTGTTCGGCCCTGGTAACACTCTCTTAATTTTCAATTGCCGATTGCCGATTGCCAATTTTGTGTTGACTCAAATGACCCACATAAATCGGCAATCGGCATTTGCAAATCGGCAATGATAGAGGGGGGGACAACATGAAGCAGAGATCAGTAGAACAAGCAGGCAAGAGGAAACAAGAAAGAGGATCAGTCCTGGCGACTTCAGCAATCGCGATGTTGTCAGTCCTGCTGGCAGTCGGTCTGGGCATCGACATCAGCAGGTTGTACTTGTCTAAAACAGAACTCCAGAACGCGGCCGATGCAGCAGCATTGGCGGGTGTGTCCGGACTGAACGGAGGCGGCCCGGGTATTACAGAAGCCGTCGACCGCGCAGTCACGGCGATGAATAAGTACGACTTCAATAAGACAGGCGTGAGTTTTCCCCGAGGTAACGTTGAATTCGCCGTTAACCTCGAGGGTGATTACATGAGCGAGGGCCAGGCCTTTCTGTCTCCGACTAACATCCGGTTCGTCAGAGTTAGGACACCGGAGGAACCGGTTGGCATTTCCTTCGCTGCTTTCCTTTTAGGCAGCAGCCGAAATCTTTCGGCAACTGCTATCGCCGGTTACTCAGTCCCACTCAATCAAATTTGTCCATGGCTGCCGGCATTCGTGCTCGACATTCCCGACAACCCGATTACGGCAGGTAATACGTACACTTTTCGCCTGGAGGGGGGCGATCACGTTTCACCGGGAAATTACCAGTTGCTGGCTCCGATGCATTCGGGGGGAAGTGGTGATCGTGAGGGGATGGCTAATGGAGTTAACTGGTGCGTCTCGGTAGGGCAAGAGGTTCAGACAAAACCAGGTGTGACTGCCGGCGCAATTCGTCAGGGGGTTAATACACGGTTCGATATCTACGCCGCAGGCATGGACCCCGCACTATCGCCACCCGATGAGAACATCGCGGAAAACATTCCCTACAGCGATTATCGAGACAAGATAGTTGTCAAATCACCATCGCGTAAGGGTTGGCCTGATCGGCGAATAGTGTTTATCCCGATCGCCAAAAGCTTACCTGGTGAGGGTCGCGACACCATCATCATCGATAGATTCGGTGTCTTCTTCTTGCAAAGTTCGGTCGGAAGTGGAAACGGCGGTGAACTCAAGGCTGAGTACATCACGAATACAGCTTTCGCCGCCAATAGCAGCTTTGACCCCGGAGCGGGTGCTGCTAACGACAACCTGGCTGTTCCAGTGCTTTACAAGTAGGTGACATCATGCATGCAAGAATCCGAAGAATTCGAAACCGGCTACGCTCGAGACGACTGCTGCTGCGAGTGCAGCGTTTTCAAAGAGACGAGAGTGGTCTCCAGTTAGTCGAGGCAACAATAGTCATACCGATCTTCCTGATCCTGTTTGCAGCGACTGCTGAATTTGGGCGGTACTTCTACGAGTACACCACGCTGGCAAAAGCAGTCCAGGTAGGCAGTCGCTATCTGTCTACGGTCCCGGTTGGCGGCGCCGGCGACACAGCCGCTAAGAACCTGGTCGTCTACGGCAATGTCGACGGCACAGGTACTCCGATTCTAACGGGCCTGACGCCGGCAAACGTTGATATTGCTCGTACCGGCGAATTTCCACTGGTACCCGAGACCACCACTGTTCAAATCGTTGGCTTCAAACATCAGCCGATTTTCGATTTGGGGGCGCTGACAAAGTCCACCGGGCTTTCGCTGAACATCGATGTTAAGCCCAGCGTGACGATGCGTTACTTGGGCCAACCTCCTCCAATTTAGTAAGGGGAAAAGATCATGAGGCGAAACAAACTGTTCGATTCGAATGAACGTGGCTCTACGCTGGTTGAATATTCGATCGCCGTGACGGTCTTTCTGACAGTGATGTTTGGGGTAATTGAATTTGGACGCGCGCTCTGGGTTCACAATGCTCTTGCGGACGCCGCCCGGCGCGGAGCGCGTTATGCCACGCTTCACAAGGCCAGTGAAGCTGACAAGGTCAAAAACGTAGTCGTTTATGGAAACGAGGCTGGGGGCGGCGATCCGATGGTCCCCAATCTGACTACCGACAATGTGGCTGTTGACTATTCGGGGTTCGGACTGAACAAGGGAACGGTTTCCGTCAGCGTTACCAACTACCAATTTCAGTTTGTCATTCCAATAGTCGGAACCACTATCACGATGCCCAATTACACAACCACGCTTTCAGGTGAAAGTGTTGGTTTGATTCCGAAAGACAAGTGAGCGTTTAGCGACTCAGCGTGGGTGGCAACTATGCCAATCTCAAGTTTCGAATCCACTGCCGGATGGCTCCATTTTTACGCCAGCCGTCCGAACATCGCTCCGGGTAAAACCGGCCTTGCAACATGGCGATGGTCCTACCGTAACCCCCAGGCACTCTGTCCATAATTCCAATTCAGACAGCCGCCGGCAGTGGGATTCGAATAACGAACAAAGAGGAACAGATGACCCAACCAATCTCAGTTGTAGTTTTAAGCACCGGCCTCGACAACTTCAAAGACATTCGCCGGGCGTTGTCTGCCGAACAGCGTGTGAAACTGCTCGCGGGCGGCAACGACACCGATCAAGTCTATGAGGAAATAGTTCGTTTGAAGCCGGCCGCTGCGATCATCGCGCTTGGTCCAAACGCCGATCACGCTGTCAGATTTATTGAACGCTTGAATGCCGAGTGTCCGGAAACCGCCCTCATCTCAGCCGCGCAGGACTCTTCGCCTGATCTAATCCTGAGAAGTTTGCGCGCGGGCGCGCGCGAGTTTTTGCGCATCCCGATCAGTGCCGAAGAGCTGCGCACAGTGCTCGATCGCGTTTCCGAAGTTTTGACCAAACAGGTCGAGTCGCCGAAGAAGAAAGGCCGCATGGTGGCTGTCTTTTCCAGCAAAGGCGGCTGCGGCACTTCGTTCATCGCCACGAACCTTGCGGCAGCAACTGCTTCGAAGACCGTGCTCGTGGATCTCAACCTCCAAGCTGGTGACCTGCCACTCTTTTTAGGCCTCGACGCGAAGTATTCGATCGCCGACATGGTTGAAAAACGGCAGCGTCTCGATGAATCGCTTATCAACAGTCTGGTAACTCCGCATTCGACCCACTTGTCTCTGCTGGCCGCGCCGCGCGAGGCCGACTCGGCTGACGAGATCGAGCCGCAACACATCTTCGAGGTGCTGCAAAAACTGCGCGAGCACTACGACTATGTCGTGCTCGATCCGCAACACACGTTCGATTCGATTACGCTGGCCGCGCTCGATCAGTCTGACGAGATCGTTCTGATATTGACGCTCGACATTCCCGCCATTCGCAGCACGCAAAGAGCGCTCGAGATTTTTGACCGGCTCGGCTACCCGCGTAAGAAAGTACGCATCGTGGTCAATCGCTGGAGCAAGCAGATCGATCTGGATCTCAGGCAAGTCGAGAAGTTTCTCGGTGAACCGGTCGTAGGTTTTGTGCCCAGTGACTACCAGACAGCAGTCGGCTCGATCAATCTCGGTACACCGCTGGTCCAGGCCGAACCCACGTCGAAGATCGCGATGGAGATTCGTCGCATCGCGCAGCAGATGTCTTTGGGTGTCGCGCCGATCGATGAATCGAAGCAACGCCGTCCTTTCTGGGCTGGATTACTCAAGAAGCAATCGGCCCAGCCGAATTTTAATCTTCAAACCTCAATGGAAAAGGTCTAACGAAGCGGCAAGCGGCCGCGCGTGAAAAACATCATGGCACTACGTGAAAGATTAATCGGCAACAACAATAACGCCCCCGGCAGTGTCGCGGACGGCACCGGTCAGCATTCATTCCAGGAAATGAAGGCCCGTCTGCACCGGACGTTAATCAACCGGATGGATTTGACGAAGCTGTCAACTCTTACTCCGGATCAGGTGCATGCGGAAGTTTCGCGTCTCGCGGAGAGCGTGCTGGCGCAGGAAGCCATGCCGTTGTCCGTGTCTGAGCGCGAACGGCTGGTCAACGACGTTCAGCATGAACTGTTCGGACTCGGACCACTCGAGCCGTTGTTAGCCGATCCGACGATCTCCGACATCCTGGTTAATGGTCACGATACGATCTACATCGAGCGCCGCGGCAAGATCGAAGCGACGGGTGTCAGGTTCAAAGACGACGAGCACCTGATGCGCGTGATCGAGCGCATCGTTTCGTCAGTCGGCCGCCGCATCGATGAATCGTCGCCGATGGTGGACGCGCGCCTGCAGGATGGTTCGCGTGTCAACGCCATCATCCCGCCGCTCTCGATCGATGGACCAGTCGTATCGATCCGCCGTTTTGGTTCGGATCCGCTGAAGATGTCCTCGCTGATCGAATTCAAAGCGCTCACCAAAGATATTGCTGACATGCTGCAGATGGTCGTCACTGCGCGCCTGAACGTTTTGATATCGGGTGGTACCGGCGCCGGTAAGACGACACTGCTCAACGCGCTCTCAGCTTACATTCCGGAAAATGAGCGCATCGTCACGATCGAAGACTCGGCGGAATTGCAGCTCCAGCAGCCGCACGTCGTCAGACTCGAAACCAGGCCGCCGAACATTGAAGGCCGCGGTGAAGTGACGCAGAGAGATCTCGTGCGCAACGCACTTCGTATGCGCCCCGATCGCATCGTCATCGGCGAGGTGCGCGGCGGTGAAGCTATCGACATGCTTCAGGCGATGAACACCGGTCACGACGGAAGTTTGACTACCGTTCACGCAAACACACCACGCGACGCCCTGTCGCGGCTCGAGACAATGATCC
This sequence comes from Pyrinomonadaceae bacterium, assembly GCA_025922875.1. Classification (GTDB taxonomy): domain Bacteria; phylum Acidobacteriota; class Blastocatellia; order Pyrinomonadales; family Pyrinomonadaceae; genus PSRF01. The sequence goes on from JAICGZ010000068.1 coordinate 16,644, forward strand.
AGATGACCGGTATGCGTCTCTCGGACCGCGCCATGCGCCAGCAGATTGCGTCGGCGCTGAACCTGGTGGTCCAGGTCGCGCGCATGTCTGACGGTTCACGTCGTGTGACTTCGATTTCTGAAATCACCGGCATGGAAGGCGAAACCATCACCATGCAGGAGATCTTCCAATACGAGAGAACCGGCGTCGATAAGGAAGGCCAGGTGCTCGGACGTTTCCGCCCGACAGGCATTCGCCCACGCTTCGCCGAACGGTTGAAACAATGCGGTTTGCAGTTGCCGCGCGTCTTCTTCGAGGAGATGTAATCAATGATCATATCGTTTCTCGTATTCGTGTTTGCCTTGTTCCTGGTGCTGGGCGCCTACCTGCTCGCTACACACAGCACCGACAAGAAACGTGTGGCCTTGCAGAAACGACTCTCCGAGGCGCTGCTTCATTCGGCGCAGACAGAGGACGTGGACGTGGTGCTCGCTCGCAACGAGTTGATGAGCGAGATCCCCTGGGTCAACCGCACGTTGATTAATATCCAGGCGGCGTTGCAGCTGAAGCGCCTGTTGGACCAGGCGGATTTGCATATCACACCTTCGCGCTTGCTCATGTTTTCGTTCATGGCGGGGATGCTCGGTGCGTTGGCGGCGTCGGTTCTGACAGTCTTCATTCCGATCATGATCCTTGCCGGACTCGCCACCGCGGCGCTGCCGCTGGTGCACGTCTGGTGGAAACGAAGGAAACGTTTCAACGCGTTTCTCGAACATCTTCCGGATGCGCTCGATCTGGTCAGCAGGGCGCTAAGCGCCGGCCACGCTTTCTCCGAAGCGCTGCACATGGTTTCGACCGAGATGCCCGAACCGATCGCGACCGAGTTTCGCAAAGCTTATGAAGAACAGAACCTAGGCCTTTCAGTAAAACTCGCGCTCGAAAACCTGACGCAGAGAATGCCGTTGCTGGATCTGAAAATGTGTGTGGTCGCAATCCTGATTCAACGCGAGACGGGCGGCAATCTCGCCGAGATCCTCGAGAAGGTTGCGTACACGATTCGTGAACGTTTCCGCATCATGGGCGATTTGAAAACGTTGACGACCAGCTCGCGTATGTCTGCATGGCTGCTCTGCGCGTTGCCGATCTTTGTGGCGTTGGCAGTGACGGTCATGAATCCCGAATACATGAGCGTGCTCTGGAAAGATCCACGCGGTCATTACCTGATCGCCGCCGCGATGACCATGCAGGTCACGGGTATGTTGATTGTTAGAAAGATTTTGAAAATCAAGATCTAGTCCGCAGATTACAAGGGCCGAACGCAACCATGATAATCATCATCGCCATCTCCACTTTCGTCTGCATCTCCCTCGGAATGCTCGGTGTTTACTGGTTGCTCTACAAACCGCAGAGTGCAGCCACTGAAAGACTGCGCCGGCTTGGTGGTAAAGACGGCGGCGGTGCGATGCAAGCCACGGGTTCAGCCGTGTTAGCGGAAGAGAGTCCGGCTGCCGACATCGCGCAGCGTCTCGCGTCACCGTTGAACAAGCTGCTGCCTCCGTCGGCAACCGAAGCGAAAAAGCTGCAAAAGCAATTGATGCACGCAGGCTTTCGTTCGCCGGAAGCCCCGATCATTTATCGTGCAATTCAACTCGCGTCGATGGCGGGATTTCCGCTGGCCGTCGCGGGCGTTTGTGCCTTGCTGGCGCGACCGCTTGGGAGCGCGATTGTTTACATAATCCTTGCTTTCGTAGTCGGCTTTATCCTGCCTCGCTTCTTTCTGGGAAGAATCACGAACAACCGGCAAAGAGACCTGCGCTGGGGACTCGCCGATGCTCTCGATCTGATGGTTGTTTCGGTTGAAGCCGGTCTCGGTTTGAACGCCGCGATGCTGAAAGTCGCGAGTGAATTGAAAGATGTGCACTCGGCCATCGCGATTGAATTCGAACTCGCCAATCTCGAAATCCGTGTGGGCCGCGAGCGCGATGAAGCGTTGCGCAACCTGGCTGAACGAACCGGTGTAGACGATCTTCGTAGTCTCGTCGCGATGCTGATTCAAACTGATAAATTTGGTACGTCGATCGCGAAGGGCCTGCGCGTGTTTTCAGACTCACTGCGAACCAAGCGACGCCAGCGGGCCGAACAGGAAGCGCAGAAAGCCGCCGTCAAACTGTTGTTCCCCCTTGCGTGTTTTCTGTTCCCGACGCTTTTCATCGCCATACTTGGCCCTGCTGCCCTTAACCTCATTGACGTTCTCGGTAGGATGTAAGAGGAGTTGGACCAATGAACAAACGTAGAATCATTGCAGTTCTAATCGCTTTTGTACTGACTATCGCGGCGACCGCGATGTGGAGCGCGTCCACGATCGAACGCGAGGGTGACCCGGATGCCATGGTGCTAGAGGATTCGGGTGCCGAAGTGGGCGGCGATCGGCCGAAGAAGAAGGGCGGAAACAAAGTCGTCAAAGTTCTGGCAGCGCCGTTCAAGGCTTTTGGCCGGCTGTTCGGTGGCGGCGACGATAGAAACAAAGTTCATCGCATGACCGAGAAGGATGCCGAGCGTTTTGAGAGTGCCGGCATCACCAGAATCGAGGATGCGAACAACAGTAAGAAAATTAAGCGAGACACGTCGTCTGCTTCAGCGCGAGAGCATTTTGAAACAGGCCGCGAGTACCTGCTCGAAGAGCGTTACAACGACGCGATCTCCGAACTTTCCATGGCTGTTTCACTCGATCCAAAACTTACCGAGGCCCACAATCTTTTGGGCGTGGCCTACGACAAGAAGGGCTTTGGCGATCGCGCCAAAGACTCGTTCGAACGTGCAGTGAAACTCGAAGAGGACGCCGACACGCTCAACAACCTCGGGTTCTCGTTCTACCAGAACGGCAACTATCGCGCTGCGGTCGATCGGTTAAAGCGTGCTGCGAAGCTTGCGCCAACTGACGAGCGGATCTTGAACAATCTCGGTCTGGCGTATTGCCGTCTCGGCAAAATCGACGAAGCTTACAAAGCGTTCACACGCGCCACTGGTCCATTAACCGGCAATCTCAACACCGCGAAGATGCTCGAGCGGTTTGGTCGTGAAGACGATGCCATTCGTTACTACGAAGCCGCGCGTGAAATCGACCCGGCCAACTCCATCGCTCTCCGGCGCCTGGCTGATCTCTACCAGCGCGTGGGACGTGCAACGGAATCAGAAGGCGCTCGCGTCGCACTCGCCCTCGCGGCGAACAATGGCGTTAACAACGGCAAATAGGTCCTATAGGTCCTATAGGCCCGATTCCAGAAGAAGAGAGAGACTCACATGTCGCACACCGCAATTCTGACGCGCGCGGAGATCGAAAGCATGGGACCGCCGCTTCCCGAGGAAATAGCCGATACCGGTATTTCCGAAGCCTTTCTCTGCGATCTCGCTTTGAAGCACGTGGCCATGTTGCCCGAGCCGACGACTCAGGCAGTTGCGGAACGCATCAATCTTCCGCGCACGTTGACGGAGGACCTGCTCCAGAAGCTGTACCGCGAGAAGCTGATCGAAGTGAAGATGCAATCAGCCATCGGCTCCACGCGCTATGCGATGTTGGACCATGGTTGGGATCGTCTCGCGCGGCTGTTGTCCATTAGTGGCTATGTTGGACCAGCGCCGGTGTCTCTGCGCGACTATTCGCACATGATGAAGTTGCAGTCGATTCCGTCGAATACGGCCTCGATGGAAACTGTGCGCCAGGCGTTTCACGATCTGGTTCTGCCGGAGTCGCTGCTTCAGACGTTGGGTTGCGTCATCAACTCGCGACGGTCGCTCTTCTTAACCGGATTACCGGGCACGGGAAAGACAGCCGTTGCGGAGCGTATCAACAACGCATTGGATGGAGGGATCTGGATCCCTTATGCAGTTGAGATCGACGGACAGATCATTCGCGTCTTCGATAACCACTGTCACGAACCGATGCCTGTGGACGAGACTCCAAACGAGTACGATCATCGCTGGGTCTTCATTCATCGGCCGCTGGTTGTAGTCGGTGGAGAGTTGACTCTCGAAAACGCTGATCTCACCTGGAGTGAGGCTGCGAAGTTTTACGAAGCGCCGTTCCAGATGAAATCAAACGGCGGGACGTTGGTTATCGACGACTTCGGCCGGCAGCGTGTGGCGCCTCAGGATCTGTTGAACCGTTGGATCGTGCCGCTTGAAAGACGCGTTGACTATCTTGCGCTGCACACTGGAAAAAAGATCGAGGTTCCGTTCGAGCAGCTCGTCGTGTTTTCGACCAACCTCGAAGAGAAGGACCTTGCAGACCAGGCGTTCCTACGGCGCATGGGCTACCGCGCGCGAGTTGAGCCACCCACGGCCGGCGCGTACACGTCGATCTTCAAGTATCAGGCAGGCAAGCGTGGAATCGCCGTCGAACAGCCGGTGTTGGACCATATCCTGACTAAGTATCGTGCGGAGAAGCGACAAATGAAAGGTTGCGAACCACGCGACATCCTGGATCGGGCGACAGATATTTGTTTGTTTGAAAATCAGAAGCTCCACCTGACACCGCAGATTGTCGATATTGCCTGGCGAAATTACTTCGGAACGTCGCACTCGTTCGCCCAGCAGGAACAGACAACAAACAATCGAACGCAGGCAGACCCGTTGGAGTTATAGCCACGGATGAACACAGATGAAAAAAGATCAGCGAAAATCCGTGTTATTAGCTTGTCTGATTCTCATGCTCGTGTGTTCGAGTCAGGCGTTTGCACAGGAGAAAGTGAAGTTAAAGCTCGCCGACGGCTCTTACCTCGTCGTTGACGATGCGTGGGAGACGCCGCAGGGTGTTTGGTACAGGCAAGGTGGACTCAGCAACATTTTGTCGAAAGACAAAGTAAAGAAGATTGAGCGCGAGTCAACTGCGCCCGCGCCCACGCCGGCGGCAACCCCGAGCACGAATGATGACGATCACTTCGAAGTCTCTGAAGTTGTAGAGGAAAAACCAAAGACAAACGGAGTCTACGACAAGCCGGCCTGGATCTATTTAAAAGGCGGGGCGCGTGTCGAAGCAGATAGCGCCACGCAATCTGCGGCCGGCGTTTGGTACAAGCGTGGGTCGATGGACATCTTCCTTGACGCCAGTCGTGTCGATCGTATCGAAGCCGAGGACGCTCAGACGATTGCGAAGTCAGGTAAAAAAGAGCGCGGCTGGAGCACCGGCAGGCCGGGGCTCGACCGGCTCATCCGCCTGAACGGAAGCAAGTACAACGTTGACCCTTACCTGATCTTTCTCGTGATGGAACAGGAGTCGCACTTCAATACGCACGCGGTCTCGCCAAAAGGCGCGCGCGGGTTGATGCAACTGATGCCCGGAACGGCAGCTCGGTTCGGCGTGCGGCGATCGCATGACCCGGCGCAAAACATTTCTGGCGGCACGAGATACTTGCGAGAGCTTTTGAATCGTTTCAACAATCGCGTGGACCTGGTGCTGGCAAGTTACAACGCCGGTGAAGGCGCCGTGGCGAAGTTTGGAAACAGGGTGCCGCCGTATAAAGAGACGCGCAACTACGTGAAGAAGATCAGCTATCGCTACAAACGCACCACTGTACGGACAAAGAAACCCACGTCGAAACCCACATCATGAAACGAATAATTTCTGCGACGCTTTTGTGCCTTTCACTTTTTGTGATCGGGGGTTACGCACAGCAGCCTGACGCGCCGCTGACGAACGCGTCCGTTATTAAACTCGTCAAAGCCGGCTTTAAAGAGAAGACCGTTATCGCGATCATTGCTAACCGGCCTGGCAATTACAAACTCGATACCGAGCAACTCATCGAACTGAAGCGCAATGGTGTGAATGACAATATTATCCTTGCGATGCTGTCGTCGCAGATGGGCACCGCGGTCGTAGTTAACGATGACGAGTGGGAGAGTGACGACAAGTTCTTCAAAGGCATGAAGAGGCAGGGCAACGCGGGAGAACCGCAGAGCCAGGGCGATAGTATTTTTGGATCCGGTTCAAGCTCGCAGTCGCAGAGTCGATCGCGTGGTGGTCTTGGGGGGAATCAGAATGAAGGAAACATAAGCGGCTCGGCGACTGTGCGCATCATCAAGCCTCCAGTTGAAGCGGGTGAGAGTGCCGCGCCCAAGCTCGACAAAACACCGACGCTCGACAACGAGGGTGTCATTCGTTTAGTTGAAGCCGGGTTTTCCGAAGGGACGATTATCAAACGGATCGAAGGCTCTCCGGTCAATTTCGATCTATCGCCTGCGAGGATTGAAGAGCTCCACAAACGAAGAGTCACCGACCCGATCATCGCCGCCATGACCGCCGCCATGGGCGAAAAATCCTGAAAATCATGTACATCCTGTAATCCTGTCCCATCACGGCCAAAATGTCACACGCTTAGACTATACCAAGCCCTCTGTAGCACGAAGACACACGCCCAGCGTTTATAAAATCTCTCCAACTTAGGCTTAAGTACGCCAATAATTAGACTTAGCCGCCTCTGGCTGCGGCGGCACGGTCGTTGCCAATAGGTCTGCGGCCTTGTGCGCCTGAATCTGCCAAGGCACGCCATACAACTTTGAAAACGGACGGAGAGACGATGCGACCTATCAAGCATGCGGA